>NZ_JBHUSB010000001.1:65003-587623 GCF_042673905.1 Arthrobacter sp. NPDC057009
TGACATATCCCCGCGCACCCGGCCCCCTTACGCCCGGCCTGGCAACTGTCGAGGGGGGCCCCCACCCAACGGTGGGGGCCGCCGTCGTCGTTTGGCGTACTTCGGGAAGTGCGCAAGGTGCTGTGATGCAGCACAATCGAAGTTGTAGCCTTCGCACAAAATGGAGCTTGTCCCGCGGGCACCGTATGCTCGGATTATGCCCGAGCCGTCCCCTGCCCCTGCACCGCGCAAATCGCCTTCCCGAACCATGACTCCGGAGAAGACGGAGACCCTGAAAAAGCTCAGGGCAAGCGTCGGTCAGTTGTCCACCACCACCATGCGCCAGCTGGAAAAGTCGCTGCCGTGGTACAGCCGGCTCAGTTCGGACGAGCGTTCGGCGCTGGGCCTTGTGGCGCAGAACGGCATCGCCGCGTTTGTCACCTGGTATGAGCGCCCGAGCTCCCCGTCCTGGATCCTTTCCGATGTTTTCGGCACTGCCCCGACGGAACTGACCCGGTCGATCAGCCTTCAAAAGGCGCTTCAGCTCATCCGGATCGTGGTGGAAGTGGTCGAGGACCAGGTGCCGGTCATCGCTCCGGAAGCGGACCAGCCTTCCCTCCGCGAAGCAGTTCTGCGGTACTCGCGGGAGGTGGCTTTCGCCGCCGCGGACGTGTACGCCCGGGCCGCGGAGTCCCGCGGGTCCTGGGACACACGGCTCGAGGCCCTGATCGTGGACGCCATCCTCCGCGGTGAAAACACCGACGCGCTGCGCTCCCGAATCGCCGCGCTGGGCTGGAAGGCGCAGGAGCGGTTCACCGTCATGGTGGGGAACTCACCGTCGGAACCCAGTGCCAGCTACGTGAGTGAACTGCGGCGCATGGCGGGCCGGTACGCGGAGGATGCCCTCGTGGGCATCCAGGGCGACCGCCTCATCCTGATCCTGGGCGGCGTGCACGACCGGGAAACGGCGTACGTGAAGCTCAGCGAGATGTTCGCGCCCGGTCCGGTGGTCTACGGAGCGGAGGCAAGTTCGCTGCTGGAAGCCAGCGGCTCGGCGCAGTCGGCCTTCGCCGGGCTCACCGCCGCACGGGCCTGGCCCGCCGCTCCCCGCCCTGTGGCAGCAGACGACCTCCTGCCGGAACGGGTCATTTCCGGGGACGATGCTGCCCGGCGGTCACTCGTGAAGAACATTTACCGGCCGCTCCTCGCGGCATCGAACGGGCTGGTGGAAACGCTCGGCACGTACCTGGAGCTGGGCCATTCGCTCGAGGCGACCGCCCGGGAACTCTTCGTCCATGCCAACACTGTGCGGTACCGGCTCAAGCGCGTCTGCGACGTCACCGGCTGGGATCCGCTGCTCCCGAGGGAGGCTTTTGTGCTCCAGGCGGCCCTCGTGGTGGGGCGGCTGTCCACTCCGCCGAAGCCCGCCGCCGAGCGTGTTGCCGCGCGGAACACGAACTGAACCGTTGTAGACTTCCTACAACCTGACCCTGTGAGCTTGGTGTACGGAAACACCAATGGATCACCCGGTAATTTGGAAAGCTGGATACGTGCTTGCAATCGTCTGCCCTGGACAGGGCTCACAGACCCCCGGTTTTTTGGCCCCGTGGCTGGAACTGCCTTCCGTAGCAGGCCATCTGGCCTCCCTGAGCGAAATTGCAGGCATTGACCTCACTGCGCACGGGACCACCTCCGACGAGGAAACCATCAAGGACACCGCCGTTGCGCAGCCGCTTATTGTTGCGGCCGGGCTGGTGGCGGCCAAGTCGCTGTTCGACGTCGAACTGAACACGCTTCCGGTCATCCTGGCCGGGCACTCCGTGGGCGAGATCACGGCGTCCGCGCTGGCCGGCGTCCTCACGGAAAAAGAAGCCATGACGTTTGTGCGCGAACGCGCCAACAGCATGGCGGCGGCCGCTGCCGTCACCCCCACCGGCATGAGCGCCGTGGTGGGCGGCGACCCCGCCGAGGTCCTGGCCGCCATTGAGGCCGCCGGCGCGACGCCCGCCAACGTCAACGGCGCGGGCCAGACCGTCGCCGCCGGCACGTTCGAGCAGCTCAAGGTCCTGGCTGAGAACCCGCCGGCCAAGGCCCGGGTAATCCCGCTGAAGGTCGCCGGCGCGTTCCACACCTCGCACATGGCCCCCGCGGTGAGCGCCCTCGAGGCGCTCCGCCCCGAACTGCAGCCGCAGGCGCCTGCGGTGCCGCTGCTGTCCAACTTCGACGGCCAGGAGGTCACGGAGGGCAACGCCGCCGTCGCCAGCCTGATCGCCCAGGTGTCACGGCCCGTCCGCTGGGACCTCTGCATGGAGACCCTCGTGAACCGCGGCGTCACCGGCGTGATTGAACTGGCCCCGGCGGGCACCCTCGCCGGCCTGGCCAAGCGTGGCATGCCCGGCGTCAAGACCGTTGCGGTCAAGACCCCGGACGATCTGTCCGCAGCCCTTGCACTCTTTGCAGAACTGGAAGGACAGGCATGAGCACGCCGGTACTGAAGCAGACCGCGGTCAACCAGCACGCCCGGATCCTGGGCATCGGCGCGTACCGCCCCGACGTCCTGGTCACCAACGAGGATGTGTGCCAGTGGATCGACTCCTCCGACGAGTGGATCCGCCAGCGCACCGGCATCGTCACCCGGCACCGTGCCCCCGCCGACGTCAGCGTGATTGACATGGCCGAGGGCGCCGCCCGCGAGGCCATGGAGAAGGCAGGCATCGACGCATCCCAGCTCGGCGCCGTCATCGTCTCCACGGTGACCCACCCGTACGCCACCCCCTCGGCTGCCGCCAGCCTCGCGGACCGCCTGGGCGCCACGCCGGCCCCGGCCTTCGACATCTCCGCTGCCTGCGCAGGCTACTGCTACGGCGTGGCGCAGGGAGACGCGCTGGTCCGGTCCGGAGCCGCCCAGTACGTCCTCGTTGTCGGCGCCGAGAAACTCTCCGACGTCATCGACAACCGCGAACGCACCATCTCGTTCCTGTTGGGCGACGGCGCGGGCGCCGTCGTCATCGGCCCGTCGGACACCCCCGGCATCGCGCCGTCGGTGTGGGGATCGGACGGCAGCAAGTGGGACGCCATCGGCATGACGCGCTCCATGCTGGACGTCCGCGATCTCGGCCTGGCTGCCCGCCGGTCTGACTCCACCGGCGACCTCGCGCTCCTCGAAGAGGCGCAGGAGCTCTACCCGACCCTCCGCCAGGACGGCCAGACCGTGTTCCGCTGGGCGGTGTGGGAGATGGCGAAGGTTGCCCAGCAGGCGCTGGACGCCGCTGGTGTCGAGGCTGAGGACCTGGTGGCCTTCATTCCGCACCAGGCCAACATGCGGATCATCGACGAGATGGTCAAGAAGCTTAAGCTGCCCGAGACCGTCACCGTGGCCCGGGACATCGCCGACGCCGGCAACACCTCCGCGGCCTCGATCCCCCTGGCCACGCACCGCCTGCTGCAGGAAAACCCCGCGCTGAGCGGCGGCTTGGCCCTGCAGATCGGATTCGGCGCCGGACTGGTCTTCGGCGCCCAGGTAGTCGTCCTTCCGTAGCAATTCCGATAACCAAGCCGCAACCGCGGTTTGCCCATTTCCGGCATCCTCTGCCGGCAATAACAAGAAAAGGAGCCATCAATGGCTAGCAACGAAGAGATCCTGGCCGGACTGGCTGAAATCGTCAACGAAGAGACCGGCCTGGCCCCCGAAGCCGTCGAGCTGGACAAGTCCTTCACCGAGGACCTGGACATCGACTCCATCTCCATGATGACCATCGTCGTCAACGCCGAAGAGAAGTTCGGCGTCCGCATCCCCGACGAAGAGGTCAAGAACCTCAAGACCGTCGGCGACGCCGTCGACTTCATCTCCAGCGCCCAGGCGTAAGTAAGACCCCAGCCAGTATTTTGGCTCCAGCCTGCGCAGGGACCAACCTTTGCAGGCTGAACCCGGCTGGCCGGTCCGGACCCGCGTTTTCCGGACCGGCCAGCCGATGCACCACCCTAAATTTTTTGCAGACTTCCTCCGCACGCCACCCACTCCGGCCTCCGGCCAGCAGCACAGGACACGGCAGGCGCACCGACAGAGAGTGATCCCATGACACGCAAAGTAGTCATTACAGGTCTGGGTGCCACCACGCCCATCGGCGGCGATGTACCCACGATGTGGCAGAACGCGCTGAAGGGGGTTTCCGGAGCCCGCACCCTTGAGGACGACTGGGTTTCAAAGTACGAACTGCCGGTCCACTTCGCCGCCCGGTGCTCCACTCCCGCCCTCGACGTCCTGACCCGCGTTGAAGCCAAGCGCATGGACCCGTCAACCCAGTTCGGCGTCATCGCCGCCCGCGAGGCATGGGCCGATGCAGGCATCACCGAAATCGACCACGACCGGCTGGCTGTCGCCTTCGCCACCGGCATCGGCGGCGTGTGGACCCTGCTGGATGCGTGGGACACGCTGAAGGAGAAGGGCCCCCGCCGCGTCCTGCCCATGACGGTCCCGATGCTCATGCCCAACGGCGTGGCCGCAGCTGTCAGCCTGGACCTGGGTGCCCGCGCGGGTGCGCACACCCCCGTGTCGGCCTGCGCGTCCGGCACCGAGGCCATGCACCTCGGACTGGACCTGATCCGCTCCGGCAAGGCCGACGTCGTCATGTGCGGTGGCGCCGAAGCCGCCATCCACCCGATGCCGCTGGCGGCGTTCTCCTCGATGCAGGCCCTCTCCCGCCGCAACGACGATCCCGAGCATGCCTCACGCCCCTACGACCTGGACCGCGACGGCTTCGTCATGGGCGAGGGCGCCGGCGCACTGGTGCTGGAAGCCGAGGAGCACGCCATCGCACGCGGCGCCCGGATCTACGGCGAACTGGCCGGCACGTCCGTGACCGCCGACGCGTACCACATCACGGCACCGGACCCCGAAGGCCTGGGCGCCACCCGCGCACTCAAGGCAGCCATGTTCGACGGCCGCATCCAGGCAGAGGACGTGGTCCACGTCAACGCACACGCCACGTCGACGCCCGTGGGTGACAAGCCGGAGTACACGGCGCTGAAGGCTGCCCTCGGCAACCACGTCGACAACGTGGCAGTCTCGGCCACCAAGTCCCAGATGGGCCACCTGCTCGGCGCTTCCGGCGCCGTCGAGGCCGTCCTCACGGTTCTGGCCGTCCACGAGCGCAAGGCTCCTGTCACGATCAACCTCGAGAACCAGGATCCGGAGATCCCGCTCGACGTCGTGACCTCCGCCCGCGATCTGCCCGCAGGCGACATTGTGGCGCTGAGCAACTCGTTCGGCTTCGGCGGCCACAACGCGGTCGTTGCCATCCGCAGCGTGTGATGCGATTTGACCACTGAAGAAGCCCCCGCCGGTTGGCGGGGGCTTCTTCATTGCTATGGGGAATGCGGCCTCTGTCGCTGGCGGACAGCCCTGCGGGGATCGAACTTGCCCGTCAGCCGACCTGGTGCAGCCAGCGCACCGGCGCGCCTTCAGCGGCATGCCTGAAAGGTTCCAGTTCCTCGTCCCATGCCTCACCGAGGGCAAGCGACAGCTCATGGTAAACGGCGGAGGGATCGCCGGCGCCGGCCTCATAGGCGTAGCGGATCCGGTCCTCGGACACCATGATGTTGCCGTGCACGTCCGTGACGGCATGGAAAATTCCCAGCTCAGGCGTGTGGGACCAGCGTCCGCCGTCCACACCCTGGCTGGGTTCTTCGGTGACCTCGAAGCGCAGGTGCGCCCAGCCCCGGAGGGCAGACGCCAGCTGCGCACCTGTTCCCTGCGCGCCGGTCCAGGACAGTTCCGAGCGGAACATGCCGGGCGCGGCGGGCTGAGCGGTCCACTCCAGATCCGTCCGCTTGTCCACGACGGATCCGATGGCCCACTCAACGTGAGGGCACAGTGCGGTAGGGGCTGAGTGAATAAACAGCACACCGCGGGTCATTGCAACAGACATTCCATCCTCCATAGCTGTAGGTACGTCTTCCCCAACGACCTGCATGGACGGGATATTTGCTGCTCCGGGCGCCGCGTGGTGCCGGATGATTCCTGCCAATCTATGAAGTTATCTGCCGGGCTGACAAGGGCGCATGAGACAGTGCTTCAAGCACAACTTGAAAGTTGCCGAACTTGGATCTTATTGTGCCGTACGCCGTCTAATTACGCCAGTGCAATTCGGCGTGGTGTAGAAGACACGCTGTAGAAGACGCGCCGAAGAAAGGCGCTCAGGCGCGGGGGTGGGCCTGCTGGTAGCTCTTCCGCAGCCGGTCCACAGATACGTGGGTGTAGATCTGGGTGGTGGCCAGGCTGCTGTGGCCGAGGATTTCCTGGACGGCCCGAAGGTCCGCGCCTCCGTCGAGCAGGTGGGTGGCGGCGGTGTGCCGCAGGGCGTGCGGCCCCGTGGCGGCGGTATCCCCAAGCGCCTCGAACAGGTCCTTCACCACGCTGCGGACCTGCCGCTGGTCAACACGGCGGCCGCGCATGCCGAGGAACAGGGCGGGTCCGCTGTCCGGGGCCGCCAGTTTTCCCCGTCCGCGGCGGAGCCAGTCGTCGACGGCGACCGCAGCCGGCAGCCCGTAAGGCACCGTCCGTTCCTTGTTGCCTTTGCCGAGCACCCGCAGGGTCCGGCGGTCCGGGTCGAGGTCGTCGACGTCCAGGCCGGCCAGCTCGCCGACCCGGACGCCGGTGGCGTAAAGCAGCTCAACCATCGCCCGGTTCCGCAATGCCAGGGGATCACCATCCTGGGCTGCCTCGTTGAGGTCGGCCAGCAGCCGGGCGAGCTGTTGCTGCTGCAGCACGCCCGGCAGTGAGCCATCGCGTTTGGGGGCCTGCAGCCGCAGGGCGGGATCGGTTTCAATGAGTTCTTCCCGCAGCGCCCAGGCGGTGAAGGAGCGCGCCGTGGCCGCGCGGCGTGCCAGTGTGGAACGGGACGCGCCGGCCTCGCTCTGGCTGCCCAGCCAGCGCCGCAGCGTTCCGAGTTCGAGATCCGCAGGATCGGTGACCCCTTCACTGGCCGCGTAGCCCAGGAGGCTGGAGACGTCTGCCACGTATGCGCGGACCGTGTGTTCGGACCGCGCCCGTTCGCCCGTCAGGTACCTGCCGAAGCCCGTGACCGCCTGGGCGAGGGCTGCCGGCAATTCCTGTTTCTCCACTCCCCCACTGTCCCAGCATTCGGCGCAGAATCAGGGAACGGCACGCTGCCAGCTCTAGGTCGATTGCTTGGTGCGCTTCCATCCGCCTTTCTCGGAGACGGCCAGTCCAAGCAGCGCCAGCCTGCCGAGACCCGCGCGCACGGATTCAGCACCCAGGCCGGCCACGGTGCAGAGTTTTTCGACCGAACTGGCGGACCGCAGCGGGAGGGCGTCCAGCAGGATCAGGTCCTCGAGCGTCAGGCCATCGTGCTCGGCCGCCTGGCCGCTCCTTTCGTCAGGCAAGGACTGGCCGCTGGGCGAGGCGAGCTCGGCGACCTCCCCGGCGTCGGTGACGCAGACGGCGCCGCCGTCACGCAGGAGCCGGTGGCAGCCTGCGGAGTTGGCGCTGTGCACCGAGCCCGGAACCGCTCCCACAGCACGGCCCAAAGTTTCCGCGTGATGGGCGGTGTTTAGGGCACCCGACCGCCATCTGGCTTCCACGACGACGGTGACGGATGCAAGAGCGGCGATCAGCCGGTTCCGCTGGAGGAACCGGTAGCGCGTCGGCGCAGAGCCGGGCGGCACCTCGGCGAGAACGGCACCCTGGTTTGCCACGGCGCGCAGGAGATCCTCGTTGCCCGAGGGGTAGAAGCGGTCCACGCCGCCTGCCATCACGGCGATGGTCGGCATCGCATCCGATCCGCCGGCGAGGGCGGCCCGGTGCGCGTGGGCGTCGATCCCGTAGGCGCCGCCCGACACCACCGTGAATCCCCGCTGCGCCAGCGAGTAGGCAAGATCGCCGGTCACCGACGCACCGTAACTGGTGCTGTCCCGCGAGCCCACCAGGGCGACCGCCTTCGAGGCCGGGGGAAGTTCGAACTCGACACCCCGCCACCAGAGGCAGATCGGCTGGTGCAGGCCAAGATCGTCAAGCTGCCGTGGCCACAGCCCGTCCGAAGGGATGATCATCCGGCCGCCCAGGCGCTGCATGGTGGCCAGGTCACGCTCAGGAGCGAGGTCCGGAATCCTGGGTGCCCAGCGCCGCAGTGCGGCACCAAGGCCAGCCCACGGGTTCACCGAACTGTGCTCGGCCAGCAGCACCGTAATGTCCTGTTCCAGCCCCGGTCCGTAACCGACCTGGCCGGTGGCTATTCTCAGGGCGTCCTCCGCTCCGGCGACGTGCACCAGGGCCAGGCCCGCGGCGTCCTGCGGCTCCATCAGCCTGGACAGCGCGGCTCGGGCCAGTCTCTCGTTGTGCATGTTGATCCCTTTCACGCCGCTGCCGAGGCGGTCTGGCGGAGGCTCAGGGCCTGTCCGATGTCATTCCCGTCGGGCTGTTCCCTGCCGCCGAGGTCGGCCAGGGTCCACGCGAGCCGGAGCACGCGGTCATAGCCCCGGGCCGTGAGCACGCCCCGTTCCAGCGCCTGGTCCAGAATCCGGGTGGTGGCCGACGCCAGTCTCAGCTCGCCGCGCAGTATCCGGCCGGGCACCTGGGAATTGGTTTCCAGGCCCAGGGGCTGCAGCCGCTGCAGCTGGCTTTCCCGGGCGGCGTGGACGCGGGCACCGACCGTTGCGCTGTCTTCCGCTCCCCCGGACTGGCCGAAGTCTGTCAGCGACACGCGGTCCACCTGCAGCTGGATGTCCACGCGGTCCAGGAGCGGCCCGGACATCCGCGACATGTAGCGGCGCCGCATGAAGGGGGTGCAGATGCATTCAATGCCCTTCCCCGCGGCCTTGCCGCAAGGGCAGGGGTTGGCCGCCAGCACAAGCTGGAACCGGGCCGGGTAGGCTGCTGCGCCCGCAGAGCGGTGGATGACCAGCTCGCCGCTCTCAAGGGGCTGCCGGAGCGCGTCCAGGACCCTGCGTTCGTATTCCGGAGCCTCATCGAGGAACAGAATTCCGCGGTGCGCACGTGATGCGGCGCCGGGACGCGGCAGCCCTGACCCGCCGCCGATGATCGCCGCTGCTGTCGCCGTGTGGTGGGGATTTTCGAAGGGCGGCCGCCGGACCAGCTGCACGCCGGATGTCGGGAGCTGGCACAGGGAGTGGATCGCCGTCACCTCCATCGCCTCCGTGTCGCCAAGATCGGGAAGAAGCCCTGGAAGCCGCTCGGCCAGCATCGTCTTGCCGGCGCCGGGCGGGCCCATCAGCAGCAGATGGTGGGCGCCGGCCGCGGCCACCTCAAGGGCACAGCGCGCTTCCGCCTGGCCGGACACGTCACACATGTCCGGGACGGGCGTGTCCACGGACACCGGCTCGGTCCCGCCTGAATCCTCTTCCGGGTCGAAGTCAAGGACAAGGTCCTGCGGGTCAGCCCCGAAATCGAACACCAGCCGCGCCAGGGTCCGGTAGCCCAGGACCCTGGCGCCGGGGACGAGCTCCGCCTCGGCCACATTCGCCTGGGCAACCACAATGTCGTGGAATCCCGCCTGCACCGCGGACATCACGGCCGGAAGGATTCCGCGGACAGGCCTCAGCCGGCCGTCCAGTCCCAGTTCGGCGATGAAGACGGTGCGCCCCGTTGGCCTGATATCCTCCGCTGCCCGCAACACCGACATCGCGATGGCAAGGTCGAAACCGGAACCGCGCTTGGGAAGCGACGCCGGAATAAGGTTGGCGGTGATCTTCCGCCGGCTCAGCGGAATGCCGGAGTTCTGCGCCGCCGAGCGGATGCGGTCCCTGGCTTCGTTGAGGGAAGCATCAGGGAGGCCGAGAAGCACGAATGCCGGCAGGGTCTGGCCGATGTCGGCCTCGACCTCCACGATGTAACCGTTCAGGCCCACGAGGGCCACCGAATAGGCTCTCCCCAAGGCCATCACAGAACCTCCTTGAGGTGCTCAACGGTTGGTTCGCCAACGCCGTCGTCCAGCACGGCAATAACGTCCACCCGGCGCAGGGGCAGCTGCAGCCCATGGTCCCGGCACCAGGCCGACCCCAGGCGGTGCAGGCGGGCGAGCTTGTCCGGGCCCACCGCTTCGAACGGGTGACCGTAGGCGAGTGAGCGCCGCGTCTTCACCTCTGCAATCACGAGGGCATCGCCATCCAGGGCGACGATGTCGATTTCGCCGTCGGGGCAGCGCCAGTTGCGCTCCACGATCAGCATTCCCAGTGATTCCAGGTATTCGGCCGCGAGCTCTTCCCCGCGCCGGCCCAGCATGTCCTTGGCTTTCATGTCCACCTCCGCATCCAGCCTGCGGGGGCCTGGTCATGCGGAACAGCCTGTTATTGGGCTATGTGGAAAGGCCGGGAGAATATCGGGGAAAGACCGCGTGTGGAGGAACAGTCGAAGCCAGAAATAGCAGCAACAGCCTCAGTTGCCGAGGTCGACGTCCTTGGGCAGCGCGAGTTCCTCGTTGCGCGGCAGTTCCTCGACGTTGACGTCCTTGAACGTGATGACCCGGACGCTCTTCACGAACCGCGCTGAACGGTAGACATCCCAGACCCAGGCATCCTGGAGCGTGAGGTCGAAATACACCTCACCGTCGGCGCTGCGCGCCTGCAGGTCCACGTGGTTGGCGAGGTAGAAGCGCCGCTCGGTCTCGACCACATAGCTGAACAGACCCACGACGTCGCGGTACTCCCGGTAGAGCTGGAGCTCCATGTCGGTCTCATAGTTCTCAAGGTCTTCGGCACTCATGGTTCCATCTTGCACCATGCGGCGGAAACCCGCGCACCACGCTGCCCGGACAGCCGCTTCGCTACTCGGTCAGCAGGTTCCAGCTCACCCGGTGATAGGGGCTGGGGCCGCGGGTCCGGATGGCCTCCCGGTGGGCGGCGGTGCCGTAGCCCTTGTTGACGTCCCAGCCGAAGTCCGGGAACTCAAGATGCAGCGACTGCATGGTGCGGTCCCGTTCGACCTTGGCAAGGACGCTCGCGGCAGCGACACTGAGGCACTGCATGTCGGCCTTGACGAGCGTGTGGACCGGCGCGTCGCACCCGGGATCCACCACGACCTCATCGAACAGGGAGGGCTGGACGGCGGGTGACAGCCAGTTGTGGCTGCCGTCGAGCAGGACGACGTCAGGGGTGATGCCGGCGCCGAGGATCGCAAACCAGGCCCTGTTCCCGGCGGTCCGGAGGGCGCCCATGATGCCGAGTTCATCGATTTCCCGGGCACTGGCATGTCCGACGGCGGAGGCAACGCTCCAGGCCCGCACCAGGGGATCCAGGCGTTCGCGGTCCGCCGCCTTGAGCAGTTTGCTGTCCCGGACGTCGGCGAGCAGTTCCATATTCTGCAGGTCCACGACGGCGATTCCCACACTTACCGGCCCGGCAAGGGCGCCGCGGCCTACCTCGTCGACGCCGGCCAGGAACCGCGCACCGCGGGGCAGGAAGCGCTTCTCGTAGTCAAGGGTGGGTGCAACGGACATGGCTAACCTGCCGAGGGGACATTCCTGAAGACGTCCGGGTAGTTGTCGAGGGCGGCCCAGCGGTTCATCGGCCAGGCGATCACTGCTGCCTTGCCCTCGATATCGGCGATGTCCACGAAGCCGCCGTTGCTGTCTGTGTGGGCCCGGGAGTCCGCCGAGTGGTTGCGGTTGTCCCCCATCACCCAGACCTTGCCCTCGGGCACCACGACGTCGAAGGTGCGCACGGCCGGGACTTCGGCCGGGTTGACGTATTTCTCGTCCAGCGCAGCCCCGTTGACGGTGATCTTCCCGCCGTCGTCACAGCAGACGACGCGGTCCCCCGGAAGCCCGATGATCCGTTTCACGAGGTGCTGCTCGGAGTTGTCCGGCAGCAGGCCCACGAAGGTCAGCCCGTCCTCCACGACGCTGAATGGCCCGTCGGCCTTTGGCGGGGTGGGCGGCAGCCAGCCCTTGGTGTCCTTGAAGACCACGACGTCGCCGCGTTCGAGGGCGAAAGGCTCCGGAACCAGGAGGTTCACGAAGATGCGGTCGTTGATGTCCAGGGTGTTCACCATGGACTCGGACGGAATGTAGAAGGCCCGGAAGAGGAAGGTCTTGATGAGGAAGGACAGCACGACGGCGATCACCACCACCGTGGCGATTTCCTTCAGCCACAGCAGGAGGGGGTTGCGGTCCCGGCTCCTTTCCTGCCGGCGGGAGCCGGAACGGGAGGGTGATGCCGCACCGGAGCCGGGCACTGCCGGTTCCGAAACGGGCTCCTGGGCGGCATGCCGTCCCGGCCCCGCAGCACTCTGCCGCGGCTCTGAACTCCCGGGATCGATTTCCGGCATCTACTGTCCGTCCTTTGTTGTTGTATGAGCCGCCAACGGCGGCCGCGCCACTGACGCAAATCTATCAAGCGGCCAGATGATCTGTACCGGCCTGCCGATTACCCGGTCCACCCGCACCATGCCGCCGCCCGGCGCCCCCAGCAGGCTTCGGGAGTCCGCTGACACCGAGCGGTGGTCACCGAGCAGCCACAGCCGGCCCTCCGGAACGGTCACGTCGAACTTTTGCGTGCTCGCGGCGTCACCCTGATACAGATACGGTTCCACCAGCGGCTGGCCATTGACTGTGAGGCGGTTGCCGGCGTCGCAACAGACCACGCGGTCGCCGGGCAGGCCGATGACCCGCTTTACATATGTAGTATCACTGCCGGTCAGTCCCAGCCAGTGCCCCGCGGCGGCCGCCGCTTCCTGCAGCGGACCCTGCCCGCTGTTCAGCGGGGCGAACGAGCCCCGGCCATCGAACACAACGACGTCGCCGCGGCGGATCGGCTCCGTCTGGAAGGCGGTGCGGGACACCAGGATCCTGTCGCCGGTCCCGAACAGCGGCTCCATGGAAGCGGACGGGATGTAATAGACATCCAGCCAGAGGGAGCGGATCAGCCCGCTGATAAGGACGGCGGCCAGCACTGCCAGCAACGCAAAACGCCAGCCCGGTTTCCCTGGCTGGCGTTTCGTCTGATCCATAGTCCGTATCCTGTGGCGCTGTTGCGGATGGTTCCGGCGCTGGCCGGACACGGGCTGGGGCCCCGCCGTGAAAGTCCGGTCGGACTTACTTGGCGGCGCTGAAGTCGCGCTTTTCCTTGATCTTCGCGGCCTTACCGCGCAGTGCACGCATGTAGTAAAGCTTGGCGCGGCGAACGTCACCCTTGGTGACAACCTCGATCTTTTCGATGATCGGGGAGTGCACCGGGAAGGTACGCTCAACACCGACACCGAAGGAAACCTTGCGGACGGTGAAGGTCTCGCGGATGCCGTCACCCTGGCGGCCCAGGACGAAGCCCTGGAACACCTGGACACGGGAGTTCTTGCCTTCGATGATGTTCACGTGAACCTTGAGGGTGTCACCCGCGCGGAACTCGGGAACGTCAGTGCGCAGCGAGGCTGCATCTACGGAATCGAGGATATGCATTGATCCACTCCTGGTGAACGCCACAGGTCATCCACTTTGGGTCACGGCGGCCAAGCCCGAAGAATTCCGGGAATCGCCGCCGAAGTGTTGAAGTCCAGTCCCGCCACCGTTTGGCAGCACCGGGGTGTCTTGCTGTTGGCTACGCTCCCCCTGTGGCAGGCGCGGACCCAGCAGACACAAGGACTAATTTTGCCATATATGGCACGGATTGGTTAATCCCGGCGCCTCAGGTGACCGTCGACGACGTCGTACCCCAGGTCAGCGAGAGCGGTGCGGTCTGCGCGGGGCAGCGACCCGGCGTCGAACGTTTCGAGCAGGTCAGGACGGCGTTCCGCCGTCCTGCGGTACTGCTCGTGCCGCCGCCACTGCGCAATCTTGCCGTGGTTGCCGCTGAGCAGGACGGCCGGGACCTCCCGGTCGCGCCAGACCGACGGCTTGGTGTACACCGGGTACTCCAGCAGGCCGTCCGAGTGCGACTCTTCAACGAGCGACTCGGGGTTCCCCACGACGCCGGGGAGCAGCCGGCCGATCGCTTCCACCATGGCCAGGACGGCCACTTCACCGCCGTTGAGGACATAGTCGCCGAGGCTGACCGGGCGGACGGTGAAGTGTTCCGCCGCCCATTCGATGACGCGCTCGTCAATGCCCTCGTACCGCCCGCAGGCGAACACGAGCTG
This sequence comes from Arthrobacter sp. NPDC057009, assembly GCF_042673905.1. Taxonomy (NCBI): domain Bacteria; kingdom Bacillati; phylum Actinomycetota; class Actinomycetes; order Micrococcales; family Micrococcaceae; genus Arthrobacter; species Arthrobacter sp. NPDC057009. The sequence goes on from NZ_JBHUSB010000001.1 coordinate 79,087, forward strand.
CTCCTCCTCGGCAAGCTCGTACGCCAGCGCCTGGTTGAAGCGCTCCCCCGCCGGGGACGGCACGATCAGCACGGGCCTGGCCGCGCCGGCCGGCCGGGCAGCCGCCACTGACTCCAGCGCCTGCGCCCACGGCTCGGCCTTCATCACCATGCCGGCGCCGCCGCCGTAGGGGGTGTCGTCAACGGTGCGGTGGCGGTCGGTGGTGAAGGTGCGCAGATCGTGCACATTCAGGTCCAGCAGCCCGTCCTGGCGGGCCTTTCCGATGAGCGACAGTTCCAGCGGGGCCAGGTACTCGGGAAAGATGCTGACGACGTCGATCCTCATCTACGCTTTGGCCTCCGGCTCGGCGTCGTCCTCGGCGGTGTCCCGGCCCCGGGTCTCCGGGTCCTCCCCGCCTTCCTCGTTGATCTCGAACAGGCCTGCCGGCGGAGTGAGCAGGACATAGCCCTCCTCGATGTTCACTTCCGGGACGATCTGCTCCACGAACGGGATGAGGATTTCCTTGCCGTCGGGGGTTTCCACGACGAGCAGGTCCTGCACCGGCATGGTGTTCAGGGCGGTGACCTTACCCACGGGCCGCGAACCGACGCGGGCCTCAAGGCCGACGAGCTCGTGCTCGTACCAGCCTTCGTCGTCGTCCTCGTCAAGCTCCTCGGTCTCGATGAACAGCTTGGCGCCGCGCAGGGTCTCCGCCCGGTTGCGGTCAGCGACCTCCTGGAAGCCGAGCAGGAGGATGTCCTTGTTCCAGCGGGCACTGCGCACGGTGAGCGGCCCGGCCGAGGCCGGCTCCACCACAAACTCGGTGCCGGGGACGAACCGGTCCTCGGGCGCGTCGGTGAGCACCTGGACGGTCACCTCGCCGCGGATTCCGTGGGGCTTGCCGATACGGGCCACCTGAAGCTGCATGTGTTCCTCTGTTTGATGCATGTCGATGCATGGTTATGACTGTGCGGGCGTGCTGGCCATCGCGGGGCCAGGCCCAAAGCAGTCCGGCCCCTCCACCGTTAGCTGGTGGAGGGGCCGGACATTAAGACAAGCGTTGCAGGCGCGTTACCGGCGGCGGTCGGTGTCGACGACGTCGACCCTGACCTGCTCGCCATCCGCCAGTGCCGCCACGACCGTGCGCAGTGCACGCGCGGTGCGTCCCTGGCGTCCGATTACCCGTCCGAGGTCTTCCTGGTGAACGCGCACCTCGAGGGTATCCCCGCGGCGGTTGTTCTTGGCACTGACCTTGACGTCCTCAGGGGAGTCGACAATGCCGCGGACAAGGTGTTCGAGCGCTTCTGCCAGCAACTTACTCAGCCTCGGTGGTCTCTGCTTCAGCCTCGGCGGGGGCTTCCGATGCCTTGGCCTTCTTGGTGATGGCTTCCGGGATGATCACGGAACCCTTCTCCGGAGCAACGAATGCTTCCTTGTCGGCCTTGGTCTTCAGGGTGCCTTCCTGGCCCGGCAGACCCTTGAACTTCTGCCAGTCACCGGTGATCTTGAGGATCGCAGCAACCTGCTCCGACGGCTGGGCGCCGACGGACAGCCAGTACTGTGCACGCTCGGAGTCGACCTCGATGTACGAGGGCTCCTCGGTGGGGTGGTACTTGCCGATCTCTTCGATGGCACGGCCATCGCGCTTGGTGCGCGAGTCGGCGACAACGATGCGGTAGTACGGTGCGCGCATCTTACCGAAGCGCTTGAGGCGAATCTTTACGGCCACTTTTGTGGTCACTCCTGTTTCTGAAACGGGGTTGAACCCGCGTTCTGCACCCGTGGGGCGGGCCGTACTTGGGGGTTCGAAAAGGACAGGATCCAGACGCGGAGAGAGGGGCCACGCAGATCGAGTACCTGTTTATTGTGCCAGATCATCCGCGTTATTTCGACTTGACATGCGGACGCCGGTCTCATTGCGCGCTAGGAAGACCAGACGTAGAGGCCGGTCCTGCTGGCTTCATCCACGGTACCGGCCAGCTCCGCCAGCTGCTGAACGTACTTCCGGGCTTCCCCGGCGCCGAACGGCATGTCGTCCAGGGCCGCCCAGCGTTCGGCCACGTCGTCCAGAACGTTGCCCTCACCCTCGGACTCATAGGTGAGGAGCTCGGCCAGCGTCCGGACCATCGCCGCGGGCACGCCGAGCAGGGAGTCGCTGGCCACGTCCACCATGGCGAGCTCGTAGTCGGCGCCGGCGGCGTGCACCGCAGCGCCGGCGAGGTCGCCGAGCTGTTCGATCTCAAAATCACTGATGCCAATGATTCGGATGCCGTCTCCGGCAGCAGCGCCGCCTTCCAGCGCCTCTGCCCGCTTGAGGGCATCATTGTGGGTGGCGACAAACACTTCGGTGAAGCCCATGGATTCGTCCTCATTCCGTCGGCGGTGCATGCCCGGCGGCTGCCGCGCCGGGGCCCTTCGAATGTCAGCCTAACCCAACCGGGTGCACCGGACTCAGCGAACCCTATTTTCGAACAGCGGCGTTCATCGAACGGCGGCGTTTACCAAACGGCAACGCTTATCGGACAGCGGCCCTTACTTAACAGCGACGCGGAGCCGGTTCCGCCACGGATCCTCGAAGCGGAGCTCGGCGCCCGTGTGGTGCGATTCGACGCCGGCGACCTTGAGGCGGTCGGCAAGGGCGCCGACGTCGTTGCCCGAGGGGACCTCAATGAGGACCTCGCCGAGACCCAGGGTGTCGCGGCGCGGCCCGGCGCCGCGACTGTTCCAGACGTTCATGGCCATGTGGTGGTGGTAGCCGCCAGCTGACACAAAGAGCGCCTGGCCGTGCCAGCCCGCGGTCTTTTCGAATCCGAGGGTGCCGACATAGAAGTCGTGGGCGGACTGCACGTCGCCCACCTGCAGGTGGACGTGCCCCACCTCTGCTCCGGCGGCGCGCTGCCCCGTCACGGATTCCTGCGTGAGGTGGTCATGCAGGTACTTCTGCGGCGGCAGTGCCACGTTGTCCATGACAACGTTTTTGCCATCCCAGGACCAGGCTTCGCGCGGGCGGTCCCAGTAAAGTTCGATCCCGTTGCCTTCCGGATCGGTGAAATAGAACGCCTCACTCACCAGATGGTCGGCACTGCCCACGAAGGACTGCGGCTCGTACTGGGCCGCACTGGCAATGGTGGCGGCAAGGGAGGATCGGTCCTCGAACAGGAGCGCGGTGTGGAAGAGGCCGGCCTCGCCGCGGCCGGGGATATTGAGGCCCGGGGCGGGAGCGAGGTGCACCAGCGGCGTTTTCAGCCGGCCGAGGTAGAGGCCGCCGTCCTGCTCGGCAACGACGTCGAGGCCGAGGGCGCGCTGGTAGTAGTCGGTCATGAGCTTCATATCGCCCACCTTGAGCATGACGGTGCCCATGGCGAGGTCGGCAGGAAGCAAGTCCTGGCTGCTGTCTGCTGCTGTCATTGAATACTCCCGAAATGTCCGGACCGCCGGATTTCGGCAGCCTCTACATATCTAAATTACTTGAAGCTTCAATTTATTCCTAGTCCTCTTATTCCTAGTCCTCCCGGGTCCTATCCCGAGTGAACAGTCCTGCCCCGCAGAACCACGTGGCTGAGGTTCCGGATGGTCTCCGGCACGGCACGCGGATCTTCCCGGCAGAGCACAACGTCGGCGCCTGCCCCTTCGGCCACGCCCTCCGCTCCGAGCCAGCGGCGTGCACGCCAGCAGGCGGCGTCCAGAGCCGCTGCTGCCGGGAGCCCGGCGGCGTGGAGTTCAAGGATTTCGTCGGCGATGCGGCCGTGGCGGATCACGCTGCCGGCATCAGTTCCCGCATAAATTTCGACGCCGGCCTCATAGGCTTCCATGATCCGCTCCCGGCGGCGGGCCCAGAGTGAGCGCATGTGCTCGGCATACCGCGGGAACTTTGGCTCGGCCTGGGCCGCGATATCGGGGAAGGTGGCGATGTTGATGAGTGTGGGAACGATCGGCACCTGCTGCTCGGCGAAGCGGGGAATGTGCCTGGGCAGGAGCCCTGTGGCGTGTTCAATGCAGTCGATGCCGGCGTCCAGCATGTCATCCAGGGTGTCCTCGCCGAAGCAGTGGGCCGTGACCCTGGCGCCCTCGTCGTGGGCGGCCCGGACGGCGTCCCGCACGGCTGCGGCAGGGAATGACGGCGCGAGGTCGCCGGCGGTCCGGTCGATCCAGTCGCCCACCAGCTTGACCCAGCCGTCCCCCTCCCGTGCCTGTTTGCGCACGGCCTCCACGAGGCCTTCGGGTTCGACTTCGACGGCGAAGTTGCGAAGGTAGCGGCGGGACCTGGCGACATGTCGGCCGGCCCGGATGATCCGGGGCGCATCAGGCCGCTGCTGCAGCCAGCGCGTGTCGCTCACGGCACCGGCGTCGCGCACCAGCAGCGTTCCGGCGTTGCGGTCAGTTATCGCCTGCTCGTACGCCACGTCGTCGTCTACGGCACCCGCCGGGCCCAGCCCGATGTGGCAGTGGGCATCAACGAATCCGGGCAGGACCCAGCCATCCAGGACGGTGTCCGCCCGCCGGCTCGGCGGATTGAACGTCAGTTTCCCGTCAACGGCCCAGAGCCCGCGGCGTTCCTCATCCGCCGCAGTGAGCACGGGTCCGCTGAATTCGATGATGTGCGCCATGGTTCCAGCTTAATTGGCCGCCGCACCGGGCCCTTCACAGATGGACAGGGGCAATCGTGGCTGTGGTAGCTTCGTCTAACGACCACACGGGTGCCCTTGCAGGGGCTGAGATCAGGCTGACGCAGCCTGCGACCGTCGAACCTGTCCGGGTAATGCCGGCGAAGGAAGTGAGCAGTAAATTGAGCACCCAGAAATCACAGCTGAGCCCTGCCCAAAATGAATCAGCCCAGAATGAAAAAGCCCAGAATGACGCAGCCGTCACGCAGTCGCTGAAGTCCCATTCACTGGCTTACCTGGAAGGAGACGGGCTGCGGGTTCCGGTAACGGAAATCGCCCTGGAGCCCTCCCCCAACGGCGAGCAGAACGAGCCGCTGCGCGTTTACCGCACGGCCGGCCCCGGCAGCGACCCGGTGGTGGGCCTCGCCCCGTTCCGTGCGGAATGGATTGCGGCGCGCGAAGACACGGAGACCTATGACGGCCGCGAGCGGAACCTGCTCGACGACGGCAAGTCAGCCGTGCGCCGCGGCGCGGCTTCCGCCGAATGGAAGGGCGCCAGGCCGGTGCCCCGCCGTGCGGCTGAAGGCAGGACCGTGACGCAGATGCACTATGCGCGTCAGGGCACCATCACTCCCGAGATGCGCTTCGTGGCCCTCCGTGAGAACTGCGACGTTGAACTCGTCCGCAGCGAACTCGCCGCCGGACGGGCCATCATCCCCAGCAACATCAACCACCCTGAGTCCGAGCCCATGATCATCGGCAAGGCGTTCTTGGTGAAGATCAATGCCAACATCGGCAACTCGGCCGTTACCAGCTCCATCGCGGAAGAGGTGGACAAGCTGCAGTGGGCCACCCAGTGGGGTGCGGACACCGTGATGGACCTGTCCACCGGCGACGACATCCACACCACGCGCGAGTGGATCATCCGCAACTCCCCCGTGCCGATCGGCACGGTGCCGATCTACCAGGCGCTGGAAAAGGTCAACGGCGAGGCGAACGCGCTGACCTGGGAGATCTTCCGTGACACGGTCATCGAACAGTGCGAGCAGGGCGTGGACTACATGACCATCCACGCCGGCGTGCTGCTCCGGTACGTGCCCCTCACAGCGAACCGTGTGACCGGCATCGTCTCCCGCGGCGGTTCCATCATGGCTGGCTGGTGCCTTGCCCACCACCAGGAAAACTTCCTGTACACCCACTTTGACGAGCTCTGCGAGATCTTCGCGAAGTACGACGTCGCCTTCTCACTGGGTGACGGCCTGCGGCCGGGCGCGACGGCGGACGCCAACGACGCCGCGCAGTTCGCCGAACTGGACACCCTGGCTGAGCTGACCCAGCGCGCCTGGGAGTACGACGTGCAGGTCATGGTGGAGGGACCGGGCCACATCCCGTTCCACCTGGTGCGTGAGAATGTGGAGCGCCAGCAGGAGCTCTGTAAGGGTGCGCCCTTCTACACGCTGGGTCCGCTGGTCACCGATGTTGCCCCTGGCTACGACCACATCACCTCGGCCATCGGCGCCACGGAAATCGCCCGCTACGGCACGGCCATGCTGTGCTACGTCACCCCCAAGGAACACCTGGGCCTGCCCAACAAGGATGACGTGAAGACCGGGGTCATCACCTACAAGATCGCCGCCCACGCTGCCGACCTTGCCAAGGGCCACCCCGGCGCGCACGAACGCGACGATGCGCTGTCCAAGGCCCGGTTCGAGTTCCGGTGGCGCGACCAGTTCGCACTGTCGCTGGACCCGGTGACTGCCGAATCCTTCCACGACGAGACGCTGCCGGCGGAACCTGCCAAGACGGCGCACTTCTGTTCGATGTGCGGCCCCAAGTTCTGCTCCATGCGGATCAGCCAGGACATCCGGAATGAGTACGGCTCAGCCGAAGCGCAGGCCGCCCTCGCAGAGATGGCGGAGGGCATGCGCGAGAAGAGCGAGGAGTTCCTCGCCGCCGGCGGGAAGGTGTACCTGCCGGAGCTGCGGCTCCCCGAGTCAGCCCGCCAGTAACAGGCGTCCCTCACCATGTCCGGCTGGCATTGGGGGCCGGCCGGACGTGGGACGGAACGCTGAACGCGGGACGGGAAACGCTAGGAAGCCTGCGGCTGCTGCTGCCGCCGGCTGACGTCGGCGATGAATGACCTGATGTGGCGGTCACCTTCCGCTGAATCGTGGGGCCGGTGCCCTCCCGCAGCGATGCGGTGCACGGCACCGGTCTCGCGCAGGTAACCCGCGATTTCCTCGTACAACGGCTCCCAGCCGCCGGTGAGGACCAGGGTGGGAACACCCGGCACGATCTGCAGCGGGGCCTGCCACGGCGGCGCCTGCAGCCGCAGCCGCCTGGCAGCGCGTTTGGCCTCCGGGGTGCTGGGCTCCGGCGAATCCGCCGCGAAGGCACGGTGTAAAAACTCGCGTTCGTAATCGTCGTCGCCGAGCTGGTGCCGGACCTCGAACAGCGGTTCCATCAGGGCGCGATGGGCGGCAGTAGCCGGCAGTTCGGCGGTGAGCGACAGGCAGGCAGGCTCCACGAGCGTGAGCGAGAAGACCAGGTCGGGGCGTTCGACGGCGGCCATCATCGCAGCGATGGCGCCCTGTGCGTGCGCCACCACATGGCCCCCGGCGGCTCCGCGGCCGTCGTCGGCCAGGGAACGCAGCACGATGCGGGCGTCCTCGGCGAAGTCGGTTTCCAGCGGTTCCGCCTCGGCGTCAAAACCGTGCCGCCGCAGGAACAGGGCGTCGTACTGCAGGGCCATGCCGTGCTGGCGCGGCCACGCCGCGGAGCCGAAGTTTCCGGCTCCGTGGACGAACACTACCCGCTGCTTATACATGACCCAACCTTATGGCAGCGGTCCGACATCGGCGCCGGCCGACGTGACCGTGCGCCTTATTTGCCGCCCAGGAACTTGTCGAAGCCCTTGGGGAGGTTCAGCTGGGACGGGTCGAAGTCGCCGGACTGCTGGCCGAACGCAGCTCCGGTAGGCACTGCCTTGGCCCCGGCCGCCCGCCTTGCCTCGGCTTCGCGAAGCTCCTGCGCCGCCTTGGCAGGATTTCCGGAACGGGCCTTCTTCTTGGGGGCGTTCTTGCCGCCCTTGCGGGCACCGCCTGCCCCCATGCCCGGCATGCCCGGCATGCCCGGCATCCCGCCGCCCTGGGCCATCTTCTTCATCATCTTCTGCGCCTGGCCGAAGCGCTCCAGCAGCCCGTTGACTTCGGACACGTGCACGCCCGAGCCACGGGCGATGCGGGCCCGGCGGGAACCGTTGATGATCTTCGGAGCCAAACGCTCATGCGGCGTCATCGAGCGGACGATTGCCTCGACCCGGTCAATCTCGCGCTCGTCGAACTGCTCCAGCTGCTGCCTGATGTTCTGGGCACCGGGCATCATCATGAGCATCTTCTTCATGGAGCCCATTTTGCGGATCTGCTGCATCTGGGCGAGGAAGTCGTCCAGGGTGAAGTCTTCCTGGTCGGCGAACTTCTTCGCCATCCGGGCGGCTTCTTCCTTGTCCCAGGACTTTTCCGCCTGCTCAATCAGGGAGAGGACGTCGCCCATGTCCAGGATGCGCGAGGCCATCCGGTCCGGGTGGAACAGTTCAAAGTCGTCCAGGCTTTCACCGGTCGAGGCGAACATCACAGGCTTGCCGGTGACCGACGAAACGGACAGCGCGGCACCGCCGCGGGCATCGCCGTCGAGCTTTGACAGCACGATGCCGGTGAAATTCACGCCTTCATCGAAGGCCATGGCCGTGTTGACGGCGTCCTGGCCGATCATGGCGTCAATCACGAAGAGGACTTCGTTGGGCACGATGGCCCGCCGGATCTGGCGCGCCTGTTCCATCATGTCCGCGTCAACGCCGAGGCGTCCGGCGGTGTCAACGATGACGACGTCGTGCAGCTTCTGGCGTGCTTCCTCGACGCCGGCACGGGCGACGCCGACCGGATCGCCTGCCGGGTGCTCCAGCTCCGAGGTGGCGCCCGGGTGCGGTGCAAAGACGGGAACGCCGGCGCGCTGGCCCACGACCTGCAGCTGCGTCACGGCGTTGGGGCGCTGGAGGTCACAGGCGACGAGGATGGGGCTGTGGCCCTGGGCCTTCAGCCACTTGGCGAGCTTTCCGGCCAGGGTGGTCTTGCCGGCACCCTGGAGGCCGGCAAGCATGATGATGGTGGGGCCGGTCTTGGCCATCCGGATGCGGCGGGTCTCGCCGCCGAGGATTTCGACGAGCTCCTCGTTGACGATCTTCACGATCTGCTGGCTGGGGTTCAGTGCCCCGGAAACCTCGGCGCCGAGCGCGCGCTCACGGACCTGCCCGGTGAACTCGCGGACCACGGGCACGGCAACATCCGCATCCAGGAGGGCGCGCCGGATCTCGCGGACCGTGGCGTCGACATCTGCCTCGGTGAGGCGGCCCTTGCCGCGGAGGTTCTTGAAGGTTGCTGTCAACCGGTCAGAGAGTGAATTGAACACGCGCCGTGCACTTCTTTCAGTGGATGTACGGGACTCGACTATCTAGGGTATCAAGTCAGCCTTGCAGGTGGCATGCTGGCAGGGTGACGAGCCAAACGACTGTGAAAACCCTGCTCATCCTTGGTGCCTCCGGCGATCTCACCGGCCGGCTCCTCCTCCCGGGCCTGGCCAGGCTGGTGGCCACAGGACGTGCGCCCGGCCTGAAACTTGTGGGCGCCGGTTCGGATCCGTGGTCCCTGGAACAGTGGCAGGAGCGCGTACACACCGCTTTTGAGGCAGCCTCGGGGACCGCGGGCGCCTCTGGCAGGGACGCATTGGCGGCCATGGAAAAGTCCACGGAATACCGCCAGGCCGACGTCACGGCCGACGGCCCGCTGGCGCAGCTCCTGGCCGAACTCGAGGGGCCGGTCGCGGTCTATTTTGCCCTGCCTCCGCAGGTGAGCCAGAAGGCCTGCGAAATCCTGCGCCCGGAGCAGGTCCCCGCCGGCACACGCCTGGTCATGGAGAAGCCTTTCGGCTCCGGCGAGGAATCGGCCCGTGAACTCAACCGGACACTCCTGACCCTGGTCCCGGAGGACCACATCCACCGGGTGGACCATTTCCTGGGCAAGGCCACGGTCCTGAACATCCTCGGGCTGCGGTTCGCCAACAATTTCCTGGAGCCGGTCTGGAACCGCGGCCACATCGAAAAGGTGGAGATCATCTTCGAGGAGGACCTCGCCCTCGAGGGACGCGCCCGGTACTACGACGGGGCGGGCGCACTGCGGGACATGATCCAAAGCCACCTGCTGCAGATCATGGCGCTGCTGGCCATTGAGCCGCCGGCCACCATCGGCGAGCGCGACCTCCGCGATGCGGTTGCCGCCGTCCTGCGGGCCAGCAGCATCAGGCAGCCCTACACGGAAACCACCCGGCGGGCGCGATACCTGGCGGGAAGCCTCGGCGGCAAGAACGTCCCCGATTATGCCGGGGAGGAGGGCGTGGACCCGGGCAGGAACACCGAAACCCTGGCCGAGGTGCAGGTGAACATCGACAACTGGCGCTGGAATGGCGTGCCGTTCATCCTGCGCTCCGGCAAGGCGCTGGGGGTCAAGCGCAAGGAGGCGGTGGTCACGTTCCGGCCGGTTCCCCACCTGCCCGCCGGCTTCACCGGAAGGGACACCCCCAACACGCTCCGGATCGGCTTCGGCCCGGACACCCTGGAGCTCGGCGTCGACGTCAACGGGCCGGGGGACGTCTTCAGCCTGGACCGGGCCGCCCTCGTGGCCGAGCTCAACGCCTCCGAACTGCTGCCCTACGGCGAAGTGCTGGAAGGCGTCCTGACCGGGGATCCCCTGCTGTCGGTCAGGGGCGACACCGCAGAGGAATGCTGGCGGATCGTCGAGCCGGTGCTGGCGGCATGGGCAGCAGGCAAGGTTCCGCTGGAGGAATACCGGGCGGGCTCGACAGGAACTGCTTAACACGCAGGGAGGGCCGGTCACCGTTGTAAGGTGACCGGCCCTCCCTTTGCGTTGGGCTGGTGCCTGGTCTGGCTGGCGACTACGCTAGATGGCGGCTACGCCGCGTTCGCCCGTCCTCACCCGCACTGCTTCGAAGACATCGACCGTCCAGACCTTGCCGTCGCCGGCGCGGCCCGTGTTGGAGCTGGCGATGATGACATCCAGGATGTCGTCAGCCTGTTCGTCCGTGGCCAGCACCTCGACGCGGATCTTGGGCAGCAGGTCCACGTTGTACTCGGCGCCGCGGTAAACCTCGGTGTAGCCGCGCTGCCGGCCGTAGCCGCTGGCCGCGCTGACCGTCAGGCCCTGGACCCCGTAGGCCTCCAGGCCTTCGCGGATCGTTTCGAGCTTCTCCGGACGAACAATTGCTGTGATCAGTTTCATGCCCCCACGCTTTCCTTGCCTGTTACTTCTTCTGCCTTCTTGCCGTCGGCGGGAACCGCGTCCGTGCCGCTGGTCTGACCGCCGGTTGCCGGAACCTTGCCGGTGATCAGCTCATGCAGGGGCTGGAAACTGCCGCCGTGGCCGCCGACGCCGAATTCGTAGGCGGTCTCTGCGTGCAGGCTGAGGTCCACACCCACCACTTCCTGCTCCTGGCTGACCCGGAAGCCCATGGTCTTGTGGATGGCCAGTGCGATGATCGTGGTCAGGACAGCCGAGTAGGCGATGGCGATGCCGGCTGCTGCCAGCTGAGCCCACATCTGGGCAAGGCCGCCGCCGTAGAAGAGGCCGCCGCCCACGCCGTCGGTCGGAAGGGCGATGAAGCCGAGGGCCACGGTGCCGATGATGCCGGAGACGAGGTGGACGCCGACGACGTCGAGGGAGTCATCGAAGCCCCAGCGGAACTTGAGGCCGACGGCCAGGGCCGAGGCCACACCGGCTACAACGCCGAGTCCAAGGGCGCCGACCGGGCTGACGTTGGCGCAGGCAGGGGTGATGGCAACCAGGCCGGCCACCACGCCGGAGGCCGCACCCAGAGAGGTGGGGTGGCCGTCACGGATGCGCTCGGTGACGAGCCAGCCGAGCATGGCGGCAGCCGGAGCGGCCAGGGTGTTGATCCAGATCAGGCCGCCCTGTTCCGCCGTGGTGGCGGCGCCGCCGTTGAAGCCGAACCAGCCGAACCACAGGATGGCTGCGCCGAGCATGACGAACGGAACGTTGTGCGGGCGGTGGTTCGGGTCCTTGCCGAAGCCCTTGCGGTTGCCGATGATGAGGACGAGGATCAGCGCAGCAACACCTGCGTTGATGTGGACCACGGTGCCGCCGGCGAAGTCAATGGCCGGGCCAAGCGCCTGTCCAACCGCGCCTTCGGGGCCGAAAAGTCCGCCTCCCCACACCATGTAGGCGAGCGGGCAGTACACCAGCGTGACCCAGACGGGCACGAAGACGCTCCAGGCGCCGAACTTCGCGCGGTCTGCGATGGCGCCGCTGATGAGGGCAACAGTGATGATGGCGAACGTGGCCGCGTAGCCGACCTTGATCAGTCCGTCAGGGGTGGTGATGCCTTCCAGGCCGAAGGTGGCGAACGGGTTCCCGACAATCTGCAGGAATCCTTCGCCGGAGCTCATCGATGCGCCCCAGAGCACCCACACCACGCCGACCATGCCGATGGAGATGAAACTCATCATCATCATGTTCAGTGCAGCCTTGGCGCGCGTCATGCCGCCGTAGAAAAATGCCAGACCTGGTGTCATGAACAGCACAAGTGCCGCCGCCACCATGAGCCATACGTGACCTGCGGTAAGTTCCATGGTGCACGTCCTCTCTTGATCGAAAATGCTGCGGAGTGATCCGCCTGCCCAACGCCTTTTGCGTCCTGAATCAAGTTTTGCCCCGGTGTGTTTCGCTGGCTGAGGATTTAGATTGCCGGTCTGTTACAACAACCTCCCTGACGTAAATGGTGCATATCCTGCTTGTTACGGTTATGTTTCACCCGCCCCAAACGCCCGTTCCGCCCGTTTTGCAAGGATTCCCCCGCAACATGCCCCCACTCCCCCGTAACGCCGCGGGCAAACTCCGGTTCAGCGCGGTCCGCCGCCCCGGCGGTGCTCCGCTGCCCCGTGACATCAAGGTGATGCTCGTCGCCGCCTTCCTGATAGCGCTGGGCTTCGGCCTGGTGGCTCCCGTGCTGCCGCAGTTCGCCACCACGTTCGACGTCGGCGCCACGGCCGCCGCCGTCATCGTCAGTATCTTTGCCTTCATGCGGCTGCTGTTCGCCCCCGCCGGCGGGTCGCTCATCGGCCGGCTCGGTGAGCGCCCCGTCTACGTTGCGGGCCTGCTCATTGTGGCGGCGTCCACGGCGGCCTGCGCCTTCGCCCAGAACTATTGGCAGCTGCTGGTGTTCCGCGGGCTGGGCGGCGCGGGCTCGGTCATGTTCACCGTGGCATCGATGGCGCTGGTGGTCAGGCTGGCTCCGCCGGAGAGCCGCGGCCGGGTTTCGGGCGCGTACGCCTCCGCGTTCCTGATCGGCAACGTCTGCGGACCGATCGTCGGCGGCCTGCTGGCAGGATTCGGGCTGCGGATCCCGTTCCTGGCCTACGCCGCCGCGCTGGTCCTGGCGGCCCTGGTGGTGCAGACGCAGCTGAGCCATGTTCCCGGCTCTGCGCGCGGAGAGGCAGGCGGGGCGCCGCCCATGAAACTCGGCGAGGCGCTCGGCGACAGCGCCTACCGGGCGGCCATGTTCTCAAGTTTCGCCAACGGCTGGGCCACCTTCGGTGTGCGAATGGCCACGGTGCCGCTGTTCGCCGTCACGGCGCTGGGCTCGGGGCCGGAGGCGGCCGGCTGGGCACTGGCGGTCTTCGCCGCCGGAAACGCGCTCGCCCTCACTGTGTCAGGCCGGCTGGCGGACAGCCTGGGCAGGAAGCCGATGATGGTGGCCGGCCTAGTGGTCACCGGCGCGGCCACCGCAGGAATCGGGCTCACACAGGGGCTGGAGTGGTTCCTGGCGGCGTCGCTGCTGGCCGGAGTCGGCGCGGGCATGCTCAACCCGGCTCAGCAGGCGGCGGTGGCGGATGTGATCGGCCGCGAGCGCTCGGGCGGACCTGTCCTGGCGGCCTTCCAGATGACGTCCGACATTGGTGCCATCCTCGGGCCGGTGCTCGTCGGACTGCTGGCGGACCGGTTCGGCTACAGCTGGGCCTTCGCAGCGACAGGCGCCGTGCTGCTGGTTGCCGCCCTCGGCTGGCTGGCCGCGCGGGAGACGGTGCAGAAGCCCAGGCCCGCGGCTTAGCAGACAGCCGGGTAGCAGAAGAGGGCGTTCCCAGCCTCGGGAACGCCCTCTTCTGCAATTTAGTTGGGAGCCGCTCAGTTCAGGAGGGCGTCGACGAATCCCTCGGTTTCGAACGGTGCGAGGTCGTCCGCGCCCTCGCCCAAGCCAATGAGCTTCACGGGCACGCCGAGGCTCTTCTGGATCGCGACGACGATGCCGCCCTTGGCGGTGCCGTCCAGCTTGGTCAGCACGATGCCGGTGATGTTGACGACTTCGGCGAAGACCCGTGCCTGGTTGAGCCCGTTCTGGCCGGTGGTGGCGTCCAGCACCAGGAGGACCTCATCCACCTCTGCCAGCTTTTCCACGACGCGCTTGACCTTGCCGAGCTCGTCCATCAGGCCGATCTTGTTCTGCAGGCGGCCGGCGGTGTCGATCATGACGACGTCGACTTCCTGGTCGATGCCTGCCTTGACGGCCTCGTACGCGACGGACGCGGGGTCGGCGCCGGCGATGTCCGACTTCACCGTGGGCACCCCCACGCGCTGTCCCCAGGTGGCCAGCTGCTCGGAAGCGGCGGCACGGAAGGTGTCCGCGGCACCGAGCAGGACGTCCTTGTCCTCCGCGACCAGGACACGGGCCAGCTTGCCCACCGTGGTGGTTTTGCCCACGCCGTTGACGCCGACCACCATCATCACGGCAGGCCGGTCCGCGTGCCGGTCAACCCGGAGGCTCCGGTCCATGGACGGGTCCACGATCTTGATGAGCTCTTCCCGGAGCAGCGCCTTGACGTGCTCGGGGTCGCGGGCGCCGAGGACCTTCACACGTTCGCGGAGCGCGTCCACCAGCTGCATGGTCGGCTCGGTGCCAAGGTCCGCCAGGAGCAGGGTTTCCTCCACCTCGTCCCAGACGTTCTCGTCGATCTTGTCGCTGGAGAGCAGCGCCAGCAGGCCCTTGCCGAGGACATTGTTGGACTTGACCAGGCGCTCCCGGAGCCGTGTGAGGCGTCCGGCCACGGGCAGAGGGGTCTCTACCGCGATGGTCTCCAGGCCGGCGGCGTCATCGGGGACCTCGGCCTCGAGTCCTTCAAGGTCGACGGCGTCCGGCGCCTTACGGTCGGCAGGGGCCGCAGGCGCGGCCGGGCGGTCCTCGAGGAGCGTCCCTCCGCCGCCGAGCGGCTGAACGGGGTCGTTGGCGTCCCGGGTGCCGGGATACTGGGTGCCGGATTTCCGGGCTTTCATGAGCACCGGGATCAGCCCGCCAATGACTACCAGGGCAGCAAGAATGGGCAGAAGAATGGGGATAATGTCATTCACACCCCTAGCTTCTCACAAGCCGCGGGGCCTGCTTAGACGTCCGCTCCCAGCCGCTGGCTGATGACGGTGGATACGCCATCACCGCGCATGGTGACGCCGTAGAGCGCGTCGGCCACCTCCATGGTCCGCTTCTGGTGCGTGATCACGATCAGCTGGCTGGATTCCCGGAGCTCTTCAAAGATCGTGATGAGCCGGCCCAGGTTGGTGTCATCAAGGGCAGCTTCCACCTCGTCCATGACGTAGAACGGCGAGGGGCGGGCCTTGAAGATCGCCACGAGCAGGGCCACCGCTGTCAGGGACCGCTCGCCGCCGGACAGCAGGGACAGCCGCTTGATCTTCTTGCCCGCGGGCCGGGCCTCCACCTCGATGCCCGTGGTGAGCATGTCCGTGGGATCTGTCAGGACCAGCCTGCCCTCGCCGCCGGGGAAGAGCCGGCCGAAGACCCGCACAAACTGGGCCGAGGTGTCCGCGAAGGCTTCGGCGAAGACCTTCTGCACGCGGTCATCGACTTCCTTGATGATGTCCAGGAGATCCTTGCGGCTGGCCTTCAGGTCCTCCAGCTGGGTGCTGAGGAACTGGTGGCGCTCCTCCAGGGCGGCGAACTCCTCCAGGGCCAGGGGGTTGACCTTACCCAGCGATGAGAGATCCCGTTCCGCCTTGCGGAGCCGCTTTTCCTGCTCCTCCCGGACGAACGGCACACCCTCCACCACAGGCTGCCCCTCGGCGTCGACCGGCGCCCGCAGTGCCGCCCACTTGTCCGTGGACGCGGCTGCAGGCAGGGGTACCGGCTGGTCCGGCCCGTAGTCCGCCACGAGCTGGTCTGCGGTCAGCCCCAGCTCGTCCACCGACTTCGTTTCCAGCGCCTCGATCCGGAGCCGCTGCTGGGCGCGCGCCAGTTCGTCGCGGTGCACCGAGTCGGTGAGTTCCGCCAGTTCGCGGGCCAGGGCATCGTTGACAGTGCGGATGTCCGCCAGCTCCCGGTCCCGCTGCTCCCGGACCTGCTCGGCAAGGTCCCGCTCGCGGCTGGCCAGCTCCACGGAAACATCGCTGAACCTGATCAGCTGCTCGGCGACGGCGGCGACTGCCGCGGCCCGCTTGGCCTGGATTCTCCGTCGGCGGGCCCGTTCGGCTGCCTGTTCCCGGGCACGGCGTTCCGATGCCGCCGCCCGTTCCAGCGAGGCGGCCCGGTTGCGGATGGCGGTCAGTTGCTCCTCGCGGCTGCGCAGGGCGAGCCGCGCCTCCATCTCGGCGGACCGCGCCTGCGCTGCGGCCAGGGCCAGCGCGTCCCGCTGCCCGGAGGAGGGTTCCTCCTCGGCGGGGGCGTCCTGCGCCGCGGCCAGCCGGGCGGTCACCGCCTCCAGCGCCTCCTGCTCGGTGACGATGTTGGCTTCAGCGCGGGCGAGCGAGGCGGCCAACCGTTCGCTTTCACCGACGGCGCTGCGCAGGACAGAGTTGAGGTGGCCCAGCCGTTCGGCAACCGCGGCCAGCCGCGCATCCGATTCGTGCAGCCGGTCCAGGGCGGCGTCCGCCCGTTCCTGGGCTTCCGCCCGGCGGGCCCCGGCGGCGGCCAGGGCAAAACGGCACTGTTCCAGCGCGGCAGTGACTGCCGCCAGACGGGATGCGGCATCGTCGACGGCGGCCTGCACCTCCAGCAGCGAGGGTGCCTTCGCGGAACCGCCGGTAACGGTCCAGGCAGTAAAAACGTCTCCGGAAACCGTTACCGCCGTGAGGCCGGGATGCTCAGCGACGAGTTCCGCCGCGGCGGCATGGTCCTCGACGACGGCGGTGGCGCCGAGCAGGGTGCGCACGGCTTCCCCTGTGGTTCCGGAAGCCGTAACCAGGTCCGGAGCCGGGCGGGCGCCGGACGGCAAGGCCGCGCGGACGGCTGCAGTAAGGGCCGCGGCGGGAGGGGCCTTGGCTTCCGCGGTCTCGAGGACGAGCGTGGCCCGGCCGGCGTCGTCATCCCTGAGGAGGCGCACCAGTTCCGCCGCCGTCCCGGCATCCTGCACCACGATGGCGTCCGAAGCGCTGCCCAGGGCAGCGGCAACGGCCGCCTCATAGCCGGGTTCAACAGTCAGGGCCGAAGCGAGCGGGCCAACGGTCCCGGCCACACCGGCACCGAGGACATGCTCGGAGCCGTCTTTGCGGTTGAGACCCAGCTGAAGGGCCTCGTGCCGGGCCTTCAGCGCGTCCCGCTCGCGGACGGCGTCCCGTTCCGTGCTTTTCAGCGCATCGATCTCCGCGAGGATGCCGTCCAGGGCGGCGCTGGCGTCCTCGTATTCGGCGTCGAGGGTTTCCTCGCCGTCCTCGACGCCTGCCACCTGCGACTCCAGCGCGGTGAACTCGGACTGGGCCTTCCTGCGGCGCTCATCGCCGGCGGCGAGGGATTCGCGCAGCCGGCCGACTTCCGCCTGGGCAGATTCCACCTTGGACCGCGCCGCTCCCACCTGGCCGGCCAGCCGTGCCAGGCCCTCACGGCGGTCCGCGGCAGCACGCAGGGCGGCGGTAAGCCGCTTCTCCTCGGCAGCGGCGGCATCCTCGGCCGCCGACTTGGCGGCAGTTGCGGCTTCGAGCGCGGCACGGCACCCGATGATGTCCCGTTCCAGGTCCGCCTGCTCGCCGCGCACGCGCGCGGCTTGCCGTTCCAGCTGTTCCGGGTCCCGGCCGGGTTCGGGCGCAGGATCCGCAGATCCCAGCAGTCGGCAGCGTTCCTGGGCCAGGGATGCGAGGGAACGCAGGCGCTCCCGTCCGGCGGACAGCTGGTACCAGGTATCCCGGGCCGCGTTCAGCGCCGGAGTCGCCTCCGCGGCGAGCTGCTCCAGGGCAGCCTGCCGCCGCCGGCCCTCCTCAAGCTGGGTTTCGACGACGGTGCGCCGCGCCTTGAGCGCCGACTCATCGGCGATGTCCTGGGCCAGTGCGTTCTGGAGCTGGACCAGGTCATCGGCCAGCAGCCGGGCGCGGGCATCGCGTACCTCGAACTGGACGGTCTGCGCGCGCCGTGCCACCTCGGCCTGTTTGCCCAGCGGCGTGAGCTGGCGCCGGATTTCACCGGTCAGGTCGCTGAGCCGCTGAAGGTTCGCCTGCATCGCCTCCAGCTTGCGGACGGTCTTTTCCTTCCGCCGCCGGTGCTTGAGGATGCCGGCGGCTTCCTCGATGAAGCCCCGGCGGTCCTCGGCGGTGGCGTGCAGGACCCGGTCAAGCTGGCCCTGCCCCACGATCACGTGCATTTCGCGGCCGAGTCCGGAGTCGGAGAGGAGTTCCTGGATGTCCAGGAGCCGGCAGGCCGAACCGTTGATGGCGTACTCGGAACCGCCGGTGCGGAACAGTGTCCGCGAGATGGTGACTTCGCTGTACTCGATCGGCAGGGCGCCGTCGGTGTTGTCAATGGTGAGCGAGACGTGCGCGCGGCCCAGCGGCGGGCGCCCGGATGTGCCGGCGAAGATGACGTCCTCCATCTTGCCGCCGCGGAGGGTTTTGGCGCCCTGCTCCCCCATGACCCAGGCGAGGGCATCCACCACGTTGGACTTGCCCGAGCCGTTGGGCCCGACGACCGCCGTGACGCCAGGCTCGAAGTCGAACGTCGTGGCCGACGCAAACGACTTGAAGCCCCGGACGGTCAGACTTTTGAGGTGCAAGGTTTTTCAGATCTCCATAGTGGCGGCGGCGGCTGCTGGTCCTCCCCCAAATCTAGCGGCAAGCAGGCCGGGAACCCCGGATTTGTGGCCTTCCGGCCTTACCGGAACGCCGTGGGGGTGGTCACCAGCGGCCGTTTCGCGGCCGCGGCTGGCAGACAGGGCAGGTGTAGGAGGAGCGGTTCATGAACTGTTCGCGCTTCATGATGCTGCGGAGCCCCACGGCCGCGCAGCGCCGGCATGCCTCCCCCTCCCTGCCGTAAGCGTTGAGGGACCGTTCAAAATAACCGGACGCGCCGTTGACGTTGACGTACAGCGAATCGAAGCTGGTGCCGCCCGCGGCCAGGGCATCGGTCATGACGTCGCGGGCAGCGGCGAGGACGCGCTCTGCCTCACTCCGGCGGAGGGTGTTAGTGGGCCGGGCGTAGTGCAGCTTTGCCCGCCACAGGGCCTCGTCCGCGTAGATGTTGCCGATGCCGGAGACGAGCCCCTGGTCCAGCAGTGCGCGCTTCAGCCCGGTCTTGCGCTTCCGGATGCGGCGGTAGAAGGCGTCGAAGGAAAAATGCGGGTCCAGGGGGTCGCGTGCGATGTGCGAGGCCTCCTCGGCGATGACCGGCACCGGGTCCTCCGCGCTCCCGCCGGGCCCGCCGTCGTCCGTGGGGACGAGCGTGGTGACGAACAGGCCGCCGAAGATCCGCTGGTCCACAAAGCGCAGCTGCTCCGGCATGCTTTCAACGCGGCTCAGCCGCAGCCGGACCTTCAGGTGCTTCTCGTCCGGGACCGAACTGTCCTGCATCAGGAGCTGCCCGCTCATGCCCAGGTGCGCCATGAGCGCGACCCCGGGGAACCCGGAATCGCTGCCATGTGCATTGAGCCGCGTCTCCCCGTCCCCCTGCAGCGGCATCCAGAGGAACTTGCCGCGGCGGACGACGTCGAGGACTTTGGCCCCTTCCAGGTTCCCGGCGAAATCCTCGGGCCCCAGGGCATGCCGCCGCACTGACCTCGGGTCCACCACGTCGACGGCGGTGATGGTCCGGCCGCGGACCCAGTTGACCAGGCCGCGGCGGACCACCTCGACTTCGGGAAGTTCAGGCACGGGCGCTTAGCTGCCCGCGGCGGATTCCGAGGGGGCGGAAAGCCTCCGCCAGGCATCCGCGGCGGCTTCCTGCTCGGCTTCCTTTTTGGAGTGGCCGGAGCCCTTTCCGTAGGCAGTTCCGCCGATCTGAAGCTCGGCGACAAACGTGCGTGCGTGGTCAGGACCGGAGCCCTCTACCGCGTAGTAGATGCTGCCCAGCTGCCGGCTGGCCGCCAGCTCCTGGATGCTGGTTTTCCAGTCCGTGCCGGCACCGAGGGCTGCCGCGTCCTTAAGGAGCGGACCGATGAGGCGCATCACCAGCTGGCGGGCGGTCTCGATGTCGTTGGACACGTAGGTGGCACCGATGAGCGCTTCCATGGTGTCAGCCAGAATCGAGGCCTTGTTCTTGCCTTCTGTGAGCTTCTCCCCCTGGCCGAGGTAGATGTAGTCCCCGATGCCCAGGCTGCGGCCGATGCCGGCGAGGGCCCTCGTGCTCACGACAGCTGACCGGCGCTTGGCCAGGTCGCCTTCGGGAAGCGTCGGGTTGTCGCGGTACAGCGCATCGGTGACGGAGAAGCCCAGGATGGAGTCGCCCAGGAACTCAAGGCGCTCGTTGGTGGGTATGCCGCCGTTTTCGTAGGCGTACGACCGGTGTGTCAGAGCAAGACGAAGCGTCCCGGCGTCAATGAAGACACCGAGACGCTTCAGAAGCTCTTCAGTTGAAGACATCCTGATCAGCTTGGGGGCCGATTAGACGTCCGCGACCTTGCGGCCCTTGTACTCAAGGAACAGCGCAGTGCCAGCCGAGTCGGTGACGACCTTTGCCTGGTGCGGCAGGCTGTAGGTGACCTGGCCGTTCTCGACGGTCTTCACCAGGTGGGGCGCAGTTGCCTTCCACTGGGAACGGCGGGCGCGGGTATTCGAGCGAGACATTTTCCGCTTGGGAACAGCCACGGCTAACTCATTTCTCTCTAGAAAAACACTTACAAATCAATTTTGCCGGTCAGGCTTAGCCAGATCAGCCAGGGCAGCCCAGCGAGGATCTACGACCTCGTGGTGGTGCCCCGGATCGTCTTCCAGGCGCGCCCCGCATTCGGAGCACAGACCCTGGCAGTCTTCCCGGCACACCGGCTGGAACGGCAGCGCGGTCACGACTGCGTCCCGCAACACCGGCTCAAGATCGATCAGATCGTGCTCGACTCGACGTTGCTCTTCATCGTCTTCCTCGTCGGAGGGCAGGGCGCCCTCGTAGAAGAAAAGCTCTTGCACATTGACCTCAAGGTCATACGCAAGGGGATCCAGGCATCGGCCGCACTCACCTTTTACTTCGGCGAGGGCGGTTCCTGATACCAGAATTCCTTCGTGTACGGCCTCCAGCCTCAGGTCGAGCTCGATATCCGAGCCTTCCTGAACACCAATGAGCGCCACGCCGAGATCTTTCGGCGCGGGTACATGTTCCGTCAGTGTACGCATGCTCCCCGGGCTGCGCCCGAGGTCCTTGACGTCAAACATCAAGGGCGAACTTGCATCTCGCTTAATGAGAACTCCTGTTGAACATATGACCGACGTACCATCTTAGCCTGAACTCCCTGACGGACTCAAACCGGATGCCACGCCCGGGCACGCGGCCGGCGTGCACCGGAAACGTACCGGACCAGCCTACCCCCTGGAAGGCTGGCCGGCCGAAGGCGCGCCCGCAAGCAGCCGTTTCAGCACAGACCGCGGAACATATTCGGAGACGCTCCCGCCCAGGGAAGCCACTTCCTTGATCAGCGTCGAGGAGAGGTGGACGTAGTGCGCCTCGGCCGGAAGGAACACGGTCTCCACGCCGCTCAGCTGGCGGTTCATGGTGGCCATGGGAAGCTCGTAGTCGAAGTCCGACGACGACCGCAGCCCCTTGACGATGGCAGACACCCCGCGCTGGCGGCAGTACTCCGCCAGCAGGCCCTCTCCGACCGGCTCCACCACGATGCCGCGCAGCGAGGCCAGCGTCTCCCTGGCCATCTCAATCCGTTCCTCCAGCGGAAACCGGTACTTCTTGGCATAGTTGGTGGACACGGCGACGATCACTTCGTCAAACAGGCTCGCGGCTCTGGCAATCACCTCGAGGTGTCCGTTGTGGATGGGATCGAAGGAGCCTGGGCATACGGCGCGTCTCATGCTCCGAACCTACCGTATCCGCAGGCCGGGATACCATGACTGGGGCACCCGCCGCCCACGCGCCCGCGGCAGGAAACAGTGCCGGACAGACAGGCAGGAAACCAATGACACACTCACTTCCGGCGCCATGGCAGCGTGCGGCCACCGGGGCGAACCTGCTGGGAACGGACGGCGCCCTGGGCGTGACGATCTTCGAGGAGATGACCACGCTGGCCATGCAGACCGGCGCCATCAACCTCGGCCAGGGATTCCCGGATGAGGACGGCCCTGCGGAAATCAAGGCGGCAGCCCAGGCGGCGATCGCCCAGGGCTCCAACCAGTACGCGCCCGGCAAAGGAATCCCCCAGCTCCGGAAGGCCGCGTCCGCACACCAGAGCCGGTTCTACGGGCTGGAACCGGACCCCGACACAGAGGTCATCATCACCACCGGTGCCACGGAGGCAATCGCCGCGTCCCTGCTGGCGTTCGTCGGTCCCGGGGATGAGGTTCTGACCTTCGAGCCGTTCTACGACTCCTATGGCGCCATCATCGGGCTGTCCGGTGCCGCGCATGTCACCGCCCCGCTGCTTGCCCCTGATTTCCTTCCCGACACCGCTGCCCTGGAATCGGCGTTCACCCGCCGCACCAAGGTGGTGCTGCTAAACAACCCGCATAACCCGACCGGTGCCGTCTTCCCGCGCGAGGTGCTTCAGCGCGTCGTCGACCTCGCCCGGAAGCATGACGCCATCATCATCACGGACGAGGTGTACGAACACCTCACGTTCGGCGTCCGCCACATTCCGGTGGCCACGCTGCCGGGCGCCGCCGACAGGACGATCACCATCTCCTCGGCAGGCAAGACCTTCTCGTTCACCGGCTGGAAAGTGGGGTGGCTGAGCGGCCCGGAGCACCTGGTGGCGGCCGTGCGGACGGTGAAGCAATTCCTCACCTACAGTTCCGGCACCCCGTTCCAGAGCGCCATCGCCGCCGCGCTGGCCCTGCCCGATGAATTCTACGAGGGCATCTCCGCCACGCTGCGGCAGAAGCGCGACATCCTCAGCGAGGGGCTGCGCGCAGCGGGCCTGAAGGTGTTCACGCCCGACGGCACCTACTTCGTCAACGTGGACACTTCGCCGCTCGGCATCCGCGACTCCGTGGACCTGGCCCGGCGCCTGCCCGGGCTGGTGGGCGTGGCAGCGATTCCGGTGCCGGTGTTCTGCCACCCGGAGGGAGCGGAGCGGACCCGCAGCCTGCTGCGGTTCGCGTTCTGCAAGCGCAATGACATCCTCGAGGAGGCGGCCACGCGGCTGGCCACCCTCCGGGACAGGCTCTGACCGTGGCCGGCGGCACCCGGGCATCGCGTTTCCTGCGTGGCATCGGCGAGCACGCGGTCATAGAACCGGATACGTTTACGGACGGCGGGTTCGTGCTGAGCATTGGCGGGGCCGAGCAGTCCCACGTGGACCTCGCCGACCCCGAGGACATCTTTTATGAGTACCTGCGCCGCATCGGCCACGTCGTGGACCTCGCCGCCCCGTGGGGTGAGCCAATTCGCGCGCTGCACCTGGGCGCCGGGGCCCTGACGCTGGCGCGGTACATCCAGGTGACCCGCCCCAGATCCGTGCAGTACGCCGTGGAACTGGAGCGCGAACTGCTGGACTTCGTGCTGGAGCGGCTGCCGCTGCCGGAGGGCACAGACCTCCACACGGTCATCGGTGATGCGCGCGCTGCCCTGGCGGAACTGCCCGCGGAGCTCCGGTTCGACGTCGTTATCCTTGACATCTTCTCCGGACCGGAGGCGCCTGGCCACATCGCCTGCACCGAGTTCTACCAGGAGGCGGCGGCGCTCCTCACCGAACGCGGCGTGCTGATCGTGAATGTCGGCGACGAGCCCGGCCTGACACTCGTCCGGAGCCAGGTGGCCGCGCTGCGCAGGGCCATGACGGACGTGGCCGCCTGCGCCGAGGCGGGCATGTTCACCGGAAAGTATCCGGGCAACATCATCCTTGCCGGCACCCGGAAGCCATGGCCGCCCGAGTGGACCGCCGCCTTGACGGCCCGCGGGCCCCATCCGGCGAAGGTCCTGGCCGGTGTGGAGCTGGACGGGCTGTCCGGGTAGGAACTAGTCCTCCAGCGTAAAAATTAGTCCTCCAGCGCGAGGTCCACGTCCTGGCCGCTGGACGGTTCGGCATACCACAGCCGGGTCTCGCCGTACTTCTTCTCCGCGAAGCGCTCCAGGCCGTCCGGCCACCCGGGTTCGGTGGCGCGTGATGAGCGCTCCACCACCACCACTGCCCCTTCGTTCAGGTGCGCCGCGAGCTTTTCCAGGACCGACGCCAGCGCGGGCTCGCCGAGGGGATATGGCGGGTCCAGGAAGGCGACGTCCCATTTGGTGTCCCCGGCCGTCCGTTCCAGGAAGGACTCGACCTTGGAGCGGTGCACCGTGACGGCTTTGCGGCCCAGGACTCCGTTGATGAGATCGGCGTTGCGCTGGCAAACGGCGCTGGCCTTGGCGTCGAACTCCACGAGGTCGACGGTCTCCGCTCCCCTGCTGGCGCTTTCAACCCCGAGGGCACCGGATCCGGCGTACAGGTCCAGGACGCGGGCGCCGCCGAGCACGTTGAAGGCATCCAGCCGGGAAAACAGGGCCTCCTTGACGCGGTCCGTGGTGGGACGCGTCAGGGAACCCGGGACGTTGGCCAGCGGGGTTCCGCCCGCGGCGCCGGCGACGATCCTGCTCATGGCCGGTCCCCCGCGCTGTCCCCTGCCTGCGGCAGTGCGGGTGGCAGGGGGTTCGTGCTAGCCACGTTCAAGGAACGCCTCCTTCTCGGGATTCAGGTACTCGTCAATGGCCTCGGCAAGTGCGGCATGGCCGGCCAGGCCGGGGTCGGCGGCGACGATCTGCTGGGCATCCTGCCGGGCCCGGGCAATGATGTCCTCGTGTTCCAGTACGCGGAGCAGCTTCAGCGTGGACCGGCCGCCGGACTGGGAGGCGCCGAGGATGTCACCCTCGCGGCGCAGTTTGAGGTCCTCCTGCGAAAGCTCGAACCCGTCCGTGGTGGACGCCACCGCATCGAGCCGGCGCCGGCTGGGGTGGCCCGGTTCAAGCGTTGTCACGAGCAGGCACGTCCCCGGCAGGCCGCCCCGACCCACGCGCCCGCGGAGCTGGTGAAGCTGCGAGATGCCGAAGCGGTCCGCGTCCAGGATGACCATCAGGGTGGCGTTGTGCACGTCCACGCCCACCTCGATCACGGTGGTGGATACCAGCAGCTTGGTCTGGTTGGCGGTGAACGACGCCATGGTCTCGGACTTCAGCACCGGGTCCTGGCGCCCGTGGAGCGGGGCCAGGGGCACTCCGGACAGCGCCGGCTCCTCCTTGAGGTGATCGACGACGGCGGTCACGGACGCCAGTTCGCGTGCGGGACCGTCCCCCTCCAGTTCCCCGGGATCAGGTTCCGCTTCACCGGGAGTGAAGTCGCCGTCGTCGTCCGCCCCAATCTTGGGGCACACGACGTACACCTGGTGGCCGGACTCGATCTCCTCGCGGGAACGGGACCAGATGCGGGCAGCCCAGGCGGGGTTCTCCGCGAGACCCACTACGTGCGTGGTGATCGGTGCCCGGCCGGCCGGCAGTTCGTCAAGCACTGACGTTTCGAGGTCACCGAAAACCGTCATGGCCACGGTCCGCGGAATCGGGGTGGCGGTCATGACCAGCAGGTGCGGCGGCTTGCTGGCCTTGGCCCGCAGGGCATCGCGCTGTTCCACCCCGAAGCGGTGCTGCTCATCCACCACGATGAGGCCCAGATCAAAGAATGTGACGTTGTCGCTCAGCAGCGCGTGCGTGCCGATGACAATCCCGGCCGTCCCGGAGGCGGCGTCGAGCAGCGCCTGCTTGCGGGCGGCCGTCGGCATGGAGCCGGTGAGCAGGCTGACCTGCACCGCGTTGTCACCCAGCCCGCCCAGGAGTCCGTCACGGGCCAGCGGGCCGAGCGTCCGCCGGATGGACTCGAAGTGCTGCGCCGCCAGGACTTCCGTGGGTGCCAGCAGCGCCGCCTGCCCCCCGGCGTCCACAACCTGGAGCATTGCCCGCAGCGCCACAATGGTTTTGCCGGAGCCGACCTCGCCCTGCAGGAGCCGGTTCATGGGCCAGTTCTGCGACAGCTCCTCCGCGAGCGTCTTGCCGACGGCGGACTGGCCGGCGGTCAGGGTGAACGGCAGCTGCCTGTCGAAGGCTGCGAGCAGTCCGTCGGTCACCGGACGCCGGGCGGTGGCCTCCTCGGCCGAAAGCTGGGCGCGCCGGCGGGCGAGGGCGGACTGGAGGACCAGCGCCTCCTGGTAGCGGAACCGGTCCCTGGCCTTGCGCCAGTCCTGCGCGTTTTCGGGGGTGTGGATGAGCCGGTAGGCCTCCGGCACCGGAAGGAATTTTTGGCGGGCTGATATGGCCGCCGGCAGCGGATCCGGCAAGGCGTCCAGGTCCGCGGTTGCCAGCAGGGCCTTCACGACATTGTGGATGGCCCAGCTGGTGATGCCTGCGGTGGCCGGGTAAATCGGGATGGGCATGGCCGCGAGCTTTTCAGGGTCCGTGCCCGCGATATCCGGATCCTTGTCCAGCAGCTGGTAGTTCGGATTGGTCAGCCCCAGTGAACCCTGATAGCGCGTCACCTTCCCGGAGAACATGACACGGCGTCCGGCATGCAGTTCGACCCTGGGGAGACGGGCGTTGAAGAAACTGATCTTCAGCGTGCCCGATCCGGCGTCATCGGTGACGACGACATCGGTGATGGAGCCCTTGCGTTGCCGCATCTGCCTGGTGCTGTTGGAGACGACGCGGGCGATGAGCGTCACTTCCTCGTCGAACGGAAGCTCACTGATGCGCGTCAGGTCACCGCGGTTAATGTACTTCCGCGGGAAATGGTTGAGCAGGCCGCCCACAGTGGTGATGCCCAGGTGCTTCTCGATCGCGTTCGCGGAGCGTTTGCCGACCCGGCGCTCGAGGCCGAGTTCCATTTCGACGTTCATCTTCCCTCTGCGCCCATTCCCTCTGCGCTCACTTCACCTGACGGATCCCGGGGCAGGGCGAGGTCGCTGACGGACACGTCCGACGGCTCGCCCAGCGACCTGATCATCGCCAGGGCGGGGCCCGATTCGGCAACGTGGACGTGGACCCGCCACCGGTACCGGCCTTCGACGTCCGCGGAAGGACCCGCCTGGCTCATGATCACGGAGTCACCAAGCTCATCGAGGCGCTGCCGGAGCATGGCGGCGTCGAGCGGCGAGAGGCTGATTGTGCACATGACCTCCACGCCGTCGTCGTCCGGCATGTCGGTGTGGATGTGGGGGTCCTGCAGGTCGTAGCCGTGCAGGCCGTCCAGCAGTTCGTTGCGGAGCTCCTCGCCAAGCACCACCGAGCGGAGGCAGTCGAGGATCAGCAGCATGCCCACACCGCCGGCGTCCACCACGTGCGCGGCCTGCAGCGCGTCAAGCTGGCCCTCCGTGCGGACCACGGCTTCGAGGGCGGCCGCCACGGCCGCGTCCAGGACAAGGCCCAGCGCATGGTTGCTGTCGTTGCCGTTCTGCCCGGCGTCGACGGCTGCGGCTGCCCGGCCCGCAGCCTCCATGACCGACAGCATGGTGCCGGGAACGGGGTCACTCAGCGCGGACCAGGCCCTGATCTGCGCGCGGTTGAGCGCGGCTGCGAGGAGGGACGATGTGAGCCGGGGATGCCCGGCCAGCGGTTCGGCTGCGGCACAGAGAAACACAGAGAACAGCGTGCCGGAGTTGCCCCTGGCCTGTTCCATGGCGGCCTGGCCTGCGCGCGCCAGGACGGCGCCCACGTCGTTGGGCTGCTGGCCCGCATCTTCCGGAACGGCGTCCTGCAGTGCCCGGGCCGCGGCACGGACCGTGAGGTACAGGTTGGTTCCGGTGTCGCCGTCGGCCACGGGGAAAATGTTGATGGCGTTGAGGCGGTCGCTGTGGTTGCCCAGTGCGGTTTCGGCCTTGCCCAACCACCGATTCATCGCTTGCGCGTTCGCGGCAACCCTAGTCTGCAAAGTGATCCCATCCCACGGAGTCAGCGGGCCGTCCCGCGATCGTCACGCCCGGCGCCTTGTCTGCGCCGCAGGCCTGTACTGAGCCTATCCCAGTAAACCCGGGCGGCACCTGCATGCCCGCCGGGAATGTGGCCAGGAGTCCGTGGTCCTCCCCGCCCCCCAGCACCCAGGCGCGCGGGTCTGCCCCGAGCAGGGTGGCTGCCGGGCGCAGTGGCTCGGCAAGCGCGGCCAGCTGCCCGGGGTCCAGATCCAGCACGACCTCGCTGGCGGCGGCCATCCTGGTGCCGTCCCGCACCAGGCCGTCCGAAATATCCATCATGGCGGTGGCGCCGGAGAGCCGTGCCAGCGGCCCCGCATCCAGGGGCGGCTCCGGCCGGCACTGAAGCTCAAGCATTGACAGCAGCTCCGGTGCCAGCGAGTCCACCTGGTGGCTGGATTCCAGCAGCGCCAGCCCGGCCGCTGCCCAGCCTGCCCGCCCGGCGATAGCCACGGCGTCGCCTTCCTGTGCACCGGACCGCAGAACTGGCTGCCCGCCGCCAAGCGTGCCAAGGACTGCAACGGTGACCGACAGCTCCCGCCCTCGGCCAAGGTCGCCGCCGGCAACGGAGCACGCACCGGCCCCCAGCTTGCTGATGGCTGCCGTGAGGCCGTCCGCCAGATCCTCGACCCATCCCACCGGCGTGTCAGGCGGCATGGTCAGGCTAATCACCATGGACGTTGCCGAGGCACCCATCGCGTTGATGTCGCTGAGGTTCTGCGCTGCGGCCTTCCAGCCGACGTCGTACCCGGTGGTCCGGTAGCCGTTGTTCCACTGAAGCCGGAAATCCTGGTCCTGGACCTGGGTGTCGATGCTGATGACTGTCCTGCCATCCGGAACCGCAACGATGGCGGCATCATCGCCGGGGCCGAGGACCACGGCGGCACTGTGCAGGGCGCTGAGTTCCAGGCGCGGGAAAATCCGGGCCAAAAGCTCCGCTTCGGACAGTTGGGCGACAGTCAATGGTGTTTGGGGCACGCCACTACGCTACCGCCACGGACGGACATTTTTAGCGGCGTCCGCGCTGCCTCAGTCACACGGTGCCCGGAGGGAACCGGGGGGTCAGAGCGGCTCGCTGCCGAGGGATAGGCTTGAAGGATGCATTACCCGCCTGCCCAGAAACTTGTCCAGAAACCTGCCCAGAAATCCGTCCGCAGGCTGAGGGTGGCAGCAGCCGCGGCAGTGACTGGTCTGGCGCTGGGCGGCTGTTCACCCGCCGTCGACGTTGCACCGGCAGCCGATGCGGCCAATCCGGCCTGTGCCCCCATGATGGTGGCCCTTCCGGATGCCATCGGCGACGCCCACCTGCGGAAAACGAACAGCCAGGCCACCGCCGCCTGGGGTGACCCGTCGCTGGTGATCCTGCGGTGCGGGGTGAACGCTCCGGGCCCCACCACAGACCGCTGCGTCAGCGTCAACGACGTCGACTGGGTCATCAAGGAGGGCAACCCCGTGTGGACGCTGACCACCTACGGCCGGGAACCGGCCACGGAAATCCTGATGGATCCCAACAAGATCAGCTCGGCCACCGTCCTTGCTGACCTTTCCGGCGCGGCCACGAAGATCAAGGCCAGCCGAAATTGCGTGGGCCAGGCGGACCTTCAGGACCTCCCCACCAGCAAATAGGCGGTGCGCCTGCCGGGCGGAATTAGCGCAGGCCGGTCCGCCGGTTCAGGGCCAGGTAGATCAGCTCGTCGATCAGCTCCGGATAGGACAGGCCGGTGGCCGCCCACATCTGCGGGTACATGCTCTTTGGGGTGAAGCCGGGCATGGTGTTGATCTCGTTGATGATGAGATCGCCGTCCGGGGTGTAGAAGAAGTCAACCCGGCTCAGGCCCTCCGCACCGACCGCCTCGAACGCCGCCGCGGCAAGCTCGCGGACGCGGGCGATCGCTTCCTCGGGCATGTCCGCGGGGCAGCTCAAGGCAGCAGCGTCATCCACGTACTTCGCCTGGAAGTCGTAGAACTCGTGCTGGTCCCCGGCCACCGAGATCTCGCCGGGCAGGGACGCGCGCGGCGCATCGGCACCGCGGCCCTCGAGCACGGCGCATTCGATTTCGCGGCCTACGATGCCGGCCTCGATCACCAGCTTGGGATCATGCTCGCGGGCCGCCTCAATGGCGGCGTCCAGGCCGTCCAGCGAGTCCACCTTGGAGATGCCCATGGAGGACCCCGCGCGGGCGGGCTTGACGAACACCGGGAAGCCCAGCAGGTCGACCTGCTTGCGGACGGATTCGGGGTCGTTGCGCCACTGCCGGTCGGTCACAGCGACGTAGGGGCCAACCTTCAGGCCGGCCGCCTCGAAGACCACCTTCATGAAGTGCTTGTCCATGCCAACCGCCGATGCCAGCACGCCGGCGCCGACGTAACGGGTGTCTGACAGCTCCAGGAACCCCTGGATGGTGCCGTCCTCGCCGAACGGTCCGTGCAGCAGCGGGAACACCACATCCACGGTGCCAAGTTCCTGCGGAACCTCGTTGGGGGCAGTCACGATCAGCTGGTGCTCTCCCCCGATCTCGGTGAGCGTCACCGTCTGGGCCGACGCCGGAACCTCCGGCAGCGCCGTCGCCGACAGGGACCACTGTGCCGTGTCCCCGGACGCGAGGACCCACTGGCCGGATTTGGCGATGCCGATGGGGACGACGTCGTACTTCGTCCGGTCGATGGCTCCCAGTACACCGGCCGCGGTCACACAGCTGACGGCGTGTTCGCTGGAACGGCCGCCAAAAAGGACGGCGACGCGCGGCTTGCGCTGAGTCGTCCCCTCCTGGGTTGCGTTGCTGTTCTTGTCCGCTGCGGTCAAGTTTTCTTCCGACACTGTCAGTAATCGCCTTCGGCTTTAAGTTCCCGGGACAGCAGCAGCGGCCCGAGTTGGTCAACGGACAATTTTCCGGCGAGGACCGCTACGACGGCCGCCGTGATGGGCATTTCGACGCCGACCTTGCCGGCAAGTTCGTGGACGGCCGGCCCGGACTTGATGCCTTCGGCCGTCTGGGTCATTTTCTGCGCGACCTCGTCCAGCGTGAGCCCCTGACCCAGCAGGCGGCCCGCGGTGTGGTTCCGGGACAGCGACGAGGAGCACGTGGCCACCAGGTCCCCGAGTCCGGCCAGCCCCGCCATGGTGTGGGCTTTGCCGCCGAGTGCCAGGGCCAGCCGGGACGTTTCGGCCAGCCCGCGCGTGATGACGGAGGCTTTGGTGTTGTCCCCCATCTGCTTTCCCTCGCAGATGCCCACAGCCAGGGCGATGACGTTCTTGACGATGCCGCCGATCTCAACACCGACGATGTCGGAGGTGGTGTAGGGGCGGAAGTAGGGGGCGGTGCAGCTTCTGGCGATCCAGCCTGCGACGGCGGCATCGGGGCAGGCAACGACCGACGCCGTGGGCTCCTCGCGGGCGATCTCCATGGCCAGGTTGGGCCCGGACACGACCGCGATGCGTTCGGCGGGGATGTCCAGCTCCTCGGCGATGACCTCGCTCATCCGTGCATCGGAACCCAGTTCGAGGCCCTTCATGAGGGACACCACGAGGGCGTCGGGCCCGATCAGGGGCTTCCACTTGCGCAGCTGGAGGCGGAGCGACTGCGCGGGAACGGCGAGGACCACCAGGTCAGCTCCGGACAGCACTTCGGCCACGTCCGTGGCGGCGGTGATGCTCGGCGGAAGGTCGATGTCGGCCAGGTACTGGGGATTGCGGTGGTTGCCGTTGATCTCGGCAACCACTTCCGGGCGGCGTCCCCAGACCCGGATGCTGCGGTCCACCCCGGAGGCGGTGGCGGCGTCGGCGAGGATTTTCGCGAACGTGGTGCCCCACGAACCGGCGCCCAGCACCGCCACGGACACGGCGGAGCCGGGCCGGGCAGAGACAGGTGTCATTTTTTGCCCCGCTCAACGTCGCGGCCGTGCTTCGTCTGGTTGTGGGCGCTCGGGTCCCAGCGCCGGGCGGGCGGCTGCTCGCCGCGGAGTTCGGCCAGGAGTCCGGTCACGGCATCCATAATGACGTCCGTGGCTTCCGCCAGGGTGGCCTTGTCCCGGGGCTGGCCCATGAACCGCGAGAGGTCAACGGGGTCGCCGATCCGGATCCTGGACGTCTTGCGCGGGAAGAGGTGGAAGCGCTTGGCGTAGCGGGGAAAGAGCTCGTGCGCGCCCCAGTGCGCCATGGGCACCACCGGGATGCCGGTCTCGAGGGCCAGCCGGGCGGCGCCGGTGTGGCCCTTCATCGGCCACAGGTCGGGGTCACGGGTCAGCGTTCCCTCGGGATAGATAATAATCGCACCGCCCTCTGCCACAACCTCCTGGGCGAGCTGCAGCGAGCGGTTAGCACCCGCCGTCGAGCGTTCCACCGGGATCTGCTTGGTGGCGTGCAGCACGGCGCCCACGACGGGAACCTTGAAAAGGCCCGACTTCGCCAGGAAGTGCGGGGCCCGCTTCTGGCTGTACAGCATGTGCCCGATGACGAGGGGGTCGATCTCGGTGCAGTGATTGGGTACGGCGATGAAGCCCCCCGCGGGAAGCTTGTCCGTGCCCTCCCATTTTTTGCTCATGATCAGGTTCAGGACCGGCCGGACGATGCTGGCGATCACCATGAACGTTATGTGGCTCTTGGCCGATTCCTTCACCGGGCCCCCGCTACTTCGCCGACGAGATGTCGAAGTCGGCGCCGAGCGCGGCCAGCTTTTCGGTGAACCGCTCGTAGCCGCGGTTGATGATGTCAATGCCCGTTACGCGGGAGGTGCCCGTGGCGGCCAGCGCGGCGATCAGGTGGCTGAAGCCGCCGCGCAGGTCCGGCACGTCAATGTCGGTTCCCTTGAGCTGGGTCGGACCCGAGATGACCGCGGAGTGCAGGAAGTTCCGCTGCCCGAAGCGGCACGGCACGCTGCCCAGGCATTCCCGGTGCACCTGGATGCTGGCACCCATGCGGATGAGGGCGTCGGTGAAGCCGAAGCGGTTCTCGTACACGGTCTCGTGCACGATGGACACGCCTTCAGCCTGGGTCAGGGCCACGACGAGCGGCTGCTGCCAGTCGGTCATGAATCCCGGGTGGACGTCCGTTTCCAGGACCAGCGGGCTGAGCTTGCCGCCGCGGTGGTAGAACCGGATGCCGTCCTCGGCGATATCCATGCCGCCGCCCACCTTGCGGAAGGTGTTCAGGAAGGTCATCATGTCCCGCTGGGAGGCGCCTTCAACAAAGATGTCGCCGCGGGTCACCAGCGCCGCGGAGGCCCAGGAGGCCGATTCGTTGCGGTCCGAGAGGGCACGGTGGTTGTAGCCGCCAAGGTCGCGGACGCCCTCGATGCGGATGGTCCGGTCCGTCTGGACGCTGATGATGGCGCCCATTTTCTGGAGCACGGCGATGAGGTCGATGATCTCGGGCTCGGTGGCGGCACCGGACAGTTCAGTGATGCCTTCGGCGCGCGTTGCGCTCAGAAGAACCTGCTCTGTAGCGCCGACCGACGGGTAGGGCAGGGAGATCTTGGCCCCGTGCAGCCCCTTGGGCGCGGAGATGTGGATGCCACCGGGGCGCTTCTCGACGACGGCGCCGAACTGCCGCAGCACGTCCAGGTGGTAGTCGATGGGCCGGTCGCCGATCTTGCAGCCGCCCAGGTCCGGGATAAAGGCCTCGCCGATGGCATGGATCAGGGGGCCGCACAGCAGGATGGGGATCCGGGAGTCGCCGGCGTGGGCATCGATGGCCGTGCTCGACGCCGTCTTGGCCGCCTTGGGATCCAGGGTGAGATCCCCGGTGACCGGGTCCTTCTCGACGGTCACGCCGTGGAGCTGGAGCAGGCTGGTGACCACCTCAACGTCCTTGATTTCCGGGACGTTCCGCAGCACGGAGGGCTCGTTGCCCAGCAGCGCTGCCACCATGGCCTTGGGTACAAGGTTCTTGGCACCGCGGACGCTGACACGGCCAGTTAGCGGGACGCCTCCGCGGATTGTCAGAACACTACTCATTTACCGGTTTCCTCACGACTACTCGCCCCCAAATCCTTACAAAGGCACCAGCTAAGCATATGAGTTCGCGTTACCGAACCGAAATACTGACGCGGGTGTGTGGGCTTCGGCACGCGAACCGGGGGCAGCGGAAAGGCCCGCCGCGGCTGTGCACGGCGGGCCTTTCGGGAATGCTTCGTTGCCTTGCTAAGACGGCCTTACTTATGCAGTCTTCGCCGGCAGCGTGAGGGGCTTGAAGGACGGCCGCGTCGCTTCGTAGGCCGTGATGTCCTCCTCGTGCTGCAGGGTCAGCCCGATGTCATCGAGGCCCTCGAGCAGGCGCCAGCGCGTGTAGTCGTCGATCTCGAAGGGTGCCACAACGTTGCCGCACGTGACGGTCTTGGACACGAGGTCAACGGTCACCTCGGTGCCCGGGGCGTTTTCGAGAGTCTTCCAGATGAGCTCGATGTCATCCTGGGCAACTTGGGCGGCAAGGAGTCCCTGCTTGCCCGAGTTGCCGCGGAAGATGTCGGCGAACCGGGAGGAGAGCACGGCACGGAAGCCGTAGTCCTTGAGCGCCCAGACGGCGTGCTCGCGGGAGGAGCCGGTGCCGAAGTCGGGGCCGGCCACCAGCACGGACCCGGTGTTGAACGGCTCCTGGTTCAGGATGAAGGAAGGATCCTTCCGCCAGGCGGAGAAGAGCGCGTCTTCAAAGCCGGTGCGCGTAATGCGCTTAAGGTACACGGCCGGGATGATCTGGTCAGTATCGACGTTGCTCTGGCGCAGCGGGACGCCAATGCCGGTGTGGGTGGTGAACTTTTCCATGGCGTCTTCCTAGGCGGCGTCGGTGGTCAGGGCTGCGGATTCCGGTGCCGGATCGAGGTCCGACGGCGAGCTCAGCGTGCCGCGGACGGCCGTGGCGGCTGCTACAACCGGAGAGACGAGGTGCGTGCGGCCGCCCTTGCCCTGCCGCCCTTCAAAGTTGCGGTTGGAGGTGGAGGCGCACCGCTCCCCCGGCTCCAGCTGGTCCGGGTTCATGCCGAGGCACATGGAGCAGCCGGCGAAGCGCCACTCCGCGCCGAAGTCCTTGAACACACGGTCCAGTCCTTCAGCCTCGGCCTCGAGGCGCACCCTGGCCGAGCCGGGAACCACGAGCATCCGGACCTTCGGGTCCTTCTCGCGGCCGCGGATGATGTCCGCCGCCGCACGCAGGTCCTCGATGCGGGAGTTGGTGCAGGAGCCCAGGAAGACGGTGTCCACGCGGATGTCCTTCATGGGCGTTCCGGCTTCCAGTCCCATGTACTGCAGGGCACGCTCAGCGGCGGCCTTGGCGTTCTCGTCGCCGAAGTCCTCCGGGGACGGCACGTTGGCCGAGAGGGAGACACCCTGGCCCGGGTTGGTGCCCCAGGTGACGAACGGCTCGAGCGTGTTGGCATCCAGGTCAACCTGGGCGTCGAAGACGGCATCTTCGTCGGTGCGCAGCGTGTTCCAGTACTCGACGGCGGCGTCCCAGTCCGCGCCCTCCGGCGCGTGCGGCCGGCCCTTCATGTAGGCGTAGGTAGTCTCGTCCGGAGCCACCATGCCGGCGCGGGCGCCTGCTTCGATGGACATGTTGCAGATGGTCATGCGGGCGTCCATGGACAGCGCGCGAATGGCGGAGCCGCGGTACTCCAGGACGTAGCCCTGGCCGCCGCCGGTGCCAATCTTGGCGATGACAGCGAGGATAATGTCCTTAGCGGTCACGCCGGGGCGCAGGGTGCCCTCGACGTTGATGGCCATGGTCTTGAAGGGCTTGAGGGACAGCGTCTGGGTGGCCATGACGTGCTCCACCTCGGACGTGCCGATGCCCATGGCCAGCGCGCCGAACGCGCCGTGGGTGGAGGTGTGCGAGTCGCCGCAGACCACGGTCATGCCGGGCTGGGTCAGCCCAAGCTGCGGGCCGACGACATGCACGATGCCCTGCTCGGCGTCGCCGAGGGGATGCAGGCGGACGCCAAACTCCTCGCAGTTGTTGCGCAGGGTCTGGATCTGGGTCCGGCTGGTGAGGTCGGCAATCGGCTTGTCGATGTCCAGCGTAGGGGTGTTGTGGTCCTCGGTGGCGATGGTGAGGTCCGGGCGGCGCAGCTTGCGGCCAGCCAGGCGGAGCCCTTCGAACGCCTGCGGGGACGTCACCTCATGGACGAGGTGCAGGTCGATGTACAGAAGGTCAGGCTGGGCGTTGGCGCCGTCGCCGTCACCTTTGCGCACCACGTGCGCATCCCAGACTTTCTCGGCCAATGTTTTGGCCATGGCCATCTCCCTTCGGTGCTGTTTTGCTCTTAGTTCCACTGAAACAGCAGAGCTGTGTAATAAGCCAGTCAAATGATTTGCATCTCAGATATTGAGACGGCAATATCAATACATGGACAATTCTAGTGGAGTCGGTGTCATTGATAAAGCAGCGCAGGTGCTCGACGCGCTTGAGGCCGGACCCACCACTCTTGCGCAGCTCGTCGCTGCCACAGGACTGGCGCGGCCCACGGTGCACAGGCTGGCACTGGCGCTGGTTCACCACCGCCTGGTGAGCCGTGACATCCAGGGCCGCTTTGTCCTCGGCAGCCGGCTCGTCGAGCTCGCTTCCGCTGCCGGCGAGGACAGGCTGATCGCCTCTGCTGGGCCCGTGCTCATGCAGCTGCGCGACGCCACGGGCGAAAGCGCCCAGATCTTCCGCCGCCAGGGTGACTGGCGGGTCTGCGTCGCCTCCGCCGAACGGCCCATCGGGCTTCGCGACACCATCCCGGTCGGAACACAGCTGTCCATGAAAGCCGGTTCTGCGGCCCAGGTGCTGCTCGCCTGGGAAGACCACGACCGCCTGCTGGAAGGCCTGCAGTCGGCGCGCTTCACGCCCACCGTCCTGGCCGGAGTACGACGGCGGGGCTGGGGCCAGAGCCTCGGCGAACGGGAGCCGGGCGTCGCCTCAGTCTCCGCACCGGTGCGCGGCCCTTCCGGCCGCGTCATTGCCGCCGTTTCCATCTCCGGCCCCATCGAGCGGCTCACCCGCCAGCCCGGACGGCTGCACGCGGAAGTCGTATGCAACGCGGCCCGCGTCCTGACCGAAGCCCTCCGCAAGAATAACGACTGACTCCCCCCCTTGCTGGACCCGCCGGCGAGCGGGTCTAAATACAGCGCCCAACCGGGTGGCAGTTCAGGGCCTTCTCCCCGCCGGAAACGCCTTGATCTGCTACCCGGTTTTGGTAGTGGGATGCATCCAAAAAAGTTTCTGGATTCTGTTCAGATCTGGTGCCCGATCCGCCTTATTTTGTCGTACCCCCCAGGCAGACTGTGTTCATGGAGGTTCTCGGGAACTCAGCAGCAGCACCGGCCACGCGTGCCGGCGGGCTGCCTGGCGACACCGTTCCCGATGGCTGGTTCTCCGAAAAGGTTTTTCCCTTTGAGGGCTTCGCCGGCGACGAATTTCCCTACGGCGCTGATCCGGACTCCGCGTATCCGGAGGACCCTTTCCCCGGTGGGGAGTATGAGGACGGGGTTTTTCCGGAGGACCCGTTCCCCGAGCTCCTTGATGCCCCGTTCCCCGAGCTCCTTTCCAGGGACCACCTGTTCACGGACGCCGCCCCCACCGCCAGTGGCGCGGCCTCCGGTGCCAACACCGCTCCTACACCTGGGCTGGGTGTCGACGACCGGGTCGGGACGGTGAAGACGCTGTTGCGGGCCGATCTCAGCGCCGATGGTCCCGGGCTGATCGACCAGACCACGGTGCTGGAGAAATTCAAACGCTGGGCCACAGGGCAGCAGGCAAGGCTGGCCGTCGAGTTCGAAGCCAGACAGCGGCAGGAACAAGCCGGACCCGCGACCGTGAACGTTCCGGCGCAGGCCGCTTCCGGGCTGGCCACAAGCAGCACCCTCTCGGCTGAGGATCTGGGCAAGAAGCGGCACACGGAACATAGCCTGGGTGTGGCCGAGCAGATTGCGCTGGCCAGGGGTGAGTCCCCGCACCGGGGAGGCCGGCTGCTGGGCATGGCCAGGGCCCTGGTCATTGAGATGCCGCACACACTCAGGGCGTTGGATACCGGCCAGCTGAATGAAGAAAAGGCCATGTACGTCGTGAAGGAAACGGCCGTCCTGGCGGTGGAGGACCGGGCCGCGGTGGATGAGGAACTCGCCGCCGATACCGGGACTTTTGACGGGGTGGGGACCCGCGGCTTTATCGCCGCTGTGAAAGCGGCCGCGATCCGACGGGATCCGCGCTCGGTCACCCAGCGGGCCAGCCACGCCGCCTCCGACCGGGGCGTGAGCCTGCGCCCCGCCCCCGGACTGCATGACGTACCTGACAGCCCTGCTGCCCGCCCACCAAGGCGTGGCCGTGTATGCGGCACTCACCCGGCAGGCCGACGCCCTCCGCTCCGCCGGGGACCCACGCTCCCGGAACCAGGCCATGGCCGACACCCTCGTCGAGTGGACCACCGGCACCCCCGGCGGCATTACCGGCGTCGAGGAAAACCTCGTCATGACCGACCGCACTCTCCTCCAGGGGGACAGCGAACCTGCAAGGCTCACCGGCTACGGCATCGTCCCCGCAGCATGGGCCCAGGAACTCCTCAACCAGGAACAAGTAGCGCAGCAGCCCCTCCAGCCAAACACTGGCAGCTCAAACGCGTCCGGCTCGAATACAGGCAAGAAGGACGCGGTGATCCGCCGGAACGGCGCCGTGAAAGACCTGAGGATCTGGCTGCGCCGGCTCTACACCGCCCCGGACACCGGCGACCTGGTCGCCATGGACTCGAAACGGCGGCTCTTCCCGCCACCGCTGCGCCGCTTCATCCAGGTAAGGGACAACACCTGCCGCACCCCCTACTGCGACGCCCCCATCCGACACCACGACCACATCGTCCCCTGGCACAACGACGGCCCAACAAGCCTCGAAAACGGCGCCGGACTCTGCGAAGCCTGCAACCACACCAAAGAACTCCCCGGCTGGAAAGCACAACCCAGACCAGGACCAAGACACACTATCGAAATCACCACACCGACCGGCCACACCTACCAATCCACCGCACCCCCGCTACCCGGAACCAGGCTGGCCAGTCTGACCGGAACCAGACGCGTTGGAGCGGGGCTTCGCGAAGCTCACCACATCGAAGACGACGGCCCGGCGCCGTAGCACCCGCCGGCATATTGTCCGAGACCGTAGAGGGAAGCTCGGCCGTGACGCACTATCGCGCAGTAGTGTGGGCGCATGACCAGCTATGCAGTGTTCCTCCGCGGCATCAATGTGGGCGGCATCAACATCAAGATGGC
The DNA here is from genome assembly GCF_042673905.1 of Arthrobacter sp. NPDC057009. NCBI lineage: Bacteria > Bacillati > Actinomycetota > Actinomycetes > Micrococcales > Micrococcaceae > Arthrobacter > Arthrobacter sp. NPDC057009. Next base: position 118,313 of record NZ_JBHUSB010000001.1, read on the forward strand.
GGACCTTAAGGAGGCCCTCAAGGACGGCCCGTTCAGTGGCGTGAAAACGCTGCTCGCAAGCGGCAATGTTGTGCTGGCCAGCGACCTGGGTCCTGCCGCCGTCAAGAAGGAGTTCGAGACAACGCTGCGGGAGGGCTTTGGCTATGACGCCTGGGTGGTGGTGCTGACCTCGGACCGCGTGGCTGAACTCGTGGCCGCGTGCCGTTACCCAGCCGACGACAAAACCACCCACACCTATCTCACCCTTGCCTCGGACCCGGCTGCACTGGACGAGTTGTCCGCGGCAGGGCAAGCACTGGACAACGTGGAGCTGGAACGGCTGGGCGCCGAAGCCGTGGCCTGGCTGGCGCCCGCCGGCGGTACCCTTGAGAGCCCTTTCAGCAAACTGACGGCCAAGCCGAAGTACAAGGCTTCCACCACCACCCGAAACCTCCGCACCATGATCAAGGTCCGGGATGCCGCGAGGGCCCTGGAGACAGCAGCCGGCTGACGCGCCGGCAAAGCTAGCCCGCGGCCGTCCGCAGCGCGGCGCTAAACGCTTCCAATCGCCGAACTTCCGCCTCCACGGGTTCCACCACCAGCCGGTCCGCCACGTCTGCCACCGCCGCATTGAGCCGCTTCCTGGCCCTGGCGCCGCGGCGCTTCGCCACCCCGGCAGTAATGAACTTGGCCGTCACGGCGAGCAGGATCCCTAGTGCGGCTCCGCCCGCAACCATCAGGGTGGGCACGGGCCAGCCCTCCACACGCGGCACCTCGGGAACGGGCAGCTGCAGGTAACCGAGGCCCGCAAGCACGCCCAGCCAGCCCAGGCCAGCCACGGCCGCGAGCAGCGCCAGCCACTGGATGATGTTGAAGGCACCCCACCACCAGGACTTCCGCCCCGCTCCAAGATCTGCCCCGGCGATGGCCTGGTCAAGAGCATCCGGCAGCCGGTCCCTCCCCATCCGGGCGGCCGTGCGGATGGAGGCGCGCCAGGGACCGGGTGCACCGTCACTGGCGGCGTCGGCAAAGTTGCGAACGGCAGCGTCGGTCCGCGCGCGTTCCGGAGCGCCCGCGGGCGGCAGGGACGTCCGGTTCACCTCGGCGCTGGCGTCACGGCGCAGGTTGAGCCGGCGCAGCGGATCGGGTCTGAAGCGCACCAGCCAGCGGGTCACCGGCCAGCCTGTGCGCCGGGTCGACTCGATCCGGTACGACGAGGACACGGCATCGGCCACCAGCGGCACGTTGGCCGCCTTGGCCAGCTCATCAGCGAGCCGCACCGCGGTCCCGCGCTGAACGCCTGCAGCATCCCCGCGGCCGGAGGCTTCCCGCAGCTGGGCCGCAGCCTTGGTCACATCCGCGGACAGCCGAAGGGACAGTGCTTCCCGCTGCGACACCACACGGCGGATGGCAGCCCGGACATTGTCCACTCCCGATCCGGTCAGCGCGGAGGCGGCCAGGACCTGTACCTTGCCCAGCCCGTCGCGGGCGAGGATCCCCTTCAGCGACTCCAGCACGGGCTTGACGTCGGCATCCGGCAGCCTGTCCACCTGGTTGAGCACCACCAGCGTGACGGCACCGTGCGACGCCAGCGGCGCCAGAAATCCGTTGTGGACGGCGGCATCGGCGTACTTTTGCGGATCCAGCACCCAGACCAGGACATCCACCATTCCCACCAGCCGCTGCACGATATCCCGGTTCGCAGTCCGCGTGGAATCAAAGTCGGGCAAGTCCAGCAGAATCAGCCCGGTGTCCTCGTCGGCGAACCCGTCCACGGGGACTGCATGGTGGCGCGCCTTCACGTCCAGCCAGTCAAGCAGCGGCTCGCTGCCGTCGGCACCCCACACACTCGCCAAAGGTTCGGACGTGGTCGGCCGGCGCGCCGCCGCCGTCGCAATTTCAGCGCCGTTTACGGCGTTGAACAGCGTGGACTTTCCGCTTCCGGTCGCTCCAAAGAAGCCCACCACCGTGTGCTCTGCTGAGAGCGCACGCCGTGACCGGGCACGTTCCAGCACCCCGAGAACGTCCTCCAGCGCGGCGTCGGGCAGCACGCCTTCGGCCAGTTCACGCGCCTCGCCCAGCGCTTCGAGGCGGCCCTGCAGCCGTGTCTCTTCCTTCATCCTCCCCCGGCGGTTCACGTGGCGTCCGCCAACCGCGTCAGCGCCCGTGCATGCTCGGCGAGCTGGACGGCGGCCTTCCCCGCGTCCGCGTCCAGCCTCTCCAGGAACCGCTCCTGCTCCGCCGCCAGCAGGTTTCGGCACCTGCTGCTCAGGTCGTCGCGGGCGGTGTGGGCGAGCCGGCGTACGGCGTCCTCGCCGAAGACGGCTTCCAGCAGTTTCTGCCCCACCACCGCGGTTCCCCCGGCGACGCCGATCTCCAGGCCGGTCAGCCCGGCCGTCATGGAAAAAACCACAATCATCAGGGCTGCACCGAGGCCGTTGATGCCAAAGGACAGCCACCGCGCCTGGGTCCGCTTGTCCTGGCCTTCGGTCCTGATCAGTTCCATCAGCCCAGCCTGCCAGTCGCGTATTTCCGCCGCCACGCGGTCCCCAAAGCCGGGACCCGTTCCGGAGAGGTCGTCCGTGCCCAGGAGCTGCCGGCCCGCCGGATCCGAGCGCCAACGCTGGTCTGCGTCCTCCGCTGCCTTGGCAGCCTCATCCAGGATGACCGCCTGGAGGCCTGTTTCAATGGCGGTTTCCACTTTCACTGCCGGCGCAGGCTCGCCGCGGAAGAATGCGCCCAGGCGGTCGCGGAACCGCCCCACGTTCTGCTCCAGGCTGCGGAAGAACTCGCCCGTTCCCACGAAGTCCTGCCAGCGGGCCAGGACCTCGCCACGGAGGAGGGCACCGTCTTTGGTGGCGTCGATGATCCGTGTGCCCGCATCCTGGTAGGCGGCCCGCACGTCATCACCCAGCAGGGTGGCGGCGCGGCCCTGTTCCCCGGCGGCTTCGGCGATGTGCGCCACACGCTGGCCCAGCTCTCGTACAGCACCATGCAGCGTCCGCCTTGCGATGTCGGCGCGGGCCGCCGCATCTTCGGCAAGGCCGCGCAGCCAGGCTTTCAGCGGCTGCACGGTTTCCGCCGGAAGCATGCCGGCGCTGCCGAGCACGACTTCCGGAATGACGAAGAGGCGCGCGGCGCCCAAGCCCTCCCGCGCCAGCATGCTGCGCAGGTCCTCGCGCACTTCCGCTTCAGCGGCCGGCGGCACACGGTCGAGGACCACCGCCACCATGATGTCCCGCGATGCCGCGTTCAGCAGCAGCTTCCATGGGACGGCGTCGGCGTACCGGTTGGCGGTGGTCACGAAGATCCAGAGGTCGGCGGCCGCCAGCAACTGCCCGGCGAGCCTGCGGTTCTCGTCGGAGATGGAGTCGACGTCGGGCGCATCCAGCAGTGCAATGCCTTCGGGCACGGCTGGTTCGCCTACCAGGACCAGCGACGAGACGGGAGCAGAGTCCGACGGCGGCCCGGCCTGCCCGGCCGGCTGGCGGTTGGGGAGGGCCGGGACAGCGGCCGGGACTACGGTTCCGCGGATCCGGCTGAGGCCGGGCAGTACCCGCTGGTCCTCGAACCAGGCGGCTTCCGAGGGATGGTGCAGCAGGATGGGCTGCCGGGTGGTGGGCCGGATGGCCCCGGCACGCGTTACGGGATGGCCCACGAGCGCGTTCACGAGAGTTGATTTGCCGGCGCCCGTTGAACCGCCGACGACGGCCAGCAGCGGGGCGTCCAGGCTGCGGTAGCGGGGCAGGATGTAGTCATCGAGCTGGGCCACGGAGTTCCGGATCTCCAGCCGTGCCTGGTCGGCCGTCGGCAGCGCCAGCGGCAGCGTGACATCTGCCAGGTTGCGGCGGACCTCCTCGAGGAGGCGCACGCCGGCAGGCTGCGTTTCCATGTCCTGGCCGCTGGCTGGCGGGATCCGGTTGGAGGTCACAGCCTCATCATGCCAGTTCAGATGTGTTTTGGGGTTCAGGACCACCGAACAGAGCGGAACCACAGGACAGAGTGGAGCCACAGTACAGAGCAGAACCACAGAACAGACCATACAAATTCAGGCAACACAAAACCGGCCCCGGGCTGTTGCCCGGAGCCGGTTGCTTGTGACCCCAGCGGGATTCGAACCCGCGTTACCGCCGTGAGAGGGCGGCGTACTAGGCCGCTATACGATGGGGCCGCGTACTTTCCGATCAGCGTTTCCGCTGATCAAGCCAAGTTAGTGTTTCACACATTTGGCTTTGTTCCAAATCGATGATTTTCGATTCGCAACACCTGAAATTCTTCGGAAAATCCGGAGAAATCCAGAGCTGGGATACCAGGACTCGAACCTAGAATGACGGTACCAGAAACCGTAGTGTTGCCAATTACACCATATCCCATTGGCACTTTCGGGCCGGTGGAAAGTCTTTATCTTTCGCTCCGTGCCCCTCAGCACGAGTAATTACTCTACCCGAGACTTTTGCGCCGCACAAATCGGCGGGCCGTTACCTGCGCCACACTTTCTGAACGCCTCAAGCGGGAGCAGGCAACGGACCCAACCGGCTAGCTGGAGTCGGCAGGCAGCGCCAGGAGTTCCAGCAGGGAGGCGACTTCCTGCCCCTGGAAACCAGGGGCCTGTTCCCCGCCGCGATTCAGCCAGATGCCCGACAGTCCTGCCGCCGTCGAGCCCTCAGCGTCCAGAAGCCGGTTGTCCCCGATATACAGGGTGGTGGCAGGAGTGCTGCCGATCAGCCGGACACCCTCGAGGTAGATGGCCGGGTCCGGCTTGGGAACACCCACTGTGTCCGTGCCCACGAGGAACCGGATCCGTTCCAGTCCGGCACTGTCCAGCTTTGCCCGCTGGTAGTCGTGCACATTGTTGCTCACCGCCCCGTAGGGAATGCCCGCCTGGTCCAAGGCGTCCAGAAGCGGCTCAACGTCCTCAAAGGCCCGCACATAGCTGGGCTGTAGCCGCGCATAGGTGCTGAGCCAGTTATGCGCTTCCTCCCCCTCGCCCATTTCCACGCCGAAGTGGCCCAGGGCCGCACGGCCCCGGAGCAGCCGCTGCTCATTGAAGGTCAGCTCGCCCGCGAGATAGCGGTCGTAGTAGTGGGTTGTCTCGTGCGTGAAGATCCGCCCCACCCTGTCCCACCCGGCCTGGTCCAGGCCGGGCAGGAGGTGTTCGCTGGCATCCCGCAGCGCCGTGGTCATGGCGTAGGCAAGGTCCACCAGCGTGTCGTCGATGTCGAACAGGACACCGCTGACCGTCCCAAGGGCGTGGGACAGGACGGCGGTTTCGGCTGCGGGGTGTGACATCAGCCGCGGAAAGCGCGCAGGCGCGCCAGGGACGAGTCCTTGCCCAGGATGACCATGGACTCAAAGAGCGGCGGGGAGATCCGGCGGCCGGAGATCGCAGTGCGCACTGGACCGAACGCAAGCCGCGGCTTGATACCCAGGTCCTCCACCAGCGCCTGCTTCAGGGCGGACTGGATGTTCTCTGCGTTCCAGTCGCTGATCGGTTCGAGGGCTGCCAGCGCCGCCTCGAGGACCTCGGTAACGTTCTCCGGCAGGCCCTTGCGGGCGTCGGCGGCGACGTCGATCTGGTCGTCGGACTTGAAGAGGAAAGCCAGCATCTCCGGAGCTTCGCCGAGCAGGGTGATCCGTTCCTGGACGAGCGGTGCGGCTTCGGTCAGGATCTCCTCCTGGCGGTCGGTGAGAATCTCCCCCACCAGGCCCTCGTGGCGGAGGTACGGGACCAGCCTTTCGCGGAAGACCGCGGGGTCCAGCAGCCGGACGTGCGTTCCGTTGATCGCTTCGGCCTTCTTGAGGTCGAAGCGGGCCGGGTTGGCCAGGACGTCGTGGATGTCGAAGTTCTTCACCAGCTGGTCCACCGTGAAGATGTCCTCGTCGGCGCTCAGGGACCAGCCCAACAGGGACAGGTAGTTCAGCAGGCCCTCGGGGATGAAGCCGCGTTCCCGGTGCAGGAACAAGCTCGATTCCGGATCGCGCTTGGACAGCTTCTTGTTGCCCTGGCCCATGACGTAGGGCAAGTGGCCGAACTCCGGCATGTACTCGGCCACGCCCACCGCATACAGCGCCCGGTACAGGGCGATCTGGCGCGGCGTGGAGCTCAGCAGGTCCTCGCCGCGGAGGACGTGGGTGATGCCCATGAGGGCATCGTCCACCGGGTTGACCAGGGTGTACAGCGGTGCGCCGTTGGCCCGCACCACGGCGAAGTCCGGCACAGAGCCGGCCTTGAACGTGATCTCGCCCCGGACCAGGTCGGTGAACGTGATGTCCTCGTCCGGCATCCTCAGCCGCAGCACCGCTTCCCGGCCCTCGGCCTTGAAGGCAGCGACCTGTTCCTCGTTGAGGTCGCGGTCAAAGCCGTCGTAGCCCAGCTTGGGGTCCCGGCCGGCGGCCCGGTGGCGCGCTTCGATCTCGTCAGGGGTCGAGTAGGACTCGTAGATGTGGCCGCCTGCCCGAAGCTTGGCGATGACATCCTGGTACAGCTCGCTCCGCTGCGACTGGCGGTACGGTTCGTGCGGCCCGCCCACCTCGACGCCCTCGTCCCAGTCGATGCCGAGCCACTTCAGGGCGTCCAGCAGCTGGTGGTAGCTTTCCTCGCTGTCGCGCGCCGAATCGGTGTCCTCGATGCGGAAAATCATCTTGCCGCCTGTGTGGCGGGCATAGGCCCAGTTGAACAGCGCCGTGCGGATCAGCCCGACGTGCGGGGTGCCCGTGGGAGACGGGCAGAAGCGGACGCGGACGGGCGTTTCGGCGGTGACGGCAGGGATGGCAGCAGGAGCGGCGGAGGGGGTAGTCATAGTGATACCAACTTTACCAACCGGCCACCCCTGCGCCGTCCCCGGCTGGGTACGGCTAGCGGCGGACCACGGGGTTCGACAAACGGCCGATTCCCTCGATCTCCACTTCGTACCGGTCGCCGGCCTGGACGAGGCCGACTCCCGCCGGCGTGCCGGTCATGATGACGTCGCCGGGCAGCAGCGTGAACGCGCTGGAGACGATGGAGACCAGTTCGCGGACGCCGCGGATCATCTGGGTGGTGCTGCCGTCCTGGCGAAGTTCACCGTTGAGCCGGCCCTTGATGGACAGGTCCTCCGGATCGAGGTCGGTTTCGATCCATGGTCCCAGGGGCGCGGACGTGTCGAAGCCCTTGGCGCGGGCCCACTGGAGGTCGGTTTTCTGCACGTCGCGGGCGGTGAGGTCGTTGCCGCAGGTGTATCCGAAGATGACGTCGTCCACTCGGTCTTCCGGCACGTCCTTGCAGATGCGGCCGATGACGACGCACAACTCCGCCTCGAAGGAGACCTCCTCGGAGAACTCGGGCAGCACGACGGGATCGTTCGGGCCAACCACGGACGTGTTGGGCTTCAGGAACAGCAGCGGCTGCTGGGGCACCTCATTGCCGAGCTCGTGGGCGTGCTCCACAAAGTTCCGGCCCACGCCGATGACCTTGCTGCGCGGAATGATGGGCGCCAGCAGGCGGACATCCTCCAGCTTGTGCCGCACCGAAGTGCGTTCCACGCCGTTGAAGAACGGGTCGCCGTTGATGACAGTGATTTCCTCACTGCCGGGCTGGCCTTCAACAACGCCGTAAAGGGGATCAGAATCGACTACAAACCGGGCAATACGCATGGCCCCAAGCCTACAGTCTCAGCCTCGCCCACTCAGGAAGCGAAGGTACTGTAGCTGTGCCGCCACGGAATTCTCTGCGGCGCGCCGCACGGAAGGGTCGACGTCGGCATAGACAACGCTGGTGACCTCGCCCACTCCGGCGTCAGTACCGAGGCCGGCGAGAGCCGAGCGGATCTGCGCCAGCCGGTCCAGCCGATGGTCCCGGTAGGCGCGGACCACTGCGTCGAGGGCGGGCAGGACAGGGCCGTGGGCAGGCAGGACCGTGGCGGGCCCCAGCCGCTCCAGCCGGTCGAGTGAGGCGAGGTAGTCGGCCAGCGTGCCGTCCGGGTGGTCCAGGACGGTGGTTCCCCGGCCCAAGATGGTGTCACCGGTCAGCACGGAACCGGCAGGTCCGTCGTGGGGAAGGTGGAAGCAGACGGAGTCCGAGGTATGCCCGGGGGTGGAAACCACCCGGATCTCGGTTCCGCCGGCGGCGATGGTCTCCCCCGCCTGCAGCGTGCTTCCCCCATGGCAGTGCTCGCGTGCGGCGGCCCGGACGGGCGCGCCGGTGATTTCTGCAAGGCGGGCCGAACCGGCGGTGTGGTCCGCGTGCCGGTGCGTGACCAGGATGAGCTCCACCGGCCCGGCTGCCGCCAGCGCCTGGAGATGGTTTTCGTCCAGGGGACCAGGATCAACCACCACCACTGCCCCATGGCGAGGTTCCCCGACGACGTAGGAGTTGGTCCCCTCCAGGCTCATCGGGCCCGGATTGGGCGCCAGGCGGAAACGCGTCAGCTGGCTGCTGCGGGTAAATGCAGTGGAGATGTCCTGATTCACAGGTTTCATTCTGTCACCCGGCACCACCGGATACAGCCAGACAAAATGGCACAAGAACGACGGCGGGCGGCCGGTGAGCTGCCAAAACAGCCCAGCCAGCCACCCGCCGTCGTTCTACAACCGCTCGCTAAAAGCCTCAGGCGAGCCGGGTCAGCCAGCCGTGGGTGTCTGCGACGGCCCCGGTCTGGATGCCGAGCAGCTGCTGGCGGATCGCCATGGTGGTCTCGCCGGCCTTCGCATCCTCCGAACCGATGAACTCGGTGGCATCCTTCAGCACGCCGATGGGCGTGATGACGGCCGCGGTACCGCAGGCAAACACCTCGGCGATGTCGCCGGAGGCAACGCCGTCGCGCCATTCGTCCAGGGTGATCTTCCGCTCCGTGACCTCACGGCCCATGTCCTTGGCAACCTGGATGATCGACGAGCGGGTCACCCCTTCGAGAATGGTGCCGCTGAGCGCGGGCGTCACCAGCGAGCCGTCCTTCATGACGAAGAAGACGTTCATTCCGCCCAGCTCCTCAACGGCGTTGTCATTGAACTGGTCCAGGAACAGCACCTGCTTGCAGCCGTTGGCCTCGGCTTCCTGCTGGGCGATGAGCGAGGCAGCGTAGTTGCCGCCGCACTTCGCGGCACCCGTGCCGCCCCGGCCAGCACGGGCGTACTCGCGGGAGATCCAGATGGAGATCGGCTTCAGTTCCCCGCCGAAGTAGTTCCCGGCCGGCGAGGCAATGACGCGGAAGGACACCTCACGGGCCGCCCGCACGCCCAGGAACGCCTCCGTGGCGATCATGAACGGGCGCAGGTACAGGGCCTCGCCGTCGCCGGACGGAACCCATTCCTTGTCCACCGCGACCAGTTCGCGGATGGCGCCCAGGAAGTATTCGGCCGGGAGTTCCGGAAGCGCCAGGCGGCGGGCGGACTTGTTCATCCGGGCGGCGTTGGCCTCCGGCCGGAAGCTCCAGATGGAACCGTCGGCGTGGCGGTAGGCCTTCAGCCCCTCGAAGATCTCCTGCCCGTAGTGCAGCACCGCGGCGGACGGGTCCAGCATGATGGGCCCGTAGGCCTCGATCCGGGCATCATGCCATCCGCCCTGGCCGCTGGCGTCGACCGTGTAGTCAACAATCGCAGTGTGGTCGGTGAAGTGGTCGCCAAAGCCTGGGTTCGCCAGGATGGCTGCACGCTCTTCAGCAGACTTCGGGGTGGCCGAGAGCTGCTGGGTGAATTCGACGCCATGGGCAGTCTGAGTCATGGTTCCTCCACGGTCGGCTGCCTGGCATCTGAAGGTGGTTCAGCGTCGGACCACGGCAGCGATTGGTAATTCAGGTCAAGCTTACGCCTGCTGGCGGAGGCTAAACGGCCGCTGCGATGGCATCACCAATGGCGCTTGTGCTGCGCACTTCACCGTTGCGGCTTTCGACGTCGGCCACCACCGCGGACTCGATCCGCCGGGCAGCGTCGGAGTAGCCCAGGTGGTCCAGCAGGAGGGCTGCGGACAGGATCGCGGCGGTGGGGTCGGCCTTCTGCTGGCCGGCAATATCCGGTGCGGAGCCGTGGACGGGCTCGAACATGGACGGGGCGGTGCGGTCCATGTTGATGTTGCCCGAGGCTGCCAGGCCGATGCCTCCGGTGACGGCGGCAGCAAGGTCCGTGATGATGTCGCCGAACAGGTTGTCGGTGACAATGACATCAAAGCGGGCCGGATCAGTAACCATGAAGATCGTCGCGGCATCGATGTGCAGGTAGTCGTGGGTGACCTCGGGGAATTCCTTGGCCACAGCCTCGACAGTGCGCTTCCACAGGTGGCCGGCAAACACCAGCACGTTGTGCTTGTGGACCAGGGTCAGCTTCTTGCGCGGGCGCTCGTTGGCCCGGCGGAATGCATCGCGGACAACACGCTCCACGCCGTGGGCGGTGTTAAGGGAAACCTCGGTGGCCACTTCGTGCGGCGTGCCGCCGCGGAGGGTACCGCCGTTGCCCACGTAGGGTCCTTCGGTGCCTTCACGGACGACGATGAAATCGATGTTGCCGGGCTCGGCCAGCGGGCTGCCCACCGTGCCGTAAAGCCGGGACGGACGCAGATTGACGTAGTGGTCCAGGCTGAAGCGCAGCTTGAGAAGCAGCTCGCGTTCAATGAGCCCGGACGGAATGCGGGTATCCCCGGGCGCCGCGCCGATGGCACCGAAAAGGATGGCGTCGCGCGTCTTCAGGTCCTCCAGGACAGCATCCGGAAGGGTCTCGCCGGTCTCGAGCCAGTGCCGGGCACCGAGCTCGTAGTGGGTCTGCTCCAGGGTGACCCCCTCGGCGGCCACGACCTTTTCGAGAACCTTCAGGGCTTCGGCGGTGACCTCCGGGCCAATGCCGTCGCCCGGAATGACAGCAAGATTGATGGTAGATGCGCTCATACTTTCAGCGTAGCCAAACCATCCACATTCTGGTCAAAGCGTCTCATTATTCAGACAACAGGAATGGTGGGCGCTTCATTTGGCCCGCACCGGTGACGCGACCACCGCCACGTTCTTGCCCCAGAGGTCCTGCGTGTAGCAGCTGATCAGCACGAGGCGGTTCGGAACAACAGACCAAATCGGACTGTCCTTCAAGGTGGACTTCGTATAGGTCGTGACTGAGTCCACTCTGTAGGAAAGTTTGGCTTTGGCGGTTACAACGGTGAATACATCCCCCGGGACTGCCGCTGCGCTGAGGTGGTTAAAGGGGGCGTCCTGGCCCTCCCAGCTGTGCCCGATGACGTAGGTCGTGTTGACGGAGCCGACGCCGGGCTGGCCGTACGGTGTGAGCCAGTAGCCGTCCATGGTCTCCGGGGGCACTATGGACCGGCTGTCCATATCTCCACTGCCGGGTTTCAGCGGGTGCACCACCACATCCATGCCGGCAGCAGGATAAATAATCCGCTGCGGAGGCGCAGCTGTTATGGCCTTTGGAGCCGGTGATGGCTTCGGTGCCGCGGGTTTTGCAGCAACGGCGGATTTTGCGGGAACGGGCGCCTTGGTGGTCCCTGCCAGCGCGCCTGCCTTCGGAATCTCGGTTGGGGCCCCGGCAGGTGTGTAGCGGACCACCGGTGCGTCCACGGCGGAAGCGGATGATGGGCTGATACCCCCGGCGCCATAGATGAGCCAGGCGGTCAGGATCCCAAGACAGCAGAACGACAGCACAAGGAGGTCCACATAGCTGAGCAGCAGCCGTCGGCTGCCCCCGCGTTCGGTCTCGCTGCTCCGGCGATGCCTGCCCATGGCCCCTCCTTTGCCGGGAATCGGATAGGAAGGCGCCACGCCCAGCAACGTGGCACCCTCAAACCGCTACCAGTCAGCTGCCAAGGTTCCTGGCCCGGGCACCGCCCCGCGCGAGGATAACGCCGGACAGGCCCGCAAAGAGGGCCGTCAAAGTGGCCAGCCAAGCTGGAATCCCGCTTTCTGTTCCCCCGCCTGCGGCCGTTTGCACGTTATATCCCTCGTTGATCGCCGCCGGAGCTGCAACGGGCGCCGCTGCAACCGGCGCCGCCGCTGCAGGGGCCGCCACGGCTGGCTTTGCAACGGGCTTCACCACTGGTGCTGCGGGTACCACGGCCGCCGGGGGTGCTACCGCCGGAGGAGCGACAGCAGGAGGCTGCTCCTCTGCCGGGGGCTGTTCGGCCGGCGGCTCTTCGGCCGGCGGCTCTTCGGCGGGCGGCTCCTCATTCGGCGGCGTTTCGTTGTCTGGGTAGCATTCCCCCTGATGGCCGACGCCGTTCCCGTTGCCGCCGTTCCCGGCGTTACCGTTCCCGTAGCCGCCGTTCCCGTTTCCGTTCCCGTTTCCGTTCCCGTTTCCGCCGTTCCCGTTCTCGGCAGCCCGCTCATTGACATCGATCTCAAAGGCCGGGTTCGATTCAGAGCCCGTGTGGTGGCAGACCGTGACCTGCCCGTTGTCCGGCGTAGCAATAGCCGGAATTGTGGTGCCCACGAGTCCCAGACCCACAAGCCCCACCGCCGCGATAGTTCGTCTCATTTCGTGTACCTCCATACCGCTGGACCAAACTGACGGGATCGTTCGCGGCATTCCGTCTCAACGAACCACTGGCTGAAGACACCAAACGGTGGAAGAGAGAGCGATGAATACTTCCGAAAATGCCGGCAGTCTGCTTGCAATCTCAGGGTAGGGTTCGGTCCTGCGGCAGTCCCGAGTAGTCACTACGCCTTATTCTGAGGCCTTCTACTTGGTGGTATCGGCCCCGTAGCCCGGTTGTACCTAGAACTACTTGGATAGGCGGCGTGGGGATGGCATCAAAAAAATCCCCCGTGCCATGGGTGGAACCATGGCACGGGGGATCAGCCGGCAGCGGCACGCCGCCGGGAAAATCACGGTCAGGCTTCCGCGGGCTCCTCGTACTTCGGGAACACCGGCGCGGGGGCGGGCAGGTCGGTGCCCGCGGTGATCGGCGTCCCAATGGCCGAGAACTCCCGGGCTTCCCCCTCCGGCTGGCCGAGGTACCCAAGAAGGGCGGCAGTGGCCGTGGGCATGACGGGCTGGGCGAGGATCGACACGATGCGGAGCACTTCCAGGGTCACGTACAGCACCGTCTGCATGCGTTCGACGTCGGTCTTCCGCAGCACCCACGGTGCCTGCTCGGCGAAGTACGCGTTGGTGTCGCCCAGCACCGTCCAGATCGCCTCGAGGGCGCGGCTGAACTCCTGCTTTTCGAACGCGGCGCGTGCCTGCTCCAGGAGGGCATTGGCCTGGCCCAGGATAGCTGTGTCAGCGTCGGTAAACGCGCCGGGCACAGGTACGCGGCCTTCGCAGTTCTTGGCCACCATGGACAGTGAGCGCTGCGCCAGGTTTCCGAAGTTGTTCGCCAGGTCGGAGTTCATCCGGCCGACGATCGCTTCATGGTTGTAGCTGCCGTCGGCGCCGAACGGGACCTCGCGCAGGAAGAAGAAGCGGACCTGGTCCAGGCCGTACTGCGCCACGAAGTCTTCCGGGGCAACGACGTTGCCCAGGGACTTGGACATTTTGACCCCGTTGTTATGCAGGAAGCCGTGGATCATGATGCGCTTGGGCAGTTCGAGCCCGGCGCTCATGAGGAAGGCCGGCCAGTAGATGGCATGGAAGCGCGAGATGTCCTTGCCGATGACGTGGACGTCGGCCGGCCAGTACCTCTTGAACTGCTCCGATTCGACGTCCGGGTAACCCGCGCCCGTGAGGTAGTTGGTCAGTGCGTCGACCCACACATACATGACGTGCTTTTCGTCGCCGGGAACGGGCACGCCCCAGTCGAACGTGGTGCGGCTGATGGAAAGGTCCTCGAGGCCGCGCCGGACAAAGCTGATGACCTCGTTGAACCGGGACTGCGGCGCGCCGAACTCCGGCTGTGCCTCGTACAGGGCCAGCAGCTTGTCCTGGTAGGCGGACAGCCGGAAGAAGTAGCTTTCCTCGGCGGTCCAGGTGACCGGGGTGTCGGTCTCCTTGGTATACCGTGCCCCGTCCTCCTTGACCACGGTGTCGTCTTCACCGTAGTAGGCCTCGTCCCGCACGGAGTACCAGCCCTCGTACTTGGACAGGTAGATGTCCCCGTTGGCTTCCATCTTCTTCCAGATGGCCTGGGAGGCGGTGTAGTGGTCAGCGTCCGTGGTGCGGATGAACCGGTCGTAGGTGATGCCGAGGGCGGCGTGGGCGGCCTTGTATATTTCGGCGTTCCGGTCCACCAGTTCCTTGGGCGAGATGCCTTCCTTCTCGGCCGTCTGCGCAATCTTCAGACCGTGTTCGTCGGTGCCGGTCAGGAACTTCACGTCGTAGCCGTCGAGCCGCTTGAACCGGGCCATTGCATCCGTGGCGATGTACTCGTAGGCGTGGCCGATGTGCGGCACGCCGTTCGGGTAGGTGATGGCCGTAGTGATGTAGAAGGGGCTCTTGTCTGAGGAAGTCACGGGCAGAACATTACCTTTAGTGCGGAGGAATGGATCTAGATCAGTTCGGTCAGCGTATCGCTCAGCCGGACCAGTTCGTGGTCATGTGACGCCACGAGGACTGCGATGCCGTCGGACGTGGTGTCCTTCAGGATGCTGATAATGCGGTTGGCGGAGGCCCGGTCCAGGCTCGCCGTCGGCTCATCCACCACCAGGACGCGGGTCCCCAGGATCAGGGCGCGGGCGATGGCGACGCGCTGGCGTTCACCGCCGGAGAGCTGCTCGGGGCGGTGCCGCATGCGGCGTCCCAGGCCCACGAGGTCCAGCAGGTCCTTGGCCATCTCGCGCCGCTGCTCCACCTCGCCGTCCGGAACCGCCGGGAGGAGCACGTTTTCGAGCGCGCTCATGCCGTCAATCAGGGCGCCGCCCTGGTCGACGTAGCCGATCAGGGCCCGGCGGCGGTCGGCGATCTCGTCGTCGGACATGGTCTCGAGGGAATCGCCCTCCCACAGCACCCGGCCCGACGTCGGCAGGGTCAGGCCTGCGCCGACGGTCAGGATACTGGTCTTGCCCGAGCCGCTTCGGCCGGCCACGCAGTGCATCTCCCCCGCGTTGAGGGTCAGGTCAAAACCTTCGACGACGCTGACGGCTTCAGACCCGTTCTTGCCCCCGCCGTAGCGGATGGTGATGTTGCTCAGCTCCAGCGGGGTGGCGTGGTCCGCTTCCTTGACAATGGTGTTGGCCCGGGTCTGGACCGGGGTTTCAGCCTCATTGTTCCCGCGCACGCGGCGAAGGTTCAGGTCGTTACTCATTTGACCACTTTCGTTGCAATCGGAATCCAGCAGAGAACAGCCACGAGCCCGGCCACGGCGGCCCACAACGCGGCGTAGGGGGCAAGAACAAGGCCGATGCCCAGGGCACCGAGAATACCCAGCGGCACGGCGACCGCTCCCACCAGGGCGTTTTCGAACAAGCGGACCTGGCCCAGCATGTCGGGGTTCCAGCCCATCGCCTGCAGCGTTCCGAGGTACCGCCGCTTGGCCTTCAGCTCAAAGCGCCCGGTCACCAGTGTGAGCAGGAGCCCCACTGCCACGCCGGACAATCCAAGGATGATGCTGGGCAGGGCAACGCTGGCGGCGGCCAGGCCGCTGAGGGCACTGGCGCCGGCGGCACGCGGAATGTCGATCAGCAGGGCGATCAGCCCGCCGACGGCCGAGGCGAACACGCCGACGGCGACAGCCAGCGAGATGGCGTTGAACCGGTGCGTGCTGAGCTGGCGGTTCGCGAAGGTCAGCGGCGAGTCGACGGCAATGAGCTTTTCGTCGTGCTGCGGCTCCTGGCTGACCACTTCGCGGTGGCGCAGCTGCTGGGCGGCGAAGAAGGCCGCGCCCAGGTAAAGGGCCAGCACGGACGCCGAGACGATGGCGGTTGCGATGTTCCAGCTCAGGAGGCTGAGCACGATGCCGGCCACGGCCAGCAGCCCGGCGCCGACGGCGAACTCCTCCAGCACCCAGGACCGGATGCGGCGCTGGGTCCAGCCCATGGCCCGGAGGGTGCCGGCTTCGCTGCGGCGCAGCCGCACGTAGCTGACGGTCGAGGCACCGGTCAGCAGCGCGGCGCCGCACAGGGTGATGAACAGCAGCGTCAGGTTGGTCGCCGTCAGGGAGCCGGCCACGGCGTCGGCCGCGTTCTGCCTGACCCACGACTGCTGGACTGTTCCGAGCGCGGACTCCTTGCCGGCGTCGTCCTTGGAGTAGCCGGGAACGAAGATGTTGGCGTCTTCACGGGCAGAACCGGCCACAACGGTGGCTTCCAGTCCCATCTCCCGGATTTCCGCGGCGAGCTTGTCCACCTCAGGCTGGACCTGCTTCCAGCTGCCGGCGGCGCTGGCACGGACGCGCACAGCGTCGATGACAGAGGCATTCTTCTCGTAGCCGCGGGCAGCAGCAAGGCCGTAGTAGTCCGTGATCGCGCCGGCCGACTGGCTGACGAGCCCGGTGGCGCTCAGGGAAGGCTTGAGCGTGGTGTCGTCAACATCCTTGCCCTGTGCGTCCTTGGTCAGGGTCATGGGCGCGGGGTCGTAACCGCCGAGCGGGAGCCGGTTGACATCGCCGGCCGCAGCCTGGACAGCGGCCGGATCGAAGGTGCCGTAGACCATGGCGAGCGGCGTGGCCAGCTTCTTGCCCGTTTCGAGGTTCTCCCGGTAGGAGCGCTCGTCCACGGGGTTGCGCTGGGTCTGGTCCACGGCTTCCCCGGTGACGCTCTTCTCGGGCAGGCGGTTCACGGTGACCCACTCACCCGGGGTGGCGGTCTTGTCCTCGGCACCGTTGCCGGCAGTCGATCCGTCCTTGTACTTGGGAGCGGCGGCGAAGTTGGTGCTCCAGGTGGCGGGGCTGTAGAGGCCGCGGCTAAAGGCTGCCGAGTTGCCGAGCAGCTCGGAATAGTCGGTGGATCCGGGCCAGGACAGCGCGAAGGGCGACTTGGAGACGAAGGGCAGGTAGTCCTTGTCCAGGGAGCGCTCTGCCGTGCCGACTTCCTTGACCACGTTTCCGGAGTCGTCGATTTCCTCGATTTTCACCGAGTACTTCAGGTCAACAGAGGTGCCGGAACGGACGATCAGCGGGATGGCCTGGGAGTCCTCGGTGAGCTGGCCGTTGCGCTTGGCCTGCTGGTACTGGGTCATGATGGGGGCCCAGTACTTGAGCTTGACGCCGAGGAAGTCCGGACCCTCCTCGAGTTCCTTCATGCCAATGCCGGTGGTGAAGAGGCTCTCCAGGTGCTGGCCCACCGCCTCGGCGCTGCGGGCATCCGCCGGCGGCGCCTTTTCCAGCGGGGCCAGGAAGTCACCGGCGCCGCCCAGCAGGGCGCGTTCGGAAACGGGGTCGACCGCGACCACGGATTCCGTGACCTCCGGTGCCATGGGCAGCGCAACGGTGAGGTTGAAGAGGTTGTGCTCGGAGCCTCCGGCCGGCGCCGGGAACTTGATGCCGGTTTCGCCTTCGGGGCCGGCGATCTGGACGCTGTTGCCGCCCTCCACCTGCTGCTCCACGAGCTTGCCCTTGCCGAGCGTGCCCTCGGCGGTGGACTTGAACAGGGTGTGTTCGGAGGAACCGTCGGAGCTCGTGGCGCTGGCCGTCAGGCGGTACTTCTTCGGGGTGTCGCTGAGCACGGACTGGGCTTCGGGCCATTTGCTGGGGTCGGTGCCCCCGGACTGGCCGGCGGTCGCCGTGCCGACGAGGCCCGCGTTGAAGCCCAGGTAGTCCATGGCCTCCAGCCGGGGGGTCTCGAGGTTCTGCGTCACGCGCGAGACCAGGCTGATGGGGGCAGCAACGGAGGTGCCGGAGAGGTCCCGGATCTTCTGCAGCTGGTCGAAGCTGATGCCGCCCTGGCCCGTGGCAATCTCGGGCTGCATGAGCGTGCCGTCCGAGCCGGCCTTGGCCTGGACCAGGATGTCGTAGAGCCCGCGCGAGTTCTGGTCCACGGTCCGGTTCAGCGCAGCCTGCGACTGGGTCTGGACGAGGACGGAGAGGCACATGGCGAAGATCAGAATGGCAGCGGTCAGCAGCAGCACTTTGCTTCTGATGAACCTCTGGACGGCGTTCATTGGGCTCCCTGAAACCTGGATTGCGTGCGCACGCCACTATGACCAGAAAGTGGAGGTGTCCCTTGAGGGCGTGCAAAAAGTATTGGCCGGCCTGCCGGCTGGATCCTTGAATTCGAACCTAGCCATTGTACGCAGACCGGCCAATCATACTTGGCCGGGGTGAACTCCAGGGGACGTGGAGTTCACCCCGCGTTAGGACCCTGGTCCCTGCGGACCAGTTCTTCGGGGACTAGTCCTCGAGGTCCACTTCGCGCACCATCTCGGCACCGATGCCGGCCTTGATGGCGTCCAGCACCTGCTGCGGGACGGAGCTATCGATGGTGAGCAGCGCCAGGACCTGGCCGCCCTCCGCGTTCCGTGCCACCTGCATGCCGCCGATGTTGATGTTGTTCATGCCCAGGATGTGGCCGATCGTGCCGATGACGCCCGGACGGTCCGCGTAGGAGACCACAACCAGGTGCTCGCTGACTGGAATCTCGACGTCGTAGCCGTTCACGCCGACGAGCTTCTGGACCTGCTTGGGTCCGGTCAGGGTACCGGAAACGGAGATCTGGGCTCCGTCGCTCAGGGCGCCGCGCAGGGTCAGGACGTTGCGGTAGTCCTCGGCTTCAGGGGTGGTGATGAGCCGGACGTTGATGCCGCGCTGCTCAGCGATCACCGGGGCGTTGACGTAGGACACCTGCTCGGTGACGACGTCGGCGAAGATCCCCTTGAGAGCGGCCAGTTCCAGGACCTTGACGTCAAGCGCGGCGATCTCGCCGGCAACCTCGACGTCGATCTGGGTCACGGAGGCGTGGGTCAGCGCCGTGAAGATGCGGCCCAGCTTCTCGATCAGCGGGATGCCCGGGCGGACGTCGGGGGCGATCACGCCGCCGGCGACGTTCACGGCATCCGGAACCAGTTCCCCGGCGAGGGCGAGGCGGACGGACTTCGCGACGGAGACGCCGGCCTTTTCCTGTGCCTCGTCGGTGGACGCGCCCAGGTGCGGGGTGACCACAACGTTGTCCAGCTTGAAGAACGGCAGGTCCGTACTGGGCTCCTGGACGAAGACGTCCACGGCGGCGCCGGCGATCTGACGGTCCTGCAGCGCGGTGTACAGGGCTTCCTCGTCCACGAGGCCGCCGCGGGCAACGTTAACGACGTAAGCCGTGTCCTTCATCTTCCTGAAGGCGTCGGCGCCCAGCATGCCAACCGTCTCCGGCGTCTTGGGCATGTGGATGGTGATGAAGTCAGACTGCGCCAGCAGTTCGTCGAGCGTGACGAGCTTCACGCCGAGCTGCGCGGCGCGGGCGGAGGTGATGTAGGGGTCGTACGCGAGGATCTCGGTGTCGAAGCCCTGCAGGCGGGCGGCGACCAGGGCGCCGATGCGGCCCAGGCCGATAATGCCGATCTTCTTCTCGAACAGTTCGATGCCCGTGTACTTGGAGCGCTTCCATTCGCCGTCCTTCAGGGCGGCGCTGGCCTGCGGGATGTGGCGGGCCAGGCTCAGGATGTGGCCCACAGTCAGTTCCGCGGCAGACACGATGTTCGACGTCGGGGCGTTGACCACCATGACGCCGGCCTGGGTGGCGGCTTTGATGTCCACGTTGTCCAGCCCGACGCCGGCACGGGCGATGACCTTCAGGTTCTTCGCGGCGGCAATGGCCTCGGCGTCCACCTTGGTGGCGGAGCGGACCAGGATGGCGTCAACGTCCCCGATGGCAGAAAGCAGCTGGGAACGATCGGCGCCGTCGGTCTGGCGGATTTCAAAGTCCGGGCCAAGCGCCTCGATGGTGGCGGGCGAAAGTTCTTCGGCAAGCAGTACTACGGGTTTTGACACAGCTGATCCTCTGCGTTGAAGTCCTGGGGGTAAATAAAGTCTAGGCGTAGGGAAAGGCCGGGCTCACATTGTTAAGTGTGAACCCGGCCTCACTGTCACGCTGAAAGGGGGGCAGCCTTAGCGGGCTGCAGAGCCTTCGACGTAGTCCTGGTCCTGCTGCTGCCAGGAGAACAGGGAGCGCAGTTCGCGGCCAACGCCCTCGATCGGGTGCTGCTCAGCCTTGGCGCGCAGTTCCTTGAACTCGACGGCGCCGTTGTCCTGGTCTTCGATGAAGCGCTTGGCGAAGGCACCGGACTGGACGTCTGCGAGGACGGCCTTCATGTTTTCCTTCACCTCGGGGGTGATGACGCGCGGGCCGGAGACGTAGTCGCCGTACTCGGCGGTGTCGGAGACGCTCCAGCGCTGCTTGGCGATGCCGCCTTCCCACATGAGGTCAACGATGAGCTTGAGCTCGTGCAGCACCTCGAAGTAGGCGATCTGCGGCTGGTAGCCGGCCTCGGTCAGGGTCTCGAAGCCGTACTGGATCAGCTGGGACACGCCGCCGCAGAGGACAGCCTGCTCGCCGAAGAGGTCGGTTTCGGTCTCTTCGGTGAAGGTGGTCTTAATGACACCGGCGCGGGTGCCGCCGATGGCCTTGGCGTAGGACTTGGCCAGTTCCCAGGCGGAACCGGAGGCGTCCTGCTCCACAGCGATGATGTCCGGGATGCCGCGGCCGGCTTCGAATTCGCGGCGGACCGTGTGGCCCGGAGCCTTCGGGGCGACCAGGATGACGTCAACGCCTTCCGGTGCCTCAATGTAGCCGAAGCGGATGTTGAAGCCGTGCGCGAAGGCGAGGGCCTTGCCCGGGGTCAGCTTGTCCTTGATGGAGTCGTTGAAGATCGAGCGCTGGTGCTGGTCCGGTGCCAGGATCATGATGACGTCGGCCCATTCGGCGGCGTCGGCAACGTTCTTGACCTGGAAGCCCGCGTCCTCAGCCTTGGCGGTGGACTTGGAGCCTTCCTGGAGGGCGATAACAACCTCGACGCCGGAGTCGCGCAGGTTCAGTGCGTGGGCGTGGCCCTGGGATCCGTAGCCGACAATGGCAACCTTGCGACCCTGGATGATCGACAGGTCTGCGTCGTCGTCGTAAAACATTTCAGTCACTTGCGTAACTCCTCTTGAGTGGATTTTTTGTAGATGTGTGTCTTTGGTGCTGCGTTTCCGGGCGATGCCCCCGCCTAGGCTGTGCCTTACGCGGAGCGTAGCGCCCGATCACTCATGGAGCGGGATCCCCGTCCAACGGCCAAGGTGCCGGACTGCACAATTTCGCGGATACCGAAGGGCTCCAGCACTGAGAGCAGTGCCGTGAGTTTTTCGGGATGGCCAGTTGCTTCAATGACCAGCGAGTCTGTGGAGACGTCGACCACTGAAGCGCGGAACAGGTCTGCAGCCTGGGTCACCTGCAGACGAGTTGCGGCATCCGCACGTACCTTGACCAGGATGTGGTCGCGCTGTACGGAAGATTCGGAAGTAAGTTCAACAATCTTGATCACGTTGACCAGCTTGTTCAACTGCTTGGTGACCTGTTCGATCAGGTCACCGTCGGCGTCGACGACGACGGTCATCCGGGAGATGCCCGGAACTTCCGTCGGGCCGACGGCCAGGGAATTGATGTTGAAGGCACGGCGGGCGAAAAGGCTGGCCACGCGGGTCAGCACACCGGGCTTGTCTTCGACCAGAACGGACAGTGTGTGGCGGCTCATGATCAGTCCTCCTCTTCCCATTCCGGGGTCATGTTGCGGGCAACCTGGATCTGGTCGTTGCTGACTCCGGCGGGCACCATCGGCCACACCATGGAGTCGGGGCTGACCACGAAGTCGATGACCACGGGGCGGTCATTGATTTCCAGCGCCTTCTGGATTGTTGCGTCGATGTCCTCGTCCCGCTCGCACCGGAAGGACGCGCAGCCGTAGGCCTCGCCGAGCTTGACGAAGTCCGGGATCCGGATGGTCTCGTGGCCGGTGTTCAGGTCCGTGTTGGAGTAGCGGCCCTCGTAGAAGAGGGTCTGCCACTGCCGCACCATGCCCAGCGAGGAGTTGTTGATGACGGCAACCTTGATGGGGATGTTGTTGATGGCACAGGTGGCCAGTTCCTGGTTGGTCATCTGGAAGCAGCCGTCGCCGTCGATGGCCCAGACCACGCGGTCCGGCTCCCCCACCTTGGCACCCATGGCAGCCGGAACGGCGTAGCCCATGGTGCCGGCACCGCCGGAGTTCAGCCAGGCGTGCGGGCGCTCGTACTTGATGAACTGCGCCGCCCACATCTGGTGCTGGCCAACGCCTGCCACGTACACACCCTCCGGCCCGGTCAGGGCGCCGATGCGCTCAATGACGCGCTGCGGGGCGGTCAGGCCATCCTCGGGTTCGGTCCAGCCCAGCGGGTAGGTTTCCTTCAGGTTGTTCAGGAACGCCCACCAGTTCGTCAGGTCCGGGGTTCCGGAGGCGCCGAACTGGGTCCGGACAGCTTCCGTCAGTTCCGGAATGATCTCCTTCACGGAGCCAACGATGGGAACGTCGGCGGTGCGGTTCTTGGAGATTTCCGCGGGGTCGATGTCGGCGTGGATGACCTTGGCGTTCGGCGCGAAGGTCTTCAGGACGCCGGTGACGCGGTCGTCAAAGCGCGCGCCCAGGGTAATCAGCAGGTCAGCCTGCTGCAGGGCCGTCACGGCCGAGACGGTGCCGTGCATTCCGGGCATGCCCACATGCTGCGGGTGCGAGTCCGGGAAGACACCGCGGGCCATGAGGGTCGTGACCACGGGGGCACCGGTGAGTTCTGCCAGCTCGCGGAGTTCGGCTGAGGCGTGGGCCTTGACCACACCGCCGCCCACGTACAGGACAGGCTTGCTGGCGGCCGAGATCAGCTTGGCGGCCTCGCGGACCTGCTTGTTGTGGCCGCGGACCACGGGCCGGTAGCCCGGCAGGTCGATCTTGGGCGGCCAGGAGAAGGTCATCTGCCCCTGCTGGGCGTCCTTGGCAACGTCAACGAGGACCGGGCCGGGCCGTCCGGTCGAGGCCAGGTGGAAGGCCTCGGCCATGACGTGGGGAATGTCGTTGGCGTCCGTCACCAGGAACGAGTGCTTGGTGATGGGCATGGTGATGCCCACGATGTCGGCTTCCTGAAAGGCGTCGGTGCCGATCACGCCGCTGGAAACCTGGCCGGTAATGGCCACGAGCGGAACGGAGTCCATGTGCGCATCCATGATGGCGGTGACGAGGTTGGTGGCACCCGGGCCCGAGGTGGCGATGCAGACGCCCACCCGGCCGGTGACCATGGCATAGCCTTGCGCGGCGTGGCCGGCTCCCTGTTCGTGACGGACCAGAACGTGGTTCATTTTGGAGGCCATCAAGGGGTCGTAGGTGGGCAGGATCGCGCCACCGGGCAAACCGAAAATATCGTCGACGCCGAGTTCTTCGAGCGAACGGACAATTGCTTCTGAGCCGGTCATCACCGTCGGGGGTACGACGTTGTTCGGCCCAAGGACAGGAGAGGCGGCTGCAGCAGTGTCGACGCCGGCATCAGCCGGCTTGTCGACGCGTTCCGGAGCCTTGGGGGCTCCAGCGGACTTTGAAGCCATCAGCGAGGGGCTGATGGGCGATCCTTTGCTCATCGAACTCTTCCTTAGTGGATCTTGAATTGGTGTTGTGCTTGGAAAACTGAACGTTCCGTCCCGCCCGGAAAATAAAAAAACCCCTCAGCCTGGCGGCTCTTCGAGGGGTTGCGCGTGACAGTTCGTTACCAGTCGGGCTATGGAGCCACGCGCTTGGTAAGTACGACGACTGCATTTGCAGCGGCGCGGCTGGTAACGAGTGCGATCATGCGTTCAGTTTTCCCTCTAAGTGAGATAGGTGTCAACGAAGGTTAACGCTATCTCACCATATGGACATCATTGTCCATTTTTCGGGAAGCTCCCACCCCAAGCGCGCGGCGCAGGCGCCGTGTGTTCAGGGCCCCTTGGAGCATCCCTTATTAAGCCTGGTTACCCAGGCCTAAAAAATCACCCGCAGTAGGCGCCCGTGCTGGCGCTGTGGACCAGCTTGGCGTACTTGGCCAGCACACCCTTGGTGAACTTGGCCGGCAGCGGCGCCCAGCCTTCCTTGCGGGCTTCGAGTTCTGCATCGTCAACGAGCAGGTCGAAGGTGCGTGCTGCGATGTCCACGCGGATCCGGTCGCCGTCCTTGACGAAGGCGATGGGGCCGCCGTCGACCGCTTCGGGCGCAACGTGACCAATGCACAGGCCGGTGGTTCCGCCAGAGAATCGGCCATCGGTGAGCAACAGGACGTCCTTGCCCAGTCCGGCGCCCTTGATGGCACCGGTGATGGCGAGCATCTCGCGCATGCCCGGACCGCCCTTGGGGCCTTCGTAGCGGATCACCACGACGTCACCCTTCTGGATCTCGCCGTTGTCCAGCGCGTCCAGCGCGCCCTGTTCACGCTCGAACACGCGGGCGCTGCCTTCGAAGACGTCGGCGTCGAAGCCGGCGCTCTTCACCACGGCGCCCTCGGGGGCGAGCGAGCCGTGCAGGATGGTGATGCCGCCGGTCTTGTGGATCGGGTTGTCCAGCGCGCGAAGGATCTTGCCGTCGACGTCCGGCGGGTTGATGGCCTCGAGGTTTTCGGAGACCGTTTTGCCCGTGACGGTGAGGCAGTCCCCGTGCAGCAGGCCGGCGTCGAGCAGCGCCTTCATGATCACCGGTACTCCGCCGATCTTGTCGACGTCGGTCATGACGTAGCGGCCGAACGGCTTCAGGTCGCCCAGGTGCGGGATCTTGTCCCCGATGCGGTTGAAGTCGTCCAGGCTCAGTTCGACCTCTGCCTCGCGGGCGATGGCCAGCAGGTGCAGGACAGCGTTGGTGGATCCGCCGAAGGCCATGGTGACGGCGATTGCATTCTCGAAGGCCTTCTTGGTCATGATGTCGCGCGCCGTGATGCCGTTGCGCAGCAGGTTGACCACTGCCTCGCCGGACTTGCGCGCGAATTCATCACGGCGGCGGTCCGCCGAGGGCGGGGCTGCCGACCCGGGCAGGGACATGCCGAGGGCCTCACCGATGCAGGCCATGGTGTTGGCCGTGTACATGCCGCCGCAGGCGCCTTCGCCGGGACAGATCGCCTTTTCGATACGGGTGAGGTCTTCCATGCTCATCTTGCCGGCAGCGCATGCACCGACCGCCTCGAACGCATCGATGAGGGTGACTTCCTTTTCGGAGCCGTCCTCCAGCTTGACCCAGCCCGGCATGATGGAGCCGGCGTACAGGAAGACGCTGGCAAGGTTCAGGCGCGCGGCTGCCATGAGCATGCCCGGAAGGGACTTGTCGCAGCCTGCCAGCAGCACGGAGCCGTCGATGCGCTCTGCCTGCATGACGGTTTCCACGGAGTCGGCGATGACTTCGCGGGAGACCAGGGAGAAGTGCATGCCCTCGTGGCCCATGGAGATGCCGTCGGACACGGAGATGGTGCCGAACTGCATCGGGAACCCGCCGCCGGCGTGGACGCCTTCCTTGGCGCCCTGGGCGAGCCGGTTCAGGGAGAGGTTGCAGGGAGTGATTTCGTTCCAGGAACTCGCGACGCCGATTTGCGGCTTGGCGAAGTCATCGTCCCCCATGCCGACAGCCCGGAACATTCCGCGTGCCGGAGCCGCGTGAATGCCGTCAGTGACAACCCGGCTCCGGGGCTTAATGTCAGGCTTGGTGGCGGTTTCAGTCAGGGCGTCCTCACTCATGGGTCAAAGTCTATGACTCCTCAAGGACCGCCAACGACCGGAAGCGGCCCCTTTTGCCCAATTTCCAGAAAAAACTGGCCCAAATAGTGGACTCACGTCTCATCATATGAGACGTGAGGACCGTCTTCCGTAGCCAAAACCGGCTCTGACAAGCCTAGACAGCCCTATTGACACCGACGTACCGTCAAGCAACGGCAACCTAGCGTGACGGATGAAAGGCTGTGCTATGGAGTGGATTATCTGGGTCATTGTCATCGTTTTGATCATCGCCGTCGTTTGGTGGCTGTTGAACCGGACCTCGCGGGGAACGGCAGCGGACGCGGCACGGAACGAACAGCTGGCCTCCCCGGCGGAAAGCACTTCCGCAGGATCGACCCGGACGGAAGGGGCGCCGTCCGCTGCCGCAGCAGCGGCGGGGCCGCCGTCGAACATCACCCGCACCGTTCCGGAGACCGGCCGTCTTGCCGAACCGGACGCCGGGCCGGCAGCGGCGGAAGCCGCACCGCTGGCCTCCCGCCCCTCCCCCGCACCGGCGCGCCGGGAGCCCGAGGATGTGGAACCGGACATCGAATCCTGGGAAGCCGCCACCGCCCGCCCCTCGGCGCCGTCCGCCGGGCGGGACGTTGATGACTGGGACGACGACGGGGACAAGGCCGAATGGGATGCCCAGTGGTCAGAGGCCGGCAGCTCCAGCCAGACTGGCATCTCCGGCGGGCACGGCGCGCCACGTGCTGCCCAGCCTGCCACGGAACGGCCCGCCCAGCCGGCCGCCCCGACGCACCACGCCGAGTACACCGACCCCCACGCCCCCACCCTGCCGGGCGCCGAATCTGCAGCGGCCGAATCCCTGGATGCTGAGGCCGAAACCCAGCAGCGGATTGAGTCGTCCGCTGCCACCGAGGCAGGTGCCAGCCATGTGGCCCAGCCCCGCCAGGAAGCCCATCCGCGCCACGAACCGCAGCCTCATCATCTGGAACAGGGCTTCGGCTCGGAGCGGGGCTTCGGCGAACAGCCCATCCATCGGGAACAGGTCGCCCCGGTAAGTGCACCAGCCGCCGGGGCTGAGCCCTACGGTGAAGGTTCAGCCGCCCCGGCCGCAGACGGCAGCGCCCCCGAGGGATACACCGTCAAGGGCGACGTCAGTGCCATGACCTATTACGACGAAGACAGCTCCGGCTACGCGGACGCCAAGGCGGAGGTCTGGTTCCTGTCCGTGGCGCATGCCGAGGCAGCGGGATTCCGGGCGCCGCGCCGGACCCGGCGCTAGGGCCATGCGGCGGCAGCCCGCGGACCAAGGACGCGCATGAGACGCAACCATCCGGTACAAGCCGCCGCGGCTGCCCTCGCCATGTCCGCCCTAACGATGTCGCTGTCCGCCTGCACCGGGGACGGCGGCGCCCCGGCCCCGGGCAGCACCCCGCCGACAACCGGCGGGGCTACTTCGGCCTCCGCGCCGGCTCCCACCACACAGGGCACTTCTTCCAGCCCGGCAGCCCCCTCTCCGCCGCAGGCACCGGAAGTGCGGGGCAGGATCGAGGGGCTGCAGATTCCCTGGTCGACCGTGTTCCTGCCGGACGGCACGGCCGTCATTTCCGAACGCGATACGGCACTGCTCAAATCCGTCACTGACGGCAGGGTCGGCACCATCGGTGCCGTGCCCGGCGTCGTACCCGGCGGTGAAGGCGGGCTGATGGGCCTGGCGCTGTCGCCTGACTTCGCCTCGGACCGCTATCTCTACGCTTACTTCACCGCGGCCGACGACAACCAGGGCCGGCTCTGGGCCAGCGAGTTCGGCCCGGATGTGAATGACGAACTCAACCTGATCCAGCCGGGCGGCAACTACGGGTGGCCGGAGGTCACGGGGGCGCCCCACCGGGACGGCTTCATCGACGCCGAGACTGTCTGGCCGTCGACAGCGGACTCCTCGCCCAGCGGGCTGGAAATTGTTGGCAACACGGCGTATCTCGGCGCGCTGCGGGGCCAGCGCATCTGGGCCGTACCGCTCGCCGGTGAAAATGCCGGGGATCCTGTGGGCTATTTCACACGGGAGTTTGGGCGGATCAGGAACGTTTCGCTGGCGCCTAACGGTGATTTGTGGGCCCTCAGCAACAACCAAAACCCTGATTTCGCGCTGATTTTGCGGCTTCCGCGGTAGCGCTGGCACGTCCAGTCCGCCCCGATTTCACACCGGCCAAAAGTTCGTGTAAAGTTACATGTCGTTGCGGAGGTCAGCGAGGGAATAAAAGCCCGCGAATGAACAAGACAACAAAATGCACCTCTAGCTCAATTGGCAGAGCAATTGACTCTTAATCAATGGGTTCCGGGTTCAAGTCCCGGGGGGTGCACCACCGAAGCCCCGTCTTCAAGGCGAAAGCCTGAAGGCGGGGCTTTGTCGTTCCGGGAAAAGCCACTGCGCCGAATACCGGCGCGCGGGAGGCGGTCGTGTGTTGTGGCAGCCAAAACTTCGTGTAGAGTTGCATGTCGTTGCGGAGGTCAACGCGGGAACCAAAAGCCCGCCGATGAACGAAACAACAGATGCACCTCTAGCTCAATTGGCAGAGCAATTGACTCTTAATCAATGGGTTCCGGGTTCAAGTCCCGGGGGGTGCACCAGCGAAGCCCCGCCTTCACGCCGACAAGCGTGAAGGCGGGGCTTCCCCTTTCTGTACGGCAGTTCTGTATGGCAGCGCTGTCAGCCCGCCGTCTGGAGCGCGACGCGCACCGGTTCCCCGGACTGCAGCGACGCCTGGGCAGCGTCAGCCACCATCGATGCCGCGACGGCGTCCTCAGGTGTGCACGGGTTCTCCCGCTGCCCCAGCACCAGTTCCACGAAGGCCGCCATCTCGGCACGGTACGCGGTGTGGAACCGCTCGGCGAAAGTCGTGTGCGGCGGCCCTGCCGGGAAAGTCACTCCGGGTTCAGCGGAGGACATCGCCATCTGCTCGTCCATCCCCACCATCACGGACCCGGCGGATCCTTGGAGTTCCAGCCGGACATCGTGGCCAGCCCCGTTGTAGCGGGTGGCCGAGACCGTTCCGACGCTGCCGTCGTCAAACGTCACCACGGCGAGCGCGGTGTCGACGTCCCCGACGGCGCCGATTGCGGGGTCGCCGTTGTTTGACCCCTTGGCGAAGACCTCCACGATTTCCCTGCCGGTGAGCCACCGGAGGATATCGAAATCGTGGACGGAGCAGTCACGGAAGAGCCCGCCGGAGGTTGCGAGGAACTCCACCGGCGGCGGTGCCATATCGCACGTGACCGCCCGGATCGTATGGAGCCATCCCAACTCCCCGGCGCCGAAGGCACGCTTGGCCTCGAGGTAGCCGGGATCGAACCGCCGCTGGTGGCCGATCTGCACCGTACCGCCCCCAGCCCGGATGTGGTCGAGCACGGGCAGTGATTCCGGCACGTTCACGGCCACGGGCTTTTCGCAGAACACCGGGATGCCGGCGTCGACGCCCGCCCTGATCAAATCCGGATGCGTGGCCGTTCCGGTAGCGATGACCAGGCCATCGACGCCGGATTCAAGCAGTGCCTCAACGGACGGAACGAACCCGGCGCGTATTCCTGCAGCCAGCGACCGGGCGTGCTCCGCGGCGACGTCGGTCAGCTTGAGGTGCACCGCGGTGCCTTGCGGGTTCATCAGCTCATTCAGGCCGGTGATGTTCCGGGCGTGCATGGCGCCGATGCGGCCGACTCCCACGAGCCCAAGAGTTACTTCTGTCATACTCCTCCTTGCCTTCCCTGGTTTCCTTACTCCGGTGCCCGGCCGGATTCCGGGACCCTGCCGGATTCCGGGACCCTGTCGGCTTGCAAGGACTTGCCGGCATCCGGCGTGGTCTCGTGCACGTCGGCGACTTCGGCCTGGACTTCCTTGAGGGCGTCGGTGTGGCCGCCGAGCTGTTCGAGTTCGTGCGCCAGTTCGGCCAGTTCTGCGCCGCCGGCCATCTGCGCGGTGAGCTCCTCGAGCGTGATGTCCTTTTTCTCGTAGTAGCCGATGGATTTGCCGCGCTTGAGGAGCAGGAACCGGTCGCCGACGGGGAAGGCGTGGTGCGGGTTGTGGGTGATGAAGATGACGCCGAGGCCGCGGTCCCTTGCCTGGAGGATGTAACGGAGCACGACGCCGGACTGCTTCACGCCGAGGGCGGCGGTGGGTTCGTCCAGGATCAGGACCTTGGCTCCGAAGTACACGGCACGGGCGATCGCCACGCACTGGCGTTCACCGCCGGAGAGCTGCCCGATGGGCTGTTCGACATCGCGCAGGTCGATGCCCATGTCCGAGAGCTCCTTCTTGGTGATGTCCTTCATCCGCTGGACGTCCAGGCGCTTGAAGGGTCCCCCGCCGGTGGTCAGTTCGGAGCCCAGGAAGAAGTTCCGCCAGATCGGCATGAGCGACACGACGGCCAGGTCCTGGTACACCGCGGCAATGCCCGCGTCCAGGGCCTCCCGCGGTGAATTCAGCTTGCGCTCCTCCCCCATGATCCTGAAGACGCCCTCGTCATGCTGGTGCAGGCCCGCGATGATCTTGATCAGCGTGGACTTCCCGGCGCCGTTGTCACCGAGGACGCAGGTGACGCGGCCGTTGTCCACCGCCATCGTGACGTCGCGCAGCGCGATGATGTTGCCGTAATGCTTGCCGACGTTCTCCAGCGAAAGCAGGTGGACAGGGGTGTGCGTCAGCGGGTCTTTTTCGTCCTTGAGCAGCGTCTGCTGGTCAATCTGGTGTGCGTTCATGGCTCGGCTCCTACTTCAGTTCCGCGCGGCGCTTGACGATGAGGTTGACGATGGTGGCCAGCAGCAGCATCAGGCCCAGGAAGAACTTGAACCAGTCCGGGTTCCACTGCGCGTACACGATGCCCTTGTTGGCCATGCCGAAGATGAACGCACCGATCGCGCCGCCAACCGCGGAGCCGTACCCGCCGGTGAGCAGGCAGCCGCCGATCACTGCGGCGATGATGTAGAGGAACTCGTTGCCCACGCCTTCGCCGGACTGCACGGCGTCGAACGCGAACAGATTGTGCATCCCCAAAACCCAGCCGCAGAATCCGACGGCCATGAACAAACCGATCTTGGTCTTCGTTACCGGAACACCCACCGCGCGGGCCGCGTTTGCGTCCCCGCCGGAAGCGAAGATCCAGTTGCCCACGCGGGTACGCAGCAGCACCCAGGACGCCACCGCGACCAGGGCGATCCAGATGAACACGGTGACCTTTACCTCCACCCCGCCCAGCGTGATCGAGGAGGCGAAGATGGCCTGCGCGGAGGAAAACCCGTCCATGTTCGAGATTGACGGCGAGGACACACTGCCGCCGACCAGCCGGGTCAGGCCAAGGTTCAGGCCGGTCAGCATCAGGAACGTCGCCAGGGTCACGATGAAGCTCGGCAGCTTGGTCTTGATGAGGATCCAGCCGTTGATGAAGCCGATGCTGAGCGAGACGACCAGGGCCAGACCGACGCCGACCCACACGTTCGTGCTGAAGTACCAGCTGAACAGGGACGCCGTCAGCGCCGAACTGATCACGGCAACACCGGTGGAGAGGTCAAACTCGCCGCCGATCATCAGCAGCGACACGCCCACCGCCATGATGCCGATGGTCGAGGACCCGTAGAGCACCGTGGCGAAGGCGTTCGGCTGGGTAAAGGTCGGGGATACGGAAGCGAAAAAAACGAACAAAACGATCGCGCCGACGAGGGCGCCCACCTCGGGACGGCCAAGCAGCTTCTGCAGCGGATTGCGCCTGCCGACGCGTTCGTCGGTCACCGCCGGTTTGGTAATGGTCTGGGTCATGGTCATTGGAATGCTCCTTGCTGCCCGGTCCGGCGTAACCGCCGGACGGGGCTGGCGGACTCTAGCGGATTCCCTGCTGGGCGAAGGTGAGGGCGTTGGCTGCTCCGGCCTTGTCCACGATGGTGGGCCCGGTCAGGACGGGCTGGCCCCCGCCGAGCTTGAAGCCGCCGCGCTTTGCCTGCCACAGCGCATCCACCGAACCGTAGCCCTGAAGCCAGGGCTGCTGGTCGACGGTGAACTCGACGTCGCCGTCAGCGATCTTCTGGGCGAGTTCGGCGTTCATGTCAAAGGAGGCCACCTTGGCCTTGCTGCCGGCCGTGGTCACCGCCTTAAGGATGGTGAGCGTGTACGGAGCACCCAGTCCGATGATGACATCGGCGTCAGCGGTGGCCTGCAGTTTGGCGGTCACCGTGGACGACACCTGGGTCATGTCCGTGCCCTGCACGTACAGGATTTCGGTTGCCGGAACCTTCGACTTCACACCTCCACAGCGCGCCTCGAGGCCGACGTGTCCCTGCTCCTGGATGACGCAGACCGGGTGCTTGAGTCCGAGGGAGTTGAGCTTGTCGCCCACTGCCTCGCCGGCCAGTTTCTCATTCGACCCGAAGTGCGTGAACGCACCAAGCTGGGCGAACACGGACTCGCCGGCGTTCAGGCTCACCACCGGGATGCCGGCGTCGGTGGCTTTCTTCAGGGCGTCCTTCAAAGCGTCCGGCTTGGCAAGGGTCACTGCAATGCCGTCGACCTTCTGGTCCACGGCCTGCTGGATCAGCTGGGCCTGGCGTCCGCCTTCAGGGTCTGAGGTGTAGAGCAGCTCCACATTGTCCTTGGCTGCAGCTTCCTCGGCGCCCTTGCGGACAATGTCCCAGAAAGTGTCACCGGGTGCAGCATGGGTGATGAGGGCGACCTTGATGCGCGGCGTTGACGCTGCCTGCCCGCCGGCTCCGGCGTTCGCATTTTCCGGGGCCCTGCCGCCGGTGGATGAACAGGCGCTGAGGGCCAGCATCGGCACGACGGCCGTAACGAGCGCCACCCTCCGCCATGAAAATTTCTTCACCGAAAATCTCCTTTGATTCGGGCTCCGGCCATGCCACCGCGCACTGGCCGGAATCTTGATAACTCTGATCATGGTGACTTGGATCACCCTTGTCAATCTTTGTCCTAACATTAGGACGATATTAGTTTGATGATGCCAGCACTCCGGCCGAAAAGGCGTTCCGGAACGCCGCCAGGGCCTTGTCCCCCGCAGCGGGTCCCGCCCCACCAGAGGCGGCTGCCTCCAGGCCAATAACGCCGGAGTAGCCGGCGTCGGCGATCGCTTTGGCGACAGCCGTGTACTCGATCTCCCCCGTTCCGGGCTCGCACCTGCCCGGGACGTCAGCCACCTGGATCTCCCCGATCCACGGGAGTGCGCCGCGGACAAGCCGGATCAGGTTCCCTTCGCCGATCTGAGCGTGGTAGAGGTCCAGCATCATCCTCACGTTCGGGTGGTCGGCCGCGGATACCAGCGCCTGCGTGTCCTTGGCCCGTGCGAGCGGTATGCCCGGATGGTCCAGGACCGTATTGAGGTTCTCAAGGGCAAACACCACACCGTGCCGTTCACCCAGGCTGCCAAGCCGCTGCAGGGTGCGGAGCCCGGTCAGCCACATCTGGCCAGTGGAGCGGTGGAGGGGCCGTACGGCAACCCCGCCGTCGCCAAGTTCGGCCGGATGGATGACCAGGCGCTCGACGCCGAGTTCCAGTGCCGTCGGAATGAGTTTCTCCGCCGATTCAACCACCCGGTCCGCGCTGTCGGGGTCGATAAGGCTGCCGCCGAAATAGCCGCTCATGGAGGAAAACCGGGCACCCGTGGCAGCCAGTGCTGAAATGTCCCGGTTCCGGGTGTCCCAGAGCTCCACCTCGAACCCCTGCTCATGGATCCGCCGCACCCGTTCGACGAGGGGCAGCTCTCCGTAGATCATCTCGGCACAGGCCGCCAGCCGGAAGCTCATGCGCCCGGTCCTGCGGGCTGCAGGCCTGCGAGCTGCGGTCCTGTGAACTCCGGTCCTGTGAGCTGCAGTTCAGGCTCTGCAGCCTCCAGGTGCGCCACAGCCGAAACATCCACCGGGAGACCGGTCTCGTGCGACCGGATCGCCGCCAGCGCCACCGCGAGAGCATTGCGGGCGTCGGTGCCGCCCGGGGCCGGCGCTCCCCTATCAACACGTCCCGCCCGGCGGGCCGCAGCCAGCTCGACGAAGCGGGCGAGTTCGGCCGTATAAGCGTCGTGGAAGAGGTCGATGTTCCGCCGCACGGTGTCCGACGCAATGCCCGCGGCGGTGTAGCTCACGGCATTTGACGCCTGGGGACCGCCGGCAGTGACCATACCCGCCGATCCGAAAACCTCGCCCCGCACGTCGTAGCCATACAGGGCGTTGAAGTTGGCTTCCGCCACCGCAATGGCCCCGTTGCTGTAGGTCACAGTAACCACGGCCGTATCCAACAGGCCTCCGGCTTTGGCGTCCGGCGCCACCAGGGCATCAGCCACGGCATGCACCTTCAGCGGAACAGCCCCGGGGTTCAGCCAGTTCAGCGTGTCAAAATCGTGGATCAGCGTTTCCAGGAAAATCGTTCCCGGCGCAATTCGCTCCGGGGAGGCGAGCCCGGACGCCGTGCCGGGGTCCCGGGTAAGGGAGCGCAGCAGCTGCGGGGTGCCCACGGCACCGTCGTCGATAAGCTTCCTGGCAGCGGCGAAGTCGGCCGCGAAGCGCCGGTTGAACCCAAACTGGACATGGACCCCCGCGGCATCCGCAGCAGCCAGCGCCTCATCCAGTTCCTCGACAGTGCGGCCGCCCGGCTTTTCGCAAAACACGTCCTTCCCCGCCCGGGCCGCAGCTGCGATCAGGCCGGAATGGAACCTTGCCGGAGACGCCACCAGGACAGCGTCGATGTTGGGGTCGTCAATCACGTCCGCCGGATCGGCGGTGATCCTGGCAACGCCAAGCCTGCCGGACAGAGCCTCGGCGGCGGCAAATGCCGGATCGGCGACGGCGTCCAGCCGTGCATCGGGAAGGCGGCGCGCCACGGACTCGGCATGGAAGGCGCCGATCCAGCCTGCCCCTATCAGGCCAAGGCGGAGGGGGCGGTTTTCACCGGCCGGCTGCTGGACGTAGGTCATGGTTCAATTCCCTTCGCAGTTCTCTAGATCGTTCTAGTGATCCGATCGTGGCGCAGCCTTTGGCATTCTGTCTAGATCGTTCTATAGACTGCTGTCAGCAAGGAGGCACATGACTGAACAGCAACGGCGGCCCACCCTGATGGATGTAGCCGAAGCGGCCGGCGTATCAAGGGCCCTGGTTTCCATCGTGATGCGCGGCGCCCCGGGTGCGGCGGAAGCCACCCGGAAGAAGGTGCTCGACGCCGCGCGCGAGCTCGGCTACCGGCCCGACAGCCGCGCCCGGCTGCTGCGCAGCACCCGCACCAAGCTCCTGGGACTCAGCTTCTCCACGGCCCAGGCTTTCCATACCGAAATCGTGGATGCCGCGTACGCCGAGGCCAGCGCCAAGGGGTACGAACTCGCATTGGGCGGCGTCACCAGCGGCAGGCCCGAAACGCGGACCATCGAGGCCCTGCTGGATCTCGGGTCCGAGGCCCTGATCCTGATTTCGCCCACGCTCAGCAGTGACGAACTGGGGCGGTATGCCGGCCAGGTGCCGGTGGTGAGCCTGCTCCGGAACGACGTCGGCGAACTCACCGACTCGGTGAGCAGCGACGACCGTGAGGGAATCCGGATGGCAGTGGATCACCTGGTTTCCCTGGGGCACCGGAGGATTGTGCATGTCGACGGCGGTTCTGCTGTTTCTGCCGGGCCGCGCCGCGCTGCGTTCCGGGCGGAGATGGAACGCCGCGGCCTTCGGCCCACGATCATTGCCGGCGGCCCGATGGAGGAAGACGGGATGGCGGCCGGAAATTCGTTGCGTGAGGACATGCCAACGGCCGTCATCGCCTTCAATGACAGGGCCGCCCTCGGACTCATCGAAAGCCTCCGGGCACAGGGGCAGCAGGTCCCGGCGGATGTGTCAGTGCTGGGCTATGACGACAGCCAGTTCGCGCGGCTCAGCTATGTGCAGCTGTCCTCGATCAGCCAGGATGCCCCGCTGCTGGCTGCGGCAGCCGTGGACCGGGCCGTGGCGCGGATAGAAGGAGCGCAACCGGCCGCGCACGTTGTGCGGACCCCGCACCTGGTGGCGCGCAGGACCACTGCCGCTGCACCCGCCGGCGGGTAGTGCCCGGGCGGGTGGAGGCGGTGCTAGGACTTGGCGTCGAGCGTCAGTCCGGCGTCGGCGCCGGCAACAATGGCGTTGGTCTCCGGCGAAGCGAAACGTTTGGCCAACTCCCTGACCACGGCCTGAAGCTCCTGGCGGAGCAAATCCGGGTCTATGGACGCCGCGGCGAGAACGGACCGTTCCATGTCGGCTGCAGCCATGACAGCTTCCGTGCCGCGCTCGGTCAGCGATACGACGTGGCTGCGGCGGTCCGACGTGCTGCGCTGCCGCACGATGTGCCCATGCGCTTCGAGGCGGCTCAGCGTCTTGCCCATGGTTTGGGCCTGCACACGGACGAGTTGCGCAAGCTGCGCCTGCGTCATGGGGCCGCTGTTGTAGAGCACCTCGATGGCGATGACGCCGGCATGGGTCAGCCCAATGGCGCCCAGCTTCTCGTTCCAGGAGTGCTCAACAAGGCGGGCCGCCGTGGACAAGAGGCGCCCCGTGGGCCAGCGATCCATATCAGGCATAGCACCAAGTATAACTAAGCCTGATTAGTACTTGGCACGGACCCCTTACTAAGCTGAAATGTCCTGAACTAAAACAAGGAGTCAATGTTGGCTGAAAAACTTACGCCGGGCGACACCGCCCCCGGATTCACACTGAAGGACGCTACGGGAGCGGACGTCAGCCTCAGCGATTACCGCGGCCGGAACACCATCGTTTATTTCTACCCGGCCGCTGCCACGCCCGGCTGCACCAAGCAGGCCTGCGATTTCCGTGACAGCCTGGCATCGCTTCAGGCTGCCGGCTACGAGGTGCTGGGGATCTCACCCGACCCCGTGGGCAAGCTGGCCAAATTCGCCGACGCCGAAGGCCTCACCTTCCCGCTCCTGTCGGACGAGGACCATGCCGTTGCCGAGGCGTATGCCGCGTGGGGCGAAAAGAAGAACTACGGCCGGACTTACGAGGGCCTCATCCGCTCCACAGTGGTGGTGGACCAGGACGGCAAAGTTGCAGTGGCCCAGTACAACGTCCGGGCCACCGGACATGTCGCCAAGCTGCGGAAGGACCTCAAGCTCGCAGAGGCCGGCTAACCCTGCGCCTGACACCCGGGCGGCACCTGCCGCCAGGACCGCACAGGTGACGGTACAATTGAGGCTGGCATCCGCCGTCGTACGTTTTCCCGCTGCTAACAGCGGGCTGGGTGCACCAGGCGGAGCCGGGCGCGAGTGGTGAAATTGGCAGA
Organism: Arthrobacter sp. NPDC057009; assembly: GCF_042673905.1. Classification (NCBI taxonomy): domain Bacteria; kingdom Bacillati; phylum Actinomycetota; class Actinomycetes; order Micrococcales; family Micrococcaceae; genus Arthrobacter; species Arthrobacter sp. NPDC057009. Next base: position 155,087 of record NZ_JBHUSB010000001.1, read on the forward strand.
CACGCAGGATTTAGGTTCCTGTGCCTTCGGGCGTGGGGGTTCAAGTCCCCCCTTGCGCACAATTTATGAAGAAGAAATCCCGGGCTCCGGCCCGGGATTTCTTCATTTAAAAATCTTTTGCGGTTCCACCCATCCATGGCTGCCAGTCCGGCGAATACCCAGTGAGACACCGCCCCACAGCCTGGAACCTCAGGCCGGTGCCCCGCAGTCGGAAAAGATCACCGGAGGACTCCGCACTCCATCCGATCACCATATTCGGCACAACCAAGGAGAATCGAAATGCAGTCAGTCAAGCGCCAAACCTTCACCGTCGCAGGCATTGCAGCCGCAGCACTGCTGGGCCTCACCGCCTGTGGTGGCTCCGCCGGCACGTCCAGCACCTCCTCGGCAGCCGCAGAGCCGTCCGCCTCCACCATGGCTCCGTCCCCGTCCGAGACCTCGTCCGCGGCTATGGATCCGGCGGCCAACCTGGCCGGACCCGGCTGCGCCGACTACGCCAAGCAGGTCCCCAGCGGCAAGGGTTCCGTCGCAGGCATGGCTCTTGACCCCGTGGCCGTGGCAGCCTCGAACAACCCGCTGCTGAAAACACTGACAGCAGCTGTCTCCGGCAAGCTGAACCCGAAAGTCAACCTGGTGGACACGCTGAACGGCAGCGAGTTCACGGTGTTCGCACCGGTTGACGACGCCTTCGCGAAGGTGGACGCAGCCACGATCGAGACGCTCAAGAAGGACGACGCCCTCCTGACCAAGATCCTCACCTACCACGTGGTCCCGGGGCAGGTCACCCCGGACAAGATCGCGGGCACGCACAAGACCGTGCAGGGCGGATCGGTGACCGTGACCGGCACCAAGGATGCCCTCAAGGTGGATGGCGCCAACGTGATCTGCGGCGGCGTACAGACGGCGAACGCCACCGTTTACCTGGTGGACTCGGTGCTGATGCCCAAGTAGCCGCCGGGCCTGGTCCGGGACACGTTCCCGGGCAGAGGCCGCGGTCCGTGCCCCACGGCGCGGACCGCGGCCTTTTCGCTGCCCGGCGTGTCCTGGCTCACGCATAAGCCAGGGGTGGGCGATCCGTCAACTAGACTGGGTGCCGGGCAAGCAGCCGCCCACGCGCACCCCAGCAGTCCAGAGGTGGTAATCGAGTGCCCAGCAGCAGTATCCCGCGCCGTACGGCCCTCAAGACGGGCGCCGTGTTCCTGGGCCTGTCCCTCACCTCCTGCACGAGCGAGGCCGAAGCCCCGCCGCCGTCGGCTGCGCCGAGCACCACAACAGCCGCGGTAGCACCTTCAGAGACCTTCACGTTCGGTACCGCCTCGCAGCCCCTGGGCCTGGACCCCGCGCTGGCCGACGACGTCGAATCGCAGCGCGTCACCCGGCAGATCCTGGAAGGGCTCGTGGGTGTGGATCAGACAACCGGCGAGCCCACGCCACTGCTGGCAACGGCGTGGACGGAATCACCGGACGGGCTGTCGTACACCTTCACTCTTCGCCCGGGCATCAGGTTCCACGACGGTTCCCCGTTCAACGCCGACGCCGTCTGCACCAATTTCCAGCGCTGGTTCAAGTTTTCGGAGGCGCTGCGGAAGCAGGCTCCGGGCACCACTTTCAAGGGGGTCTTTAAGGAACACGCCGACCACGCGGAGCTGTCCGTCTTCAAGTCCTGCACCGCCCTCTCGACGTTGCGGGTGCGGATCAGCCTGACGGAGCGCTTCACCGGTTTCCTGCAGGCCCTGACGCTGCCGGCGTTTGCAATTTCCTCTCCCAAGGCACTCGCCGCCGGAAAGGCCGACCAGCTCAGCCTCCGGCGCGGCAGCCAGGCACTGTCCTCTTACGCCACCCATCCCGTGGGCACCGGCCCCTTCCGTTTCTCCGCGTGGGACAGCGCTGGCGTCACCCTCGTGACCAACAAGGAGTACTGGGGCACCAGGGGGCAGATCGCCACCCTGAAATTTGTCACCTACGACCATCCGCAGACGCGGCTCCAGGCCCTGCTGGACGGCAGGATCGACGGGTATGACGCGGTGACAGTGGGGAACTTCGACCAGCTGGTCAAACGCGGCAAGCAGATCATCCAGCGGGACCCGTTCTCCGTGATGTACCTGGGCATGAACCAGGAAATCCCGGTGCTGAAGGACCTTAAGGTCCGCCAGGCGATCGAACTGGCCATCGACAAGGACACGCTGATCAGGCGCTTCTTCATCGACAACACGGCGCAGGCCTCACAGTTCGTTCCGCCCAAGCTCAGCGGGTTCAACAACAACGCCCCTGCACTGGGCCATGATCCCGGCAAGGCGAAGGAACTCCTGGCAGAGGCCGGCTACAAGGGCCAGCCCCTGAAGTTCTACTACCCCATGAACGCCACCCGGCCGTACCTGCCCACGCCGGAAAAGGTCTATGCGGAAATCAGCCGCCAGCTGACCGCCGTCGGCCTGAACATCAAGCCCGTCCCCGTCGACTGGGCGGACGGCTACCTGCAGAAGGTGCAGAATCCCGGCGACCACGCCCTGCATCTGCTCGGCTGGAACGGTTCGTATTCCGACGCGGACAACTTCCTCGCGCCGCTCTTCGCCGAGAAGAACGGCGAGTTCGGCTACCAGGACCCGCAGGTGTTCGCCAAGATCGACCGCGCCCGCGGCCTGCCCAACGGCCAGGAGCGCACGCAGCAGTACCAGACCATCAACGCCCAGATCGCGGAGTCCTTGCCCGCCGTCCCCATCGCGTTCCCGATCTCCGCACTGGCCCTCTCCGACCGGGTCATCAGTTATCCTGCCTCGCCGGTATTAAATGAAGTTTTCACCAAGGTCCAGCTGAGGTCTTGACGTCGGGGACCAATTTCAGTTAGTGGGCGCCGCAGGGATATTCTGTGACAGCCAGAGCCGCCTATCGGAGACTGATTGTGACCTTCATTTCCAAGACCCAACATGCCGACGTCGTTCTTATTGGCGGCGGCATCATGAGCGCCACACTGGGTGCGTTCATCAAGCAGCTCGAACCCAACTGGACCATCTCCCTGTTCGAGCGGCTTGACGAGGCCGGCCTGGAGAGCTCGGGCCCGTGGAACAACGCCGGCACCGGACACGCCGCCCTGTGTGAGCTTAACTACTCCCCCGCAGCCAAAGACGGCTCGGTCAATCCCGCCAAGGCACTGCACATCAACGAGCAGTTCCAGCTCTCCCGCCAGTTCTGGGCCCACCTGGTGGACAACTCCCTGATCGGCTCCCCCAAGGGCTTCATCAACACCGTTCCGCACATGAGTTTCGTCATCGGTGACGACAACTCCAACTTCCTCAAGGCCCGGTACGACGCGCTCAAGCAGCACACCCTGTTCCGGAGCATGGAGTATTCCGAGGACTACGCGCAGATCGCCAAGTGGGCGCCCCTGATCGTCAAGGGACGTGACCGGAAGCAGCGCGTCGCCGCCACCCGCGCAGCCGAAGGCACCGACGTCGACTTCGGTACCCTCACCCGGGAGCTGACCGGCTACCTGGCCAACAACGGCGTCGAAATCAACTACGGCCACGACGTCACCGACGTGCGCAGGGCGTCCGACGGCGGCTGGGACCTTTCGCTCAAGCACCCGGCTTCCGGTGAGCGCGGCAGCATCCGGGCCAAGTTCGTCTTCGTCGGCGCGGGCGGCGGGGCGCTGCACCTGCTGCAGGCTTCGGGTATCCCGGAAAGCAAGGGCTACGGCGGGTTCCCCGTCTCCGGCCAGTTTTTCCGCTGCACTGACGCATCCCTTGCGTCCCAGCACAACGCCAAGGTCTACGGCCAGGCATCCGTCGGCGCGCCGCCCATGTCCGTGCCGCACCTGGACACCCGCTACGTCAACGGCAAGCGGTCCCTCCTGTTCGGCCCCTACGCCGGTTTCTCAACGAACTTCCTGAAGAACGGAAGCTACCTCGACCTCCCGCTGTCCATCCGGCCCAGCAACATCATCCCGATGCTCGCCGTGGCCAAGGACAACATGGACCTGACCGCCTACCTGGTCAAGGAGGTGGCCAAGCGCCACGCTGACAAGGTGGAGGCACTGCGCGAGTACTACCCCGAGGCCAAGGACGGCGACTGGGAACTCATCACCGCCGGCCAGCGCGTGCAGATCATCAAGAAAGATCCGAAGAAGGGCGGTGTCCTGCAGTTCGGCACCGAGGTGATCGCCGCACGCGACGGTTCCATCGGCGCCCTCCTCGGCGCCTCGCCGGGGGCGTCCACGGCCGTGCCCATCATGATCGAACTCCTGCAGAAGTCCTTCCCCAAGAACTTCAAGGGCTGGCAGTCCAAGCTCAAGGAGATGATGCCCGGCTACGGCGTCAAGCTCAACGAGAACCCGGAACTGGCGGCGGAGCTTGAAAAGGCCACGGCCAAGAGCCTCCAGCTGGAAGTATCGCCCGCAGTCCAGCGCTAACCCAGGAGATCATGCGATGTTCCGGCTGGCCCAGCTATCCCTCGGGAACCGCGCGCTCATCGCGCTGATCACCATCTTCGCCTCGGTGTTCGGCGTGATCACCATGTCCTCGCTGAAGCAGGAACTCATTCCCTCGATTGAGTTCCCGCGGATCACGGTGATCACGTCGATGCCCGGGGCGTCCCCCGAGGTGGTGGACAAGCAGGTCAGCCGGCCGCTGGAGACGGCACTGAACGGCGTCGAAGGGCTGGAGTCGACGTCGTCCACCTCCCGCAACGGCGTCTCGCAGATCAGCTTCGTATTCACCTATGGCTCCAATCTGGACCGTGCCCGGAACCAGATCGACCGGGCCATTTCCAACGCGAAGCGCACGCTCCCGGACGACGTCCAGCCGCAGTCAATCGCCGGGAGCATCAGCGACTTCCCGATCGTCTTCCTCGCGGTTTCGTCGGACAAGCCGCTAAGTGAGCTGAACACGGACCTTCAGCGCCTTTCGGTGCCGAGGCTGCAAAAGCTAGACGGCGTCCGCGGCGCCGACGTGACGGGCGGCGCCAGCCGGCACATCCTCATCCAGCCGGACACGGCCAGGATGGCCTCCGGGGATGCCAGCATCCAGTCGATCCGGAACGCCCTGACCAACAACGGGGACCTTGTCCCGGCGGGCACCATCGAGGAGAAAGGCCAAAACCTCTCCCTGCAGATCGGCAGCCCGGTCGACTCCGTGGCCGCGGTAAAGGCCCTCCCGCTCAGCGGGGCCAAGGCCGGCACCACCATCGGTTCTGTGGCCGACGTCAGCATCAAGGATGACGAGCGGACGTCCATCACCCGGACAAACGGCCTCGAAACGCTGGCCATCTCCGTGACCAAGAAGCCCGAAGGCGACACCGTGGCGATCTCGCACGCGGTGAAGGATCTGCTGCCGCAGCTCGAGGCGGAGCTTGGCTCCAACGCCAGGTTCACGCCTGTCTTCGACCAGGCACCCTTTATCGAGAAGTCCATCAAGGACCTGACGACGGAGGGGCTGCTGGGCCTCGGTTTCGCGGTGGCCGTCATCCTCCTCTTCCTCATGTCCGTCCGGTCCACCCTGGTCACGGCCGTCTCCATTCCGCTGTCGCTGCTGATCACTTTCATCGGCCTGTCCGGCACGGGGTATTCGCTGAACATCCTCACGCTCGGGGCGCTGACCATCGCCATCGGCCGGGTGGTGGACGATTCCATCGTGGTGATCGAAAACATCAAGCGGCACCTGAGCTACGGCGAGGCCAAGCTCACCGCGATCCTCACCTCCATCCGCGAGGTGGCCGGCGCCATCACCGCTTCCACGCTGACGACCGTGGCCGTCTTCCTTCCCATCGCCTTCGTCGGCGAGCTCGCGGGCGAACTGTTCCGCCCGTTCGCCCTGACGGTCACCATTGCCCTGCTCTCCTCGCTGCTGGTGTCCCTGACCATCGTCCCCGTGCTCGCCTACTGGTTCCTGAAGAGCCCCGCCAACGGCAGCGCCGATGATGCCCCGCGCTCCGCCCGCGAAGTGCAGGCGCAGGCACACGAAGCCGAACAGCGCAGCCTCCTCCAGCGCGGCTATCTGCCCGTGCTGAACAAAACCCAGAAGCACCCGGTCATCACGCTGATCGCCGCGGTCCTGGTCCTCGGCGGAACCGCTGCAATGACGCCGCTGCTCGCCACCGACCTGCTGGGCCGGTCCGGGGAGAACAGCATGACGGTCAAACAGGAACTTCCTGCCGGGACGAGCCTGGAAGACACGAGCGCCGCGGCCCGGACGGTCGAGGACGTGCTCATGGGCATCAACGGGATCAAGGACGTCCAGGTGACCTCCGGCAATGCGCAGGCGGGTTTCACCGCACTGACGTCCTCGGGCGCCTCCAATTCCTCCTTCACCGTTGTCACCGACGAAAAAATGAACCAGGGCAGGCTGCAGGACACTGTCCGCAGCGAACTCGCCGCGGCGGGTGCTGCCGGCAAGATCTCCGTCGGCTCGCAGCAGGGGGGCTTCGGAACGTCCTCCACCGTGGACATCACCCTGAAGGCAGCCACCTCCGAGGACCTGAGGAAGGCCAGCGACGCCATGGTCAAGGCCATGGCCGGAGTACCGGGAAGCAGTGAGGTGACCACCAACCTGGCAGCCAGCCAGCCCGTGGTGCAGGTTCGGGTCGACCGGGCCAAGGCTGTTGCCGCTGGCCTGACCGAAGAGCAGGTGGCCGGCGTCCTGGCGTCCACCATCAGCCCCGTCCCCGCAGGCACCGTCCGCATCGACACGGACGACTTCCCGGTCCAGATCGGGGAGGGCAAACGCTTCACCAGCATCGCCGCCGTCCGCAACATCCCGCTGCCCACCGCCTCCGGGCCGGTCCCGCTCAGCCGGATTGCCGCCGTCGAACAGGTGGACGTCCCCGTCTCGATCACCTCGAGCAACGGCCAGCGGACCGCGCAGGTGTCCGTCACGCCGTCGGGATCCAACCTGGGCGCCGTCAGCGCCGAGGTGCAGCAGCGCCTCAAGGCCGTGGATCTTCCCGCCGGCGTGACGGCGGCGATCGGCGGTGCCACCACCCAGCAGGCGGAATCGTTCCGCCAGCTCGGCCTCGCGCTGCTGGCCGCCATCGCCATCGTCTACGTGATCATGGTGGCGACCTTCAAGTCCCTGGTGCAGCCGCTGATCCTCCTCGTTTCAGTGCCGTTCGCCGCGACCGGAGCGGTGGCCCTGCTGCTGGTCACCCGGGTGCCGGTGGGGCTGCCGTCGCTGATCGGCATGCTGATGCTGGTGGGCATCGTGGTGACCAACGCGATTGTGCTGATCGACCTGGTCAACCAGTACCGGAAGCCAGCCGGCGGCACGCCCGGCATGAGCGTTGCCGACGCCATCACCCACGGCGCCCGGCAGCGGCTCCGGCCCATCCTGATGACCGCGCTGGCTACGGTCTTCGCGCTCACCCCCATGGCTCTTGGCATGACGGGCGGCGGCGGGTTCATTTCCCAGCCGCTGGCCATCGTGGTGATCGGCGGCCTCGTCTCCTCCACCGCGCTCACGCTGGTCCTGGTTCCCGTGCTGTACCGGCTGGTGGAGGGGCGGAAGGAGAAAAAGGAGCTCCTGCGCCAGCTCAAGGAGCGGCCCGGCTTCTCCCCTGCGGATGACGACGTCGATGCCGAATTTGCCGACTGGACCACCGGCATGGTGCCCAAGCTCAGCGGCCGCCGCGCCGCCCCCGGCTCCCCCGACTGATTCCCGTCCGGGCTGGTTCCTCGCCTGCGACTTCTGCTGGTCCCGGAACAGGTCTTGAGGGCTAGAGTGAGCCTCATGAGCGAGCAATTTAGCGTGGAACCCGTGACCGAGCACCAGTTCGTGGTGCGCGCCACCATCGAGGGCGGGGTCATCGAATCCTGGTTCCGGGCAGACCCCGAGGTCATTGAGGAGCTTGGCCTGGATGATGTCGATGAAGCGGAGATCGTGAAACAGACGGCGGTCTTCCTTGCCCAGCACCAGCCCGTGGAGGATTTTCCGCCGATGCTTGACCTGGTCGATGTCATGGCCAGCTACGACGACTATGCCGACAGGATCCGGGGGCAACTTCGCTCCAGTTAGGCGCGGACGTTTCACGGCTGGCCGGCTCGTCGCGGGGACCGGGAATATCCTGGCGCCGGGGACGTTGAGGTGGGTACATGCAAATGCATGTAAATCGGGTACACTGGTAATGCAGGCCCGGACTACTTCGGCGAACGGAAGGCACATCATGCAGATCGGCGTATTCAGCGTCAGCGACATCACCCAGGACCCCACCACGGGCCGGACCCCCACGGAGCACGAGCGCATCAAGGCATCCGTGGCCATCGCCAAGAAGGTCGAAGAGATCGGCATGGATGTATACGCCCTCGGCGAGCACCACAACCGGCCGTTCTTCTCTTCCTCCCCCACCACCACCCTCGCATACATCGCCGCGCAGACCGAGCGCATCACGCTTTCCACGGCCACCACGCTGATCACCACCAACGATCCGGTCAAGATCGCCGAGGACTTCGCCATGCTGCAGCATCTGGCCGACGGCCGCGTTGACCTGGTGCTGGGCCGCGGCAACACCGCTCCGGTCTACCCCTGGTTCGGCAAGAACATCCAGGACGGGATCGAGCTGGCCATCGAGAACTACAGCCTCCTCCGCAAGCTGTGGGATGAGGACACCGTCAACTGGTCCGGAAAGTTCCGCACGCCGCTGCAGAACTTCACCTCCACCCCCCGCCCGCTCGACGGCGTGGCCCCCTTTGTGTGGCACGGCTCCATCCGTACGCCGCAGATCGCGGAGGTGGCGGCGTACTACGGCGACGGGTTCTTCGCGAACAACATCTTCTGGCCCAAGGAGCACTACCAGCAGCTGATCGGCCTGTACCGCGAGCGCTACGAGCACTACGGCCACGGCAAGGCAGACCAGGCCATCGTGGGGCTCGGCGGGCAGTTCTTCATGCGGAAGAACTCGCAGGACGCTGTCCGGGAGTTCCGGCCGTACTTCGACAACGCCCCCGTCTACGGCCACGGCCCGTCGCTGGAGGACTTCACGTCGCAGACACCGCTCACCGTCGGCAGCCCGCAGGAGGTCATCGAGAAGACCCTGACCTTCCGCGAGTTCTTCGGTGACTACCAGCGCCAGCTGTTCCTGATCGACCACGCAGGCCTGCCGCTGAAGACCGTTCTGGAGCAGCTGGACCTGTTCGGCGAGGAAGTCCTGCCGGTCCTGCGCAAGGAGTACGCCGACCGCACGCCGGCGCACATCCCGGCCCCGCCCACGCACGCCGGACGCGTCGCGGCCCGGATTGCCGCCGAAGGGGCTGCCGGTGAGGACGCTGCCGCCGGAATCGGCCAGGACACCGCTGCCGCCGCAGGCTCCCCGACGGAGTCACGGTGACACCGAGGAACACCCCGGCCACGTCCGGGGAGTCGAGGTCCGGGCGCTCGGCGCCCGGGCCGTCGACGTCCGGGAAGTCGACGTCCGGGAAGTCGACGTCTACAGTCCGGCTGGCCGCTGAAACCTGGGAGTCGCTGTTCCGGGCGCAGGTGGCCGTGATGCGCCGGCTACAGTCTGGGCCGGCCTTCCGGAACCTGGCAGTTAACGAGTACGACGTGCTGTTCACCCTGTCGCGGTGCCCGTCCGGCTGGCTTCGCCTGAATGAGCTGAACGACAATGTGCTGCTGAGCCAGTCCAGCCTGAGCAGGCTGGTGGACCGGCTGGAGAAGCGCGGCCTGCTGGAGCGCATGCCTGCCCCGGACGACGGCCGGGGCGTGCTGCTGCGGCTGACGGAGGAGGGTGCCGCGCTGCAGAAGGAAATCGGCCGGGAGCATGTGCGGGACATCGCCGAGCTCGTTGGCCCGGCGCTGACGGCGGCGGAGCAGCGGGAACTGCTGCGGCTCACGGAGAAGCTGCGCGCGTCGCTGCCACCCCGTTAGCGGGACGGCAGGAGATGCCCGACGGCGGGACGCCAGTCCCGCCGCAGCTTGCCTTCCGCCCTGCTGCAGTCAGCGGCAAACAGTCAGCGGATCACTGCCAGCTTGTCCGGCTCCTCCGCCGGGAGTTCACCGTCCACGGTCGCGGACACCCGGATCTCTTTGAGGGACAGGCTTCCGCCCACGGTGGACAGGAACGCCGTGTCCGAGGAGTCGCGCCCGGCCGTGATGCGCAGCATGGCCTCCCGGGGCGCCAGGCCGGTGGGGTCGATCACGTGCCAGGCCCCGTTGACATGGGCCTCGGCGACGGCATGGAAATCCATCGGGGAAAGCCCCGGCGCGTAGACGGCCGCCAGCCGGGCGGGCACGTTCTTCGCCCGGAGCAGAGAGATCGCCAGGTGCGCGTAGTCCCGGCAGACGCCCCGCCGGTGCAGGAGGGTCTCCACGGCGCCGTCCGTTCCCCGGGAAGAACCGCTGACGTAGCGCAGCTCGCTGAACACCCAGTTGCGCACAGCCTGCAGGAGCTCCCCGCCCTGGAGTCCGCCGAACTCCGCATAGGACGTGGGAAGCAGCCGGTCGGACTCTGCATACCGGCTGGGCCGGACATACCTGATCAGTTCCATCAGTGAGGCCTCGGCGGGTTCCGCCCGGCCCCCGACAGTCGCCGAATAATCCACGGTGACTTCCGTGGGGTCCGCGAACTCCATGTAGTGGAACCTGCCGCCGTGATGGTCCGAAAGCTCAGTGAGCGGAACCTGTTTCCCGTCCGCCGTCACGCTGAGGTCCTCCTCAAAAGACGTGTAGCCGGCGTTCCTCGCCACGGCGATGGCCATGGCCACCTTGGTGTCGGCCACAGTCTTAAATACCAGGCGGGAAGCAACAGTTCGTTCCATGGGTCTCCGGGGTGTGAGGCGTCAGCCGCGGCTGCGGGCTGGGGTGTGCCGGAGGCGCAGCGGGACTAGTTCTTGATCTCCAGAGACATTAGCATCCGCTGGACGTTGGCGAATTCGGCGCCCTCGTTGACGTAGCCGGCGGCCTGGTCAAGGGTGTCGAAGGCTTTGGCGGGGGCCACCTTTTCATCCGGCGCGAACGCCTTCAGCGAGCGCACGTCGCTGAACGAGTAGTTCCCCTTGCCCGCCAGGCCCTGCACCACATTCTGCAGCTGGCAGGCCTTGGAATCGGCGCCACCCACCATGTTGGTGATGCCGTAGGAGCCGAAGTACCGGTAGCCCTGGATCACCCTGAACACCACATGCGGGTCGATGGTCCCCTCCCCGCCGCTGTGTGGCAGCTCCACCGGGACACTGCTGACCACGACGTATGACTTACGGGCAGAAGCCGGGCAGCTCGCTGCGGTGCTGCTGGGCAGGCCTGTCTGCAGGGTGGCCAGATACGTGCCTTCTGCGTCCTTGACTTCAATCTTCACGGCACCCGGAAGGGTTCCCTTGTCAGGTTCCACCGACTGGGCGATCCAGTCCTGCGGAAGGTCAAAGCTCACGGTCTTGGCGGGGTCGGTGAAGACCTTCCACGCCGCTGCCGTGGCACCGGCCGAGGCGGAGGCACCGGCGGATGCCGTTGGGGAGGGACCTGCGGAACCCGTGGCCGCACCGCTCGCCGGGCTGGTGCCCGGCTCCGCTGTCCAGGCGGGCGCACCTTTGCCGCCGCTGCTGCAGCCAGCCAGCAGCCCTGCCGTCAACAGCACGACGGCGGCGATCGCCGTACGTCCAGAGGCCGTGATCCCTGTCATGGCTCCAGCCTAGCTGTATTGAACTGGGAGGCTGGGGACGCCGGGCCTGGCCGCAGGTTGCGGGCCAGCGTTTCGCCCTGTGCTCCGGCCCCCGCCCCAGCCCACGACTGGAATTGGCAATAGGCTGTGATCATGGCCGAACACGAACTGGATGCAGCGGAACAGACCCTGGCGGACATGTCCGCCGTCGACATTGCAGACTGGCGGCTGCGGACGTTTGCCCTCTACGACACGGTGCGCAAGATCGCCGCGGACAGTCCCGCTGAAGCCCACGCCTACTGGCGCCAGGAGCGTGACCGCATGTTCGGCACGCATCCGGCGTCGGCCCTGACCGCCGAGGCCAAGGCGTCCTTCTACGGTCTGAAGACGGCTGACTACGATCCCATCTACCGGTTCTACGTTCCCTTGACCAAGGAGGGCGCCGGACAGGAGATGAACGTCGAAACCGGAACGGACGGGCTGGTGAGGTTTGTCCGGCTGGGTACGTTCGACCTTCCCGAGATGGGGCAGCTGGCCGTGTGGAAGCTGTTGGGCTACGGCGGCGGGATCTTCGTCCCGTTCCGCGACGCCACGGCCGGACAGCCGGGCGGCAGCTACGGCGCCGGCCGCTACCTCCTGGACACCATCAAGGGGGCATTCCATGGCATCCGCGGTTCCGGGTCCGAGGCCCAGTACGTGCTTGACTTCAACTTCGCCTACAACCCCTCGTGCGCCTACAACGAGGCCTGGGCCTGCCCGCTCGCCGGCCCCGCCAACCGGCTTGCCGTGGAGATCCCCGTCGGCGAGCTGTACTGACGTCACGCAGTCCCCGGCTGCTCCACCCGGCACATACGATGGCTGAATGACCCCACCCGTCCCGCGCCGGATCGCCCGCGTCCGCCCCCTCGCCCCTGCACAGTCCCCGCATATTGCACAGTCCCAGCTTCCCGAACAGTTTTTCGTGGCCAACGACGCCAAGGATTTCGGGGGCACCGCGGGACGGACCTGGACCGTGGTGGAGTCGCCGTTCCCTGGCTCACGGGCCAACGCCGCCAGTAACCACCGGCAGGGATGGGAGCCCGGCGCCCAGGTCTCCGAGGACAGCTTCACCTTCCTGGCACCGAGCGTGCCTGCGAATGTCCTGGGGATGGCCCACAACACCGGGCAGGCCGGCCGGGACCTTCCGGCCCAGGCCTTCCACAAGGCGGCCACCAGCGTAATCGGACCCGGCGAGGCGATCGAACTGCCGGCCGGAATCGGCCTGGTGGAGCCGGAAGCGGAACTGGCCGTCGTCGTCGGCCGGACAGCGAAAAACCTGACCCTCGACAACGCCCGGACAGCGGTTCTGGGCTACACCATCGCCAACGACGTCACCGCCCGCAGGCTGCAAGGGACCGATGAGCTCTGGTTGAGCGCCAAGAGCCAGGACACCTTCACGCCCGCGGGGCCCTGGATCGTAACCGGGCTGGACCACGCGGACCTGCCGGTCGGCGTGGTGCACAACGGCACCGAACTGCCGGCGGCAAGCACCGCAGACCTGGGCTGGAAGGTGGACGAGATCCTCGTCTACCTGACGTCGTTCATGACCCTGCACCCCGGCGACCTGGTGCTCACCGGATTCCCGGCGGCCAGCGCCGGCATCCAGCCGGGCGACGCCGTCACGTGCCGGGTGGGCGGAATCGGCGAGCTCTCCAACCCCGTCACAGCCGCTACCTGACCGGCAGCCTACCCCGGAATCAGGCCCAGGTTCCGGACGCTTCCGACGGCGGCCGTCACCGCCGCCGCGGCAGCCTCCAGGTCCGCCGCGGTCACCGAGGAATCAAAGCTGAAGCGGACGGCCGTCTGTGCCACCTCGGCCCCGATGCCCAGTGCCACCAGCACCGGGGACGGCGCATCCGAGCCCGCCGCGCACGCCGATCCGCTGGAGCAGACCACGCCCTGGCGTTCGAGTTCCAGCAGCACGGACTCCCCGCTGGTGCCCGGGAAGCAGAAGGATGCCACCGAGGGCAGCCGTTCGGTCGGGTGACCGGTCAGCAGTGCTCCGGGGACGCTGTGCAGCACCTCTTTGATGAACTGGTCCCGCAAGCCAATGACGCGGCCCGCGAGCGCCGGCTGGTCGGCATGCGCCAGGGTGAGGGCGGTGGCCAGGGCCACGGCGCCCGCAACGTTCTCGGTGCCGGAGCGGCGGCCGCGTTCCTGGCCGCCGCCGTGCAGGAGGGGCTCCATGCGGGTCCGGCCGCGCACGAACAGGACGCCGTTGCCCTTGGGCGCCCCGAGCTTGTGCCCGGAGATGCTCAGCGCATCCACCCCGAGCGCCCTCACATCCAACGGCAGCCAGCCGGCGGCCTGGACGGCGTCGGTGTGGAACGGGATCCCCCGCCCCCTCGCCAAAGCCGCCAGTTCGGCCACCGGCTGGACCGTGCCCACCTCGTTGTTGGCGTACATGATGCTGACCAGCGCGGTTTCATCCCGCAGCACGGCGGCAAGCGCCTCCGTTGCGACCCTTCCGTCCCCGTCAACCGGCACCACATCCACGGTGAAGCCGTGGAAGCGCTCAAGGTATCGCGCGGACTCCTCCACGGCAGGATGCTCGACGGCGCTGATCGCCACCCGGTTCAGCGCCGGGTCCGCGGCCTGCCGCGCCAGGGCAATCCCCTTGAGGGCGAGGTTGTCCGCCTCCGTCCCTCCGGAGGTGAACGTGATCTCCCCCGGCCGGCAGCCCAGCACCCCGGCCACGGCCTTCCGGGCATCCGCGAGCGCCCGCGCGGCAGAGTCTCCGAGCGAATGGTGGCTTGAGGGGTTGCCGAATTCGCCGGTGAGGTAGGGCCACATGGCCTCCAGCACCTCCCGGCGGACGGGTGTTGTGGCTGCTGCGTCCAGGAAGATCATGGTGTGCTCACCCCACTGTCAGTTCGACGTCCAGGCCGAGGTCCAGTGCCGTGACGCTGTGCGTCAGGGCTCCGACGGAGATGACGTCCACGCCGGCGGCCGCGATATCGGCCACGGTGCGGAGGTTGACGTTGCCGCTGGCTTCCACCACGGCCCGGCCGGCGACCTGCCGGACCCCGGCGCGGAGTTCCTCGATGGCGAAGTTGTCCAGCATGATGGTGTCCACGCCGGCCGCCAGGACGGGTTCGATCTGCTCGGCACTGTCCACCTCCACCTCGAAGTGTGTGGTGTGCCCCAGCTGCGCCTTCGCGCCGGCGAGGAGCTCGGTCAATCGTGCGGGGTCTCCCCCGGTCATGACGGCGAGGTGGTTGTCCTTGGCCAGCACGGCGTCGGAAAGGCTGTAGCGGTGGTTGGCGCCTCCCCCGCACCGGACGGCGTACCGTTCCAGGACGCGCAGGCCCGGAGTGGTTTTGCGAGTGTCCGTGATGCGGGCCTTGGTGCCGGCGGCCAAGGCTACGAATTCCGCCGTCTTGGTAGCGATGGCGCTCATCCGCTGAGCCAGGTTCAGGCCGACCCGCTCGGCCAGCAGCACGCTGCGCGCCCGGCCGGTGACCCGTGCCAGCTTCGTTCCGGCGGCGAATGCCTCGCCGTCTGCCACGAGCAGCTCCACCTGCGTGTCCGGGTCAACCATCAGCATCGCGTCGCGGAACACGCTGCCTCCGCTGAAGACTCCCGGGACGCGGGCGTTAAGGACCGCGGTGGCCCGGGCCTCTGCCGGGATCAGCAGCTGCGAGGTGATGTCGCCGCTGGGTGCATCCTCCGCAAAGGCCCGCTCCAGGATCTCGCGGACGGGTGCTGCAGGGAGGGTCAGGCTAGTCATGGACAAGGCTCGCTTTCGGGCTCATTCTGAATGCTTCGTCTAGGGTGTCCGGAACTGCGGGTTCCGCCAGGCTGTCGTCCCGGTAATGCGCGCCGAGCGAGCCGGTTCGCTCCCGCGCCGCGTGGACCAGCAGCTGCGCGGCGAGCAGCAGGTTGGCGTCCTCATGGGCCCGCGGGTCCGCGCTCAGCGGCGCGACTTCCGGGCACACGTCTTCAAACCACCCGGCAAGCGTGGTTCCGGCCTCCCGCAGCAAGTCGCCGCTGCGCAACACCCCGGCCTTGGCAGTCATCAACCGCCGCAGGCTCTCGCGGGAAAACTCCCCCGGCTCCACGGCGAAGTCATCGATAGGTCCGGTTCGAGGCAGCGGGTCGAGCTCCCGCGCTACCCGAAGTTCGGGAACATCCTCCAAAACGCTCTCGGGGTAGGTCGAAGAAGTTCGGGCGTCCGCCGCGAAGTCGCGGGACAGTGCTACGGAAGCGTGCGTCAAGGGGAGGCCGCCAGCGGCCCTGGGCCCACGCGATCCGGGTTCCCTGGCCGAGCTTGCGAGGTTAGGGCGATCGTGGGGACGCGGAGTAGTGCTGTCCTGCGACGGCTCAACCAGGAACGCCTCAACAGCCCGCCGCCCGAAGACGAGTCCTTCAAGCAAGGAGTTGCTGGCGAGCCGGTTGGCGCCCTGGACTCCGGTGCACGCAACCTCGCCGGCGGCATAGAGGCCGGGGACGGTGGTGCGGCCGTGCAGGTCGGTGGAGACGCCGCCCATCCAGTAGTGCGCAGCCGGCGCGACGGGCACCAGCTCCCGGGTCCAGTCGATGCCGGCTTCGCGGGTGCGCTGCGTGAGGGTCGGGAAGCGCTTGGCCAGGAAGCCTGCTCCACGTGCTTCCTCGAGACCCCGGGCGTCGAGGTAAACGTGGCCGTTGGGGTCGCCCAGCGCGGCCAGGTGCAGGGCGATACTGCGCGAAACCACATCGCGCGGGGCGAGTTCACCGTCCGGGTGGTACCCGTGCAGGAAGCGGCGGCCGTGCGCATCGACGAGGATGGCACCCTCGCCGCGGACGGCCTCGGAGATCAGCAGCGGGTCCAGTCCGTACTCAGCCCCTGCTCCCCCGCCCAGCCGGACCAGGCACGTGGGGTGGAACTGGAAGAACTCGAGGTCCGCAACGGCGGCGCCGGCGCGCCAGGCGAGGGCCAGCCCGTCGGCGGTGGCAACGGACGGGTTCGTGGTCTGCGCGAACAGCTGTCCTGCCCCGCCGGTGGCCAGCAGCACGGCGTCGGCCTGGAGGCTGCCTGCCCTTCCATCCTGCAGGAACTCAACACCGGTGACCCGCCGGCCCTGCTGCAGGAGGGCGGTGACCGTGGCGTGGCCCAGCAGCCGGATCCTGCCTGTGGCCTGCGCGGCGAGCACGGCGCAGATCAGGGCGTTGGCGATCCCGGCGCCGGTGGCGTCGCCGCCGGCGTGCAGGATCCGCGGCGCCGAGTGGGCGGCCTCCAGGCCCAAGGCCGGGTCGCCGTCGTCGTCAAGGTCGAAGCGGACGCCGAAGCGTCCGAGCCCGGCGATGTCCCGGCGCGCCTCGGTGCAGAGAATGCGGACGGCCGCGGGGTTGCAGTGCCCGGCACCGGCCTTCAGCGTGTCGGCGATGTGGGCGGCCACGGTGTCGCCGGGTGACGGCTCATCGAGGACGGCGGAAATGCCGCCCTGCGCGAAGTACGTGTTGCTCTCCGCGGGTGCGCCCTTGGTCAGCAGCACCACGTCGGCGCCGGCCTCCGCCGCGAGCAGGGCGGCGTAGAGGCCGGCGATGCCGCTGCCGACGACGGCGAGCCGCCGGCGGCCGGCCGTTCCGTTATCGCTGGTCATTGTGGGCTCCCTATCAGGGCTTGGCGGCGAGCATGCGTTCGAGTGCTGTCCTGGCGTCCTGCTGCACGTCGTCGTCCACGGTGATGCGGTTGACCACCCGGCCGGCGACGAGCTCTTCGAGGACCCAGGCCAGGTAGCCGGGGTGGATCCGATACATGGTGCTGCAGGGGCAGATCACCGGGTCCAGGCAGAAGATGGTGTGCTGCGGGTACTGGGCAGCCAGCCGGTTCACCATGTTGATCTCGGTGCCGATCGCGAAGACCGTGGGTTCGGTGGCTGCCGCGATGGCCTTCTGGATGAAGTCCGTGGAGCCGGCGGAGTCGGCTGCGTCCACCACTTCCATGGGGCATTCGGGGTGCACAATCACGTTGACGCCGGGGAAGTCGGCGCGGGCCTTCTCGATCTGGGCAACGCTGAAGCGCTTGTGGACCGAGCAGAATCCGTGCCAGAGGATGACGCGGGCGTCCAGCAGTGCCTGTTCCTCGTTGCCGCCAAGTTCCTTGCGCGGGTTCCACATGGGCATCTGCTCGAGCGGGACACCCAGGGCCTTGGCCGTGTTCCGGCCGAGGTGCTGGTCCGGGAAGAAGAGGACGCGCTGGCCGCGCTCGAAGGCCCACTCCAGCACCGTCTTGGCGTTGGAGGAGGTGCAGACGATGCCGCCGTTCCGGCCGCAGAAGGCCTTCAGAGCCGCCGAGGAGTTCATGTAGGTGACAGGGATGACCGGAACGCGGCCTTCGGCGTCGGGCTCGGTGCCGAAGATCTCCTCAAGCTGTTCCCAGCAGTCCTCCACGGAATCGGCGTCGGCCATGTCCGCCATCGAGCATCCGGCGGCGAGGTTGGGCAGGATGACAGCCTGCTCCGGCTTGGATAGGGTGTCAGCGGTTTCGGCCATGAAGTGCACCCCGCAGAAGACGATCGCCTCGGCGTCGGGCCGGGTCAGGGCGGCATTGGCCAGCTGGAAGGAGTCACCCACAAAGTCGGCGTACTGGACAACCTCGTCGCGCTGGTAGAAGTGGCCCAGGATGACGGCGCGGTCGCCCAGTGCCGCCTTGGCAGCCCGGATCCGGGTGTCCAGCTCGGCTTCGCTGGCCAGCTTGTACTCCTCCGGAAGCTGCCCCTGGCGCGGCGTGGCGGCGGGCGCGACGTCGGCGCTGGAAGCGCCGGGACCGTAGGCCGGAACACCGGCGAGGGCTTCCGCGAGGTCGTACTCCCAGGGGCCCTGGGCAAGAGCTGAACTGCAGGTGCCGCCGGCGCCGGTTGCACTGGCCTTCTCGGCCTGTTCACGCGTGATCAGCTGGATGGCAGTGTTGACGCTGCTCATGGGTTGCTCCTGTTATCTGGGTCGAGGCCGGGGCGGCCGGTGAATCGGTAAAGACGCGGCGGACGGTGCTTGCCGCCCTGGAGGTATTCACCGGTTTCTTCGATTTCCGGCGTCGACTTGATCTGCCGTCGGAAGTTGGCGGGGTCCAGTTGCGTGTCCAGCACGGCTTCATAGACCTCGCGGACCTGGGCGAGGGTGAAGTACTCGCCCAGGAAGTGGTAGGCGATGGAGCCGTAGGCCAGCTTGTTGCGCAGGCGCCAGAGGGCATAGTCCACAATCGCGTTGTGGTCGAAGGCCAGGTTGCCGAGCTTGTCGGCGCGGAACCACCGGACGTTCTCGGATTCGTCCGCCAGGGCAGCTTCCGTGGGCTGGACCAGCGCCCAGTAGACGATTGACACCACCCGCTGGGTGGGTGAGCGGTGCAGGCCGCCGAAGGCGTAGAGCTGTTCGAGGTAACTGGGTGCCAGCCCCGTGGTTTCCCGCAGGTTCCGTGAGGCGGCGTCCTGCAGCGACTCGGAGTGCGTCAGCGGGCCGCCGGGCAGGGCCCACAGGCCTTTGAACGGTTCCCGGATGCGGCGGACCAGCGGCAGCCAGAGTGTTGGCCGGCCGGAGGACTCGCTGGGGCGGAGGGCGAAAATCACCGTGGAGATGGCCAGCGACGGCGGCGCGGACTGCCGCTCGGCCACGTTGGCTGAGGTGGTGTACACGGTAATCACCCGCTTCGCTGCGATCGCCGGCACTTCGGCCGGCTCGGAATTAGTTATGGTCAAAATGACCTGAACTGATTCTACGGCGGCTTGCCCGCGATGCAAAATGTTGCGGACTTTGCGGCCGGAAGTTGGGTGTAAATTCGAAAGGTCCCAAAAGGACCATTTCCCCAACCCCAAGAAGGTACGCAGCATGACGATGAAGTCCACAGCAGAGCGACCCGCGGTACAGCTCCGCCACAGCATGAAGCCCCGCCAGCTCACCATGATGGGCCTGGGCAGCGCCATTGGCGCCGGGCTCTTCCTGGGCTCCGGGGCCGGCGTCCAGGCGGCCGGTCCCGCGGTCCTGGTCTCCTACCTGGTGGCCGGCACGCTCATCATCCTGGTCATGTGGGCGCTCGGCGAAATGGCGGCAGCGAACCCCAACAGCGGCGCTTTCTCCGTTTACGCCGAACGCGCCATGGGCAAGACCGCCGGGGCAACGGTGGGCTGGCTCTGGTGGCTGCAGCTGGTGGTGGTCATCGCCGCCGAAGCGCTCGGCGCTGCAGGGCTGCTCTTTTCTGTCTGGCCTGTGATTCCGGTGTGGGCGCTCTCCCTGGTCTTCATGGTGGTGTTCACCGGCATCAACCTGGCCGGTGTGAAGAACTTCGGCGAGTTCGAGTTCTGGTTTGCCATCCTCAAGGTGGCCGCCATTGTCCTGTTCCTCGCCATCGGCGCCGCCCTGCTCCTGGGACTCCTGCCGGACGTGGCATCCCCGGGGCTGGCCAACATCACCGGCGACTTTGCTCCGGCCGGCCTGGGCGGCATCGCCACCGCCCTGTTCGTGGTGATATTCGCCTTCGGCGGCACGGAGATCGTCAGCGTCGCTGCAGCGGAGACCGAAGACCCCGAGCACAGCGTCACCAAAGCGATCCGCACAGTTGTGTGGCGGATCCTCGTCTTCTACATCGGCTCGGTCTTCGTGATCGCGGCCGTCCTTCCGGCCACCTCGGAGGCACTGTCCTCGCCGTTTGCCGGCGTCCTGGACTCCGCCCGCATCCCCGGTGCCGCCACGGCAATTACCCTGGTGGCCGTCGTCGCGCTCCTGTCTGCCCTGAACGCCAACCTGTACGGCGCGTCCCGCATGGTGTTCTCGCTCGCGGAGCGCGGCGAGGCTCCCGGTTTCCTGTCCCGGCTCAGCGGTGCAGGAGTGCCCATGATCGCCGTCGGCGTCTCGGTCGCCTTCGGATTCATCGCCACAGTCCTGGAACTGCTCTTCCCCGAACGCATCCTGCCCGCCCTGTTCCAGCTCGTCGGGTCCACGTGCCTGGTGGTCTGGGGCTCGGCGCTGGTGGCCCAGCTGATCCTGCGCCGGCGCGCCGACCGCGACGGTACTGCCCTGCCGTTGCGGATGAAGGGCTTCCCCGGGCTCACGGTGTTCGGCCTGGTGCTGCTTGGGCTGGTGTTCGCGGTGGGTTTCAGTGCCGAGAGCAGCCGCATCCAGCTGGTCAGCACCCTCCTGCTGATCGCCGGCATCGCCGCCGCCTGCTGGGCAGGGGCCCGGATCGCTGCAAGCCGGCGCGCCCGGCGCCGCTAGCCGTGGATTTGCCCGGTCCGCCGGCAGGTAGAGTGGTGCCCATCCACGGCGGACCGGCAAAGAAGCAGCGCTGGCGAGCCCTGTACTGACAAGGATCGAGACTTGACGAGGACTGAGGCGATGAGCGGCAGACACACCGGCGAACAGCACTCCCACACGGTCGAGGGCACCGACCCGCAGCTATACGTCGAAGTGCACGAACCCCGGAACGACGCCGGGCTCCGCCCCATCCTCCTCATTCACGGCTTCTCCGCATCGAGCAAGCTGAACTGGGAGGATACGGGCTGGATCCCGGCACTGCTGGAGGCCGGCCGCCGGGTCATCGCCGTCGACCTTCCCGGCCATGGCCGGAGCGGTGCGCCCGAGGACATGGACTCCTACTCGCCCAGTCGGATCCGGGCAGACCTCCTGCAAATCGCGTTCGACGCCGGAGCGCGGCCCCTGCGCGAGGATGACCCCGCCAGCGGGCTGGACGTGATCGGCTATTCCCTCGGTTCCCGGCTCGCCTGGGAGTTCGGCGCCACCCAGCCGGAGCTGGTGCACCGGCTGGTCTTGGGCGGACCGAACATGGCTGACCCGCTGGCGGCCTTCGACCTGATCGCTGCCCAACGCTACCTGGCGGACGGCACGCCCATTGCCGACGCGTCCACGGCCGGGCTCCTCAGCATGGCGCAGGCGCTGCCGACCAACAACATCTTCGCCCTGCTGTCCCTGGTGG
The DNA here is from genome assembly GCF_042673905.1 of Arthrobacter sp. NPDC057009. Classification (NCBI taxonomy): domain Bacteria; kingdom Bacillati; phylum Actinomycetota; class Actinomycetes; order Micrococcales; family Micrococcaceae; genus Arthrobacter; species Arthrobacter sp. NPDC057009. The sequence continues at coordinate 176,601 of NZ_JBHUSB010000001.1, forward strand.
AGGCCATCAAGGGAGAGCCGTACGATCCCGCCGAGGCCGTGCCGCACATGCCCGTGCTGCTGGTGGCCGGCGAGAACGATGAGCGCGCCGCGTCCATGCCGCAGCTGGCCGAACTGGCACGGAACGCCGGCTCTTCGGCCGAGCAGCTGGTGCTGCCCGGACGCACGCACACCAATGCCATCACCAGCCGCGCCTTCAAGCAGGCGGCCATCTCGTTCCTCGGCAGTTAGGGAAGCCGCAGGAATATGCCGGCTCCCGCCGGAGCTGACGGGCGTAGGCTGGATCCTGGGGGGAGACACCGGAAGAGGAACCCATGGGCATGGTTTTTGAAGGCCGGGAAGACGCCGGACGGCAGCTGGCGGCCGCCCTGCCGCAATTCCGCGAGCGCCCTGACACGGTGGTGCTGGGCCTGGCCCGGGGCGGCATCCCCGTGGCCGTCGCCGCCGCTGACGTCCTGCACCTGCCGTTCGGCGCCCTGCTGGTCCGCAAGCTCGGCATCCCCGGGCATGATGAGACCGCATACGGCGCGCTGGCCTATTCGGGCGGCAGGATCGTCCGGCTGCTCAACAGGCCTCTCGTCGAGCGGATTCTTGTCGACGGCGTGCGGCAGGAGTGGCTTGACCAAGTGGAGGACCGGGAACGGACCGAACTGATGCGCCGCGCTGACAGCTATCCGGCGGTACACCCGGATATCCACGGCAAGACGGTCCTGCTCGTGGACGACGGACTGGCGACGGGAGCCACCATGCGGGCAGCGGTCGAGGCTGTCCGGATGGCAGGCGCGGCAACCGTGGTGGCTGCCGCGCCCGTCGGTTCGATCGAGGCGGAGAAGTCATTGTCGCGGGTCTGCACTGTCCTTTGCCTCCACCTGCCGGGAAGATTCCGGGCCGTGGGAGCTTTTTACCGGCACTTTGAGCAGCTGAGCGACGAGGACGCCATCGCCCTGTTGCAGGGCGCCCGCATTTAGTGCCGGCTGACCATTTAGTGCCGGCTGACGCCGAGCGGGCGGCCCCGCGTCTCCTTCGCCAGCAGCACACCAACGGCCGAGATGACGCACAGGATCATGATGTAGATGCCGATGGAGCCGGCCCACCCGGTGCTCTGCAGCAGCGACTCGGCGATCGTGGCGGCGAACGCGCCGCCCAAAATGGCGCCGAAGGCGTAGCCGATCGAGATGCCCGAGTACCGGACGTTGGCCGGGAACATCTCCGCGTACATGGCTGACATGGGGCCGTAGGACAGGCCGAGGCCCACCGTCAGGACGAACAGGGCAATGCCGTACAGCCAGATGTTTTTCGTGTCGATGAGGGCAAACATCGGAATCATCCAGGCGAAGACGATGGCGTAACCGGTCAGGAAGGTCTTGACCCGGCCGATCCGGTCCGACAGCCAGCCGCCCACGAGGGTGAAGATCAGCCAGCCGAACGAGGCCAGCGTGGTGGCGAGCAGCACCGGCGGGGCCGGCATCTTCAGGATGCGGGTGGCGTAGGAGATGAAGAAGGCGATGAGGAGGTAGCCTGCCGCGTTGTTGGCGATGAAGATCAGGGTGGAGTGCAGCACGGCCTTCTTGTGGTGGCGGATGAGCTCGCCGAGCGGCGCCTTGCTTTCAGCCTTGCGCGCGGCCATTTCCTTGAAGACGGGGCTTTCGCCGACTGCGCGGCGGATGATGTAGCCCACCACGATCAGGATGATGGAGAGCAGGAACGGAACGCGCCAGCCCCACGAGGCGAAGTCTTCCCGCGACATTCCGGAGTTCAGGAAGAACAGCAGCCCGGTGGCCAGGATCATGCCGACGGGAACGCCGATCTGCGGATAGGCACCGAACAGCCCCCTCTTGTGCAGCGGCGCGTGCTCTACAGCCATGAGGGCGGCGCCGCCCCACTCGCCGCCTGCGGAAAAGCCCTGCAGGACACGGAGGAGGATCAGCAGGACTGGGGCCCAGGCGCCGATCTGGGCGTAGGTGGGCAGCATGCCGATGAGCGCAGTTGCGGCACCCATCATGATGAGGGTGAACACGAGCATTGCCTTGCGCCCGAGGCGGTCCCCCAGGTGTCCGGCGATGATGGCGCCGAGCGGCCGGAACAGGAAGCTGATGCCGATCAGGGCGAAGGAGAGGATCTGCGCCAGGCCGGGGTTGGATGCGTTCAGCGGGGCCAGGAACAGCGGGGACAGCAGCGTTGCCGTGAGCTGGGCGAAGATGAAGAAGTCATACCACTCGATGGTGGTGCCCACCAGCGTGCCGGCAAGGACTTTGCGTTCCTCGCGCTTGCTGCTGGGGCCTGCCTCTGAATCTACGGGTGAAGTTGCGGTCATTGAAACTCCGTGACTGGGGGGCAGTGCTACTGCCGCAGGTGATGAATGGCCGTCCGATTTACTGATCGAACGGTCAGTTAGTGTCAAAGGATACTACGGAAATGTGATGTGGCGCACCCCTCAGTCAGCCCTGTGCAGGAACTCGCGCAGGCGCGCCCTGGCCGGTTCACGGTCATAGGTGTTGACCAGCGCCCCCGCCATCCGGACCGGATCCCCGAAGAAGAAGTATTCATAGAGGGACTGCCGGCCGGAGAAACCGGAGATTGAGGCGTCGAACGCCAGCTTGAACAGCCGGACCCGCTCAGGCCCGGTCAGCGTCTTCCCCTGCAGGTAGAGGTCGATGTCCGCCCGGGCCTCGCCGTTGACGTCCGCTTCACCGGGCAGGGCCATCAGCCCCGACGCCGAGAACTTCCGAATGATCTGCGGGAAACGCTGCGCCACCTTCGGATACCAGTTGCGGGCAGCGTTGAGCGTGGTCCACTTTGGCAGCATCATGCCGGCCTCGTTGGGTGCGGCGTCCGCCTCCGAGGCGCGCACCAGCGCCTTGCCGATTTCGACGTCGATGATCAGTTCGGCGATGTCCTCCTGGATGTGCTGGAACCCGTCGATGCCGATCGAATCGGCGAGTTCGGAGGCCAGGCCAAGGAAGAACTCACTCTTGGCGATGGTCCGGGTGACAACCTGGTGGGTCATGAGGGCACCGGCGCCGGTTTCCGCGTAGAACGAGTTGCACAGCTGCGGGTTGCCGAGCATGAAGATGCGGTCGCCTGGCACGAAGACGTCATCAAAGACGGCCACGGCGTCCATTTCCTCATAGCGGGATGCCAGTGGTTCGTCGTGGACGCTTCCGCCGTTGTACAGGGAGGTGCGGCACAGGTACCGGAGCCCGGGCGCGTCATTGGGAATGGCGAACGCAAAGGAATACGGGGCGTCCTCCGGCGTGCCGCGCAGCACCGTTGAGGGAAAAACCAGCAGCTCATCGGCGATGGGCGCGATCGTGGCGAGCATGCGGGCGCCGCGGACCACAATGCCGCCGTCGCGCTCCTCCACAACGTGCGCCGTGAGCTGGCCGCCCAGCTGCTCTGAACCGGAGACGGACCTGTTCACCTGCGGCGGGATCAGCGTATGGGTTGCCAGCAGGTCGTTTTCACGGGCCCACTCATAGTAGTTGCTGATATTTTCGGCAAACTTGGGATCGGCCTGCGAGAACCACTTCCCGGCCGCGCCCAGGGCAGTGAGCGCGGAGTTCATGTAGTCGCCGGTGCGGCCGAGGAATCCGTTGGTCGCCTCGGCCCACGTGGAGGTCGCCCGGCGCCGGTGCTGCAGGTCCTCGATGGTCCGGGGCACCAGGAAGGACGCATTGACAAGGTCCCCCGTGGTCGGCGAGGTGTAGGTCAGCGCGCCCTGGTACCGCTGGTCGTGCTGCATGTCGAACAGCTTCGCGTACTGCCGGGCAACGTTGCGGAAGGCCGGATGTTCGGCGACCTTCCCGCTGACCACCTCGCCGTCGATCGCGATGTGCGGGCTCATCGCGTTGAGTTTGTCCAGGTACTGCTGGCCGGTCCTGATGCCCATTGCTGCCTCCAGTCGTCGTCGAACTGTCAATTTGGTGGTGGTGAAGGAATGGCGCCTACAGCAGGTCTTCTATCCCCAGCTGGCTCTCCGGGATGGTGGTGAAGGCACTGTTGGCAAACGCGAGCGCATCGCCGCTCCGGTGGTCGAAATCCACCACCTCGCCGAGATAAAGGGTGTGGTCGCCGCCGTCGTACGCCGCCCAGGGCCGGCACTCAAAGTAGGCAAGCACGCCAGCGAGCCGGGGAGCCGTAGCCCCTTCCACCCATCGTGGTTCCGGGCCCGGACGTCCCGCAAAATGCATGGCCAGCTGGCGCTGCTCGGCTCCGAGGATGTTGACGGTGAAGGGCCTGCCGGCCAGCTCGTCGTGGGCTTTGGCGGTGCGGGCGATGCTGGCCAGGACCAGGGGCGGGTCCATGGAGACGGCGGTGAAGGAGTTGACCGTAATCCCGTGGCGCTTGGTGACGCCGTCGAACGTGACAATGGCGACTCCCGTGGCAAATCGGCCCAGGCTGCCCCGGAACCGGTGGGCGCGGGGAACTGAAGTTCTGCCCGGAACGTCGGGGCCAGCTGCTGGATTGGCCATCATCATGAACTGTTCTATAGTTGACTTGTTCGATAGTTGAACAGGCAATTCCTATATGGAACCGTAGCCCAAGGTGACGTGCTGCACAAGCCCTTGTGGCTGGCCGCCCCGCCTACATGCCTAGGATGGACAGCATGACTCCCAACGCCGGTGCCGCAGCGCAGGTTGCGCCCGCCCAGGCTTCCCCCTCCCAGACCCTCTCCCGAGGCATCCGTGCACTGGAAATCCTGGCCGAAGCCGACCGCCCGCTGACCATCGCCGAACTGGCCGAGGCCATGGGCGTGCACCGCTCCGTCGCCTATCGGATCCTGCGGACCCTCGAGGACCATTCCCTGCTGGTACGTGACGACGCCGGGCGCGTCCAGCCCGGCCCCGGCCTCGCGGTGCTGGCGCGTGGCGTCTCGCGGAACCTCCAGACCGCAGCCCTTCCGGAACTGACCCAGCTGGCCAACAGTCTCAACATGACGGCCTTCGTGGCGGTATGGGACCACCAGGACTGCGTGACGCTCGTGACGGTGGAGCCCCGGCATTCGGCCGCGACGGTGGTGCAGCACCCGGGGTCCCGTCATCCGATCAGTTCCGGCGCGCCCGGCATCGCCATCCAGTCCGCGCTGACGGAGCAGGAGTGGAACCAGCTCGCTCCCGCCGTGCCGTACCGCCCCGAGGCCGCCGAGGCCCGGAAGCGCGGTTATGCCGCGAGCCATGACGAAGTCATCGCCGGGGTCTCCTCACTGGCCGCCCCCGTCCGGGTTCCCGGCGGGCGCCCGGCCGCCGTCGCCGTCGTCTATATCCGGTCAGCGCAGGACCCGGAAGCGGTGGCCGCTGCCCTGACCGCCAGCGCGGCCAGGATCGAAAGTCAGCTCGCCTGAGCTGCCCGCTGCCTGGAACGGACGACGACGGCGGCCGCCACCCCGAGGGCGAACAGCGCCGCCGCGGCGGCAGCCGTGACCAGGAAGGCGGCGCCGTGGCCGGCGTCCTGGGCCAGCTGGCCTCCGATGGATGAGCCAAGCGCCGTGCCGGCGACGATGCCGCTGGCGAGCGCCGTCATCACCGTCGCCAGCCGGCCCGCCGGTGCCACCATCCCGCCAATTGCAAAGACCGTGACCATGACCGGGCCCACCGGCAGGCCCAGTGCGAGCAGAACCAGCACCATGCCCCAGCCGTCTGTTGGCAGGAACAGCAGCCCCGACAGCGCGGCCATGGCTGCGGCTCCGGCCACCCAGCGGGCAGCCACCGGGAAGCCGGCCGGCCAGTAGGCCACCGAGATGGCGGCCGCGGCCGAGCTGATCCCCATGACGGCGTACAGGAGCCCGGCTGCCTCCGACGTCGCGAATCCGGCGGAAAAGGCGCTCAAAGCTGCCTGCGTCGAACCGAAGAAGGTGCCCATGCAGACCATGGCCAGGACAGGAAGCGCCACCGGGCCCAACCCGGCGAGGCGGCTGCCTGCCCGGGTACTGGGCGCCTTGCCGCGGGTAATGGCCTTTTCCCGGCGCGGGACTGCCGTGTGGGTCGGGTGGACGGCGAAGGCCGGAACGAGCGTGAGCGTCAGCGCTGCGGCCAGGGCCAGCGGGAGCCACGGAGCCACAAGGCTGGCCAGGACGCCCACGAGGGCCGGACCAAGCACGAAGGTCAGTTCGTCGGCCGTGCTCTCATAGGACAAGGCGACGTCGAGGTCAGTGCTGTCCCCTGCGCGCCGGCTGTCAGACGTAAGCGCCATCCACCGGACGCGGGCCAGCGGGCCGACCTGGGGGGAGCTGACTCCTGCCAGGAACGCGGCCGTGATGACGCCCCAGGCGGCGCCGACCTCGTGCACGCCCGGAATCACATACGCGGTGGCGATGACGGCAAGCACGGCCACGACATTCAGGACAGCGGCGGCCAGCAGCACGGGGCGCTGGCTGAACCGGTCGGCCAACCAGCCGAGGACCGGCGCACCTGCGGCCGAGCCGATACCGACGGCGCCGGCCGCAGCTCCGCCCACGGCATAGGAGCCGGTGACCGAGGTGGCAAGGGTGAGGGTTCCCAGCGTCAGCATCGCGAGGGGCAGGCGCGCGAACAGGCCCAGGGGCAGGAATCCCCTGCCGGCCAGGGCCGGCAGGCGGGCGAAGCGGCCGCCGAATTTTGCGGCCGGCGTGCCGGTTTCAGGTAAGTCCGTGCCGGGAGATTCAGGGCTGGCAGGGACGGTGCCTGCTACGTCGATGCCGCCAGGGTCGGTGCCGACGGTGCCGGCTGGTGGCGTGGAGGGGCCAGGGTTGGCGTGTGATTGGGACGCCGTTGGAGTGTGCATGTATCCGGGCTCGTTCAGTCGTGCGCATCGTCCCTCCTCCCGATGCGCCGAACCCGGTAACAGTCCCATGGTACCGGACCGGTGAAGCCGCCCGGCAGCGGCTTCACCGGTTCAGGCCGTCACCGGTTCAGACCGTCACGAGCGCATCGACAACGTGGACAGTCGAGCCGTTGCGCTGCTTCACCACCTGGAGCTGGCTGCCGATGCGCTGCTTCATCTCCCCCACATGGCTCACGAGGCCCACCACGCGGCCGCCGTCACGGAGGCCCTCCAACGCATCCATGACCTGCTCCAGTGCCTGCTCATCGAGGCTCCCAAAGCCCTCGTCGACGAACAGTGTTTCAATATCGACCCCGCCCGCCTCCTGCTGCACCACGTCCGCAAGGCCGAGGGCGAGCGACAGCGAGGCCATGAAGGATTCCCCGCCGGAGAGTGTCGACGTGTCGCGGCGGCGCCCGGTCCATTCGTCCACGACTTCCAGCCCCAGCCCGGACTTGGCGTTCCGGGCTGCCCTCGCATCCGAGTGCTGGAGTGTGTAGCGGCCGTCGCTCATGGCAACCAGCCTTTCCGATGCAGCAATGGCAACCTGCTCCAGCCGCGCGGCCAGGACGTACGCGTTCAGGCTCATGCGGTAACTGTTGTCGCCGGCACCACGTGCCGCTTCGGCCAGGCCCTTCAGCACTTCGGCGCGTTCCCTCGGTTCCCGGCCGGATTCGGCTAGCTCCCCGTACTCGGCGCGCAGGCGCCCGAGCGTCCTGGCGGCCTGCTTGGCCAGGCCCGCCGCCAGTGCAACGTCCTTTGCGGCCTGCTCGGCCCGCTCCGCCTCGGCCCGCAGCGCATCCAGGTCCGCCGCGGTGGCCGCAGAGCCGGCGGCCTGCTCCTTGACTGCCAGGACGAGCTCCTCGCTGGCGAACAGTTCCTCGAGCCGCACCTCCTCATCCCGCCCGGCCTGCACGGCCGACTCCAGCCGGGCCGCTTCCGGCGCGGGCAGGAGGGCCTGGCGAGCCTCGGCAGCCGAGGCAAATCCGGCCTCGGGAAGGGCGCGGTCGAGCTCCGTCCGCGCCTCGGCCACGCGGGCCGCTGCCTGCTCCAGCTGTGACTGGGCAGCATCAGCCTGTTCCAGAATGCCAACAACCTGGCCGATGGCTTCGCTGCGGAGAACGAGGCTCGCGTGGCCGGCACGGAGCGCTTCGAGCGACGATTCCAGCGCGGCGGACTGCCCCTCGATTTCGGCCAGGGCGGACTCCGTCTGCGCCAGCTGTGACAACGTATCCACACGCAGGTGCTCCGCGGAGTCGATGCGTTCGGCCAGCTCCTCCTGCCGGCTCCTGCTGGTTGCCAGTTCCGTTACGGCGGCTGCTGCTTCGGCAGCGGCTGCCCGGGCGGCCTTGGCTGCCTCGGCCGCTTCGGCGGGATCGGCGTCGCCGCCCTGTCCGGCGAGAACGGCAACCAGCTGCCTGGCCTCGGACAGTTCGGCTTCCAGTGCAGACAGTGCCCCCTCGGCTGCCTCGCTGAGCTCCTTGGCGCGTTCCTCCCTGTCGGCCAGCCCCAGGACGGAGTCCCCCGCAGGCACCGGCGCCGGATGCTCAGCGCTGCCGCAGACGGGACAGGGCGCGCCGTTTTCCAGGCGGGAAGCCAATTCGGCCGCCGCATTGGACAGCCGTTCCTCGCGGACGTCCAGCCACTGCCGGCGCACTTCCTGGTGGTGTTCCCTGGCCCTGAGGTGCCGTTCGGCCACGGCAGCGCACTCGGCCGCCGCAATGCCGTAGCGCCTGACAACGTCCACCAGCTCATCCGCGTCGGCGGCCTCCTTGGTGCGGAGGACTGATTCACCTGCCAGCTGTTCCAACGGCTGAAGAGTAGTGCGCAGGCCCTCCATCTCAGTGCGGAGGGAAAGCAGCCGGGCGGCATGGTCGTCGCCGGCCCGGGTGAGTTGCTGCCGCTGCTGGACGAGCCCGGCAGCGCGCTGGTGCAGGCCGCCCAGCCGGTCCTCGTCGGCAAGGCGCTCCCCGATCACGGCCGCCAGCGAACGCAGGCGCGACAGCTCCGCGGCCACGTCAACGGAAACGTGTTCTGCGACAGCACTGCGCCCTGCGGGGCCGCCTCCTCCAGCAGCGCGTTCTGCGGGGCCGTTTTCCGGTCCCGCCAATTCGACGCTGGACCTGGCTGCCTCCCGCACGCTGGCGGCGGCGAGGTCCGCGGCTTCCTCTGCGCGGGCGAACATCGCCTCGGCGCTGGCTACGGACTTCAGCTGCCCGCCGAGAAGTTCTGCCTTCCGGTGCAGTGCCAGGGCGGCCCCTGCGCTTTCGAGTTCGGGCGCGGCGGCCTCTGCGTCCGCCCTCCGCCTCAGGGCGGCAGCAAGCTTCAGGCGCCTGCTCTCCCTGGCCAGCTCCACTTCGAGCTGGTCCGCGCAGCCGCGCCGCTGCTCCTCGCACGATTCTGCGTCCCGGGCAAGCACCGAGGCACGTTCCTTGGCCGCAGTCTCCAGCCAGGACAGGAGTTCCGGATCGCCAGCAAATTCCGGTGCTGCATCGAAGTCGACTTCGAGAGCCGCGGCCTCCGCCCGGGCCCTCGCCACGAGCAGGCCCAGCCTGTCCTCGAGATCCCCTACTTCCTTGACGGCACCCGTGGCCTGGACCACCAGCTCCCGCTCCACTGCCTCAAACCGTTCCGTGCCAAAGAGTTTCTGCAGCAGCTCGAGGCGGTCCGAAGCCTTGGACCGGAGGAATGCAGCGAAGTCTCCCTGGGGGAGCATGACCACGCGGGTGAACTGTTCCCGGTCCATGCCGAGGAGCGCGGTGATTTCCGCCCCCGCTTCGTCGTTCCGGCCGGATTTTTCTACCCAGGCACCGGCGACCCGTTCGCGGAGGAGCGTCTTGGCCTGTTGTGTGGTGAACCCGTTCCGTCCGCGGGCGCTCGGCTTGTCCCAGGCCGGTGACCGGGAGACTTCGTACCGCCTTCCCCGGGCGGTGAATTCACAGGTCACGCGCGGTTCTGCAGCCGCGTCCGCATGGTCGCTGCGAAGTCGCTTGCCGTCCTGCCGTGCTCCGGGAACGGACCCGTAGAGCGCATAGCAGATGGCATCCAGCACGCTGGTCTTGCCGGCGCCGGTGGGCCCATTCAGCAGGAACAGCCCGTGGGCGCTCAGCTGGTCGAAATCAATTTCCTCTGTTCCGGCAAACGGCCCGAACGCCGAGATCTCCAGACGGTGGATCCTCACAGTGATGCCTCCTGCAGACGCACATTCTCCAAAGCTTCGGTGAGAGCGGCCCGTTCTGCCGCTTCAGGCTCCCGGCCGCGGACGTGTTCGAGGAATCCGCAGCACACGGCGAGATCGTCCTCGGCCTTGGCCAGCCGGCTGCTGTAGCTCGCCGACGATGCCGCGGTGGCCCCTTCCGGCTCGAAGCCGAGGACAAGCGTGTCCGGGAACCTGGCCCGCAGGCGCTCCATGGCCTGGGCCGGCCGCTGGGCGTCGGTCAGGGTCACCTGGCAGTAGGCGTCCTCGGCCCAGGCATGCTCCGGCGACTCCAGCAGTTCGTCGAGCGTTCCCCGGAGGACGGCAAGCTGCCGGGGTGCGTCCCAGAGGATCTCCTCCACAGCGGTGACACCGGACCCGTCAATGTCCACGAGCCAGCCGCCCTTGAGGTGCTTCGCCTCTGAGAAGGAGTACGCCAGGGGCGATCCCGAATAGCGCACCTCCGGGGAGAGGGACTGCCGGCCGTGCAGATGGCCCAGCCCGGTGTAGCTGAAGCCGTCGAACAGGTCCAGCGGCACAGCGCCGACGCCCCCGATGCTCAGGTCGCGTTCGCTGTCCGAGCTGATGCCGCCGCTGGCGAAGGTGTGTGCCAGCACCACGGAATGGACGGTCCGGGACGAGCTGCGTGCGGCGACATCGGCCCTGATGCGTTCGGTGGCGGCACGGGTGACCTCGAAGTGGCTGGCGGTGTCCGCGCCAAGCTGCTCGGCAACAAGGCGTGGTTCGAGCCAGGGGATCCCGTAGATCGCCAGCACGGGGCCATCCGAGTCCGCCCCGGCCCCGCCGAGCGGCAGGGTGACGGGGACATCCAGCTCCTGGAGGCGGGTGCGCAGATGGACGCCGCCCTTCTCCAGCAGACGGGACGCGAATCCTAGCCGGATGGCGGAGTCGTGGTTTCCGCTGGTCAGCACCACCTGCGCGCCCGCTCCGGTTAGCCGGACCAGGGCGTCATCCAGCAGGTTGACGACATCGACGCCGGGCAGCGCGCGGTCGTAGACGTCGCCGGCAATCAGCACGACGTCGACGGACAGTTCACTGACCCGGGCAACCAGCTGGTCGATGAAGGATCGCTGGGCGTCCAGCATGCCGACGCCATGGAAGGACCGGCCCAGGTGCCAGTCGGAAGTGTGCAATAACCGCATATTCATAAGCTAAGCGCGGGCACCGACAATATTGCCGACCCCGCGCTTCGGCGCGTCAGGACTACTGGCTGCGCGGGCCGTCGAAGAAGTCGCGCGCCTCGTCGCGGCCTGCCTCCGGCGCTCCGGCCGGGCGTTCAGCGCTGGCGGTGCGACCATTTGCGGTCTGTGTTTCCGCGGCACCCGGCTCTTCGTCTGAGTCGTCGGAGTCGTCGGAGTCGTCGTCGAACTCATCCTCGGCATCCGGTGCGGCTCCGGCGTGCTCGGTGTCTGCCGCGGCACTCCGGGCGCCGGCGTCAGCGAACCCGCGGAAAACAAGGCCGGCAATACCGGCACCGACGATCGGGGCCACCCAGAACAGCCACAGCTGTTCCAGCGCCCAGCTGCTGCTGAAGAGGGCCGACGCGGTGGCCCGTGCCGGGTTGAAGGGCGCGTTGCCAAGGGCCTGGCCCAGCTGCAGCAGCACCGCAAAGGCCAGCCCGACGGCGAAGGGGGCTGCGGCCGCGTGGATGTTGCGGCGGGCCGTCGTGCCGAGGAACACGGCAACCAGGAGCGCTGCTCCCAGCACTTCGGCGAGGAGGACGCCTGCCATCGACGTCTGGATCACGGAATGCTCACCGAAGCCGGCGGTGACAGTGCCAAACGCCGTCCGGGCGTCGGGAATGTTGGGCACAGTGCGGAGAATCCCGAACAGCGCAAGCGCGCCGGCTGCCGCACCGATCAGCTGCGCGCCGATGTACGCCGCGGCGCCAGCGATGCCGATCCTGCCCGCCACGAGGTTGCCCACTGTGATGGCCGGGTTGAAGTGCCCGCCCGAGATGTAAGCGAAGGCCAGCATCGCCGCCGTCACGGCGAGGCCTCCAGCGAGGGCGCCGGGCAGCGGGTTGGACTGCGGAAGGGTAAAGAGCGGCACGCCCAGCCCGGCGACCACCAGGAACAGCGTGCCGAACGCCTCCGCTCCGAGCCGCGACAGAAGCCCGGGCCGGAACCCGTTGTCACCGGCGGATGGCCGGCCGTCGGTCGGTGGGACGGACACAGGGGTGCTCATGGTGAAATCCTTATGTTTTGGTCAGCGGGGAACGCCGCTCGCCTGGGGAGCCGGCCCCAGCAGTCTGGCAGCAAAGTCTGGACAGTTCCTGAATCCGAGCTTATCGTCCGGTCTGCGGACCCCCGGCATTCAGAGTTCGAGATCACAGCAGCGTGCAAATCATCGGGACGGGAGAGCTCCGGCGGGCAGGTAAATTTGCCTGCATGAGCATTGTTCCCGGCACCGTTGTGTCCCCCGAGTCCCGCATCCATGGCTGCCTGCTCGGCGGCGCCCTGGGCGACTCGCTCGGCTACGCCGTCGAGTTCGACCCGATAGAGGAGATCCGGCGCCGTTTCGGCACTGCCGGCCTCCGGGATTTTGCGGCGCTCGACGGCGGGACGCACTTTTCGGACGACACGCAGATGACGCTGTACACGGTGGACGGGATCGTCGAGGCCCTGGAGTGGGCCAATTCGGGTGTAGGTGCGGACGCCAACGCCTGCGTGTGGCTTGCGTACCTGCGCTGGCTGGACACGCAGGGCGTTTCCGTTCCCGAATCCGCACCGCGGCCGCAGCCCCGCTGGATTGACGGCCAGGAGGTGCTGCGGCACCGGCGGGCGCCCGGCAATGCCTGCCTGAGCGGGCTGGCCACCGGCGAAATGGGAACGGCCGCCCGCCCGGTCAACCCCGAGTCGAAGGGCTGCGGAACCGTAATGCGCTCCGCCCCTTTCGGCCTGGTGCCGCATATCCCGGCAGACTCCGTCTACAAGTTGAGCGCCGACGCCGCCTCGCTCACCCACGGGCATCCCTCCGCCCGGCAGAGCGCGGGCGCTTTTAGCCTGCTCATCCATTTCCTGGTGCAGGGCAGCAGCCTGGCCCAGGCAGCGGAGGCTGCACTCGCCCGGGTGCTGGCCGATGATGAAGCGGCGCCCGAACTCCGCGAGCGGCTGGAAGCAGCCATAGGCCTCGCCGGCGAGGCCGCATCCGGCACAATCCTCAGCCCGGAGGACCTGGTCCGTGAACTGGGTGAAGGGTGGGTCGCAGAGGAGGCCCTCGCCGTCGGACTTTATGCGGTGCTGGCAACGGTCCAGCAGGGAGCCGCGACCGCTCCGGTGGACCATTTCAAGGCCGCCATCGCCCTGGCAATCAACCACAGCGGCGACAGCGATTCCACTGGGTCCATCGCGGGCAACATCCTGGGCGCGTACTACGGCACCGACTGCCTGCCTGCAGACTGGCTGGAGGCGCTGGAGGCCCCCGAAGTGATCCGCGGCATGGCCAGTCAGCTGGTTGCGGTCACATCTGCCTAAGCAGAGTCTTGCTGCGCGCCCCGCGGCCCCTGCCTGCCACGCGAGGACGCGTTTGGAAAAAACCTGCAGGACGTGAGGACGCGTTTGGGAAAAACCTGCAGGATGTGAGGAAGCGTCGGGAGAAAACCTGCAGGACGTGAGGAAGGGTTTAGGCCCTGCCTACCCGTTCGCCGTCTGCCGGTGGGGTTTCCCGCAACGCTCCATCAGATCCTGTCGGGTTTCCCGCAACGCTCCATCAGATCCTGTCGGGTTTTTCAGGACGCTCCATCACGTCGTGCCGGGTTTCTCGCAAAACCGGCAGGACGTGAGGGAGGCCCGTTCAGCAGGCTGCAGGATCTGCGGCAGCGTTCGCCAGGTGCACCGGTGCCCCGCCCACCATCTGCAGGAACTCCCCTTCGGAAATCACCTCGATGGCCTGGCCGCGGTCGTGCAGCTCCAGGACGCGTTTGGCCTTGCCGGTGAGCCTGCCGGACCGCAGGTCGCCGGCCACGAAGCCGTCCCCCACCACCAGGACGCTGGTCCGGGCCGTGACCCGGCTCTCCGGACGCGCCCCCAGTTCGGCGGAGCGCGTCTTCGCTTCGGGACGCGGCATCGCGAGCTGGCCGGTGAACACCACGGTCTGTCCGAACAGCGGATTCCCGGGCTCGGCGTCGGGATTCGGCTCGGGGTTGGGCCCTTCCTCGGGCCACCCGCTGCGGAAGGGCCGGGCAACACTCGTGCCGCCCGCGGCGGCGAGCGCCGAGACGGTCGCCTTGGAAAGCTCGCCGGTCGCCGGGTCGAACGCCGGCTGCTGGGGTATGGACAATCCCAGCGAAAGGTAGAGCTCGGCGATGCTGTTGGCCCGGTTGCGCCCCGCGATGTCGATGAGGATGCCGGCGCACGCCCGGGCATCCTCGGCCGCATCGTGGTGGTTCACGAGCGGCACGCCCGCCTCCTCGGCGGCAAAGGGCAGGGAATTCGAAACCAGCGAATAGCAGCGCCGGGAGAGCATCACGGTGCACACGTAGTCGTAGGCCGGGCCGGGAAGCCCCGAGACCTCAAGCCCGGAGCGGATCACCCCGAGGTCGAAGGCGGCGTTGTGCGCGGCGAGGATGTCGCCGCCAATGAATGCGCCGATCTCCGGAAACAGCTCCCCGAAGCGCGGCAGGCCGGCCACCTGTTCGGGCCGGATGCCGTGGACGCGGACGTTGTGGTAGTCGAACGTGTCGTGGTTTTCCGGAGGCCGCATGAGCCAGGAGGCCTCCTCGACGATGACGCCGCCACGGACCTTGGTGAGGCCAACGGCACACGGCGAACCGCGGAAGCCGTTGGCGGTCTCGAAGTCGATCGCCGTAAAGTCCAAACCCACGGGGACAACTGTAGCCCGGCAGGGGCGCGGAACCCGTCAAGTACCCTTGAAACGTGAACTTAAATGCATTGAGCGACTTTGCCGTGCCCGCGCTGGGTGGCGCCGGCCCCGTCCAGCCGCATCTGGCATCATTCCTGCCGGACTGGCTCAACCCCCAGGTGTTCCTGGCCGACCCGGCCCTGGCCCCGTGGGTTGTCCTGCTGGTCTGCGGGATTGTCTTCGCGGAAACCGGGCTGCTGATCGGGTTCTTCCTGCCGGGCGATTCCATGCTGTTTACGGCGGGCCTGCTCGTGGCAACGGACACGATCAAATTCAACATCTGGCTCTTCGCGGCACTGATCATCGTGTCCGCCATCGTCGGCAACCAGACGGGCTATTTCATCGGTTCGAAGGCCGGCCCCGCCATCTTCAACAAGCCGGATTCCAGGCTGTTCAAGCATGAGAACGTGGACAGCGCGCACAAGTTCTTCGAAAAGCACGGCGGCAAAGCCCTGATCCTTGCACGCTTTGTTCCCATCATCCGGACGTTTGTCCCGGTCATCGTGGGCGTTGCCCAAATGGACAAGCGCAAGTTCTTCCTCTTCAACGTCATCGGCGCTCTTCTGTGGGGCGGCGGCGTGACCCTTCTCGGCTACGTGCTGGGCGACCGGGTGCCGTGGGTGCGGGAGAACCTGGACATCATCTTCATCGTCATTGTCCTGGTCTCGGTGATCCCGGTCGGCGTTGAAGTGGTGCGCGGCATGACCGCCAAGCGCGAAGCCGCAGCATTCGGGACCGATCCGGTGGAGGAGTTCATCGAGGAGCACGAGCCCGAGGCCGAGCGCAAAACAAACCTGGACTGACCGGAGATCCGGCCGGCTTCCACCGGAAACCCGGACAGCAGAAAGGCACCTCAGGAATGAGGTGCCTTTCTGCTGTTTACGGCCGTTTCAGCGGATAGCGCAGGGCCTCGACGATCGAGGGCAGCAGCGCACGGAACGCCAGCCCGCGGTGGCTGATGGCGTTTTTCTCCTCCGGGCTGAGCTCTGCGCAGCTGCGGTCCATGCCCAGCGGCTCCAAAACGGGGTCGTAGCCGAACCCGCCTTCGCCCCGCGGCTCGCGCAGCAGCGTACCGGCAAGCTGTCCGTACTCCACCACCTCGCGCGCCCCGTCCGCGGTGGCCGACGCCGGCACGGCGAGGGCCGCGGCGCACACGAAGGCGGCGCCGCGGTGGCCGTCCGGCACGTCGGACAGCTGGGCCAGCAGCAGGCGCAGGTTGGCGACGTCGTCGCCGTGGCGTCCTGCCCACCGCGCGGAAAAGATCCCCGGCGCGCCGCCGAGGACATCCACGGACAGCCCCGAGTCGTCCGCGATGGCAACCAGACCCGTGGCGTCGGCCACGGCCCGAGCCTTCAGCAGCGAATTTTCGGCGAACGTCACCCCTGTCTCGGCGACATCGGGCGCTCCGACGGCGGCCGCGTCAACCACCTGGGTGTCGACGTCGAGCCCCGGGACCTGCCCGCGCAGCAGCTCACGCAGCTCCCGCAGTTTTCCGGCGTTACGGGTGGCCAGCACCAGCCGGGGCGCGGGAGAAGCGCTGTCCGCGCTCACGGGGCTGTTCTCACTCACGGCGCTTCAGCCAGGGTCTCGCGCTGGATGGCAGCCAGCTGTTCTGTTCCCAGCAGTGCCAGGTCCAGCAGCTTGTTGAGTTCCTCCCGGTCGAACGGGGCGCCCTCGGCCGTTCCCTGGACCTCCACGAACTTGCCGGAGCCGGTCACGACGACGTTCATGTCGGTCTCGGCCCGCACGTCCTCGATGTACGGCAGGTCCAGCATCGGAATGCCGTCGATGATCCCCACCGACACGGCGGCGATGGTGTCCACCAGGGGCTGGGCGTTGCGGGCGATCATCTTGTTCTCGCGGGCGAAGCGGATAGCCTCGGCGAGCGCCACGTAGGCGCCGGTGATGGCTGCCGTCCGGGTACCGCCGTCGGCCTGCAGGACATCGCAGTCCAGCACGATGGTGTTCTCCCCCAGGGCCTTGGTGTCGATGATCGACCGCAGCGAACGCCCGATGAGGCGGGAGATCTCGTGGGTGCGGCCGCCGATCTTGCCCTTGACGGACTCGCGGTCGGAGCGGGTGTTCGTGGCCCGCGGGAGCATCGCGTATTCGGCGGTCACCCAGCCACGGCCTTCGCCCTTGAGCCAGCGCGGAACACCTTCGGTGAGGGAAGCGGTGCACAGGACCCGGGTGTTGCCGAACTCGATGAGGGCCGATCCCTCGGCCTGCTTGGACCAGCCGCGGGTGATGCTGATGGGCCGGAGCTGGTCCGGGGTGCGGCCGTCGGCACGGATGACGGGGGCAGTGGTTGCTTCGGAAGTCATGCCTTTAGCTTATCGAGGCTACAGGCATGCCGTGTCAGGTCAGCCGGCGCCACGTCGGTCGAGTGCCCAGTCCGGCAGGTCCCCAGTCCGGCAATTGCCAGATCAGACAGCTGCCACATCAGACGTTGTAGTGCACGCCCGCAACGGCCACGGCCACGTCGCCGGCGAAGGCGGGACGCGCCTCGGCCATGACCTTGGTCTGCGAGGTCCATACCGGAATATGGGTGAGCAGCAGGCGGCGCGCGCCGGCGGCGGTGGCTGCCTCCCCGGCCCGCTTGCCGGTCAGGTGGACGTCCTTGATGCCGTCGTCGCGGCCTTCCTCGAACGCGGCTTCGCAGAGGAAGAGGTCGGCGTCCTTGGCCGCCTCCTCCAGCCCGCGGCAGGAATCGGTGTCACCCGAATAGGTGAGCACGCGGGTCGCGGTGCCGCCGGCCGGATCCGGCTCGGTGACCTCCACGCGGAGGGCATAGGCCTCCTCCACCGGGTGGTTCACGGCGAAGGGCGTCACGGTGAAAGGGCCCACCGTGACGGACTGGCGTTCGGTCCAGTTGGTGAAGTCGAACTCCTCGTGCATCCCCGGGTCCAGGTCCAGCCCGTAGGCAGTGGCCATCCTGTCGGCGGTGGCGGCAGGCCCCCAGACGGGGATCCTCCCCCGGTCCCAGCCGCCCGGTTTCCAGCGCACGGCAACGTGCAACCCGCACAGGTCCATGCAGTGGTCGGGGTGCAGGTGCGTGAGGAAGATCGCGTCGATGTCCTCGAGGTCGGTGTAGCGCTGGATGGCGCCCAGGGCCCCGCTGCCGAGGTCCATGACCACCTTCCACACCCGTTCGCCGTCGTTGGCGGTCAGCAGGTAGCAGGAGGCGGGTGATCCGGGGCCTGGAAATGAGCCAGTGCAGCCGACGATGGTGAGCTTCACAGGAAGGACCCCCCGGAGGCTGCACCGCTGGCAGAGGCCTGCCCGACGAAGTTGGAGATGCGCGGGCGCGCTGCCGCCTCCCGGGCTGCGGCGATCATTTCGGGGGTGATCCGTGCCAGGCTGCCCGTGGGGTACTGCGCCGCGACGTGGTCCACGTGCTTGACGCTGAGCACCTCCGGTCCGAGGAACCTGCGGGCCAGCGCTTCGAACTGGCCCGGATCGCCGGTGGCGATGAAACTGTGCTCCGGCGCAGCGGCTTCGGTGCGTTCGAGACCGTTGCTGGCCAGCGCCCGGTAGACGTCCTTGGCGGTTTCCTCGGCGCTGGAGACCAGGGTGACGTCCTCGCCCATGACGTAGGAGATCACACCGGTCAGGAGCGGATAGTGCGTGCAGCCGAGCACCACGGTGTCCACGCCGGCTGCCTTCAGCGGCTCCAGGTACTCACGGGCTACGTCGAGCAGTTCCGGCCCCGTGGTGATGCCGGCCTCCACGTACGGCACGAATGCCGGGCAGGCCACCGAGGTGATCTGCAGGTCGGGTGCGGCGGCGAACGTGTCCTCGTAGGCCCGGGAGCCCACGGTGGCTGAGGTTCCAATCACGCCGACGCGGCCGGTGCGGGTTGCTGCGACAGCCCGGCGGACGGCGGGCTGGATCACCTCGATGACTGGGATGCCGTAGCGCGCGGTGTACCGCTCACGGGCGTCACGGAGCACGGCGGCCGACGCCGAGTTGCAGGCGATGGTCAGCAGCTTGACGCCGGAGTCCACAAGTTCGTCCATGACGCCGAGGGCGTTGGCCCGAACCTCCGCGATGGGCAGCGGCCCGTACGGGCCGTGGGCGGTATCGCCCACATAGAGGATGGATTCGTTGGGCAGCTGGTCGATGATTGACCGTGCCACGGTGAGGCCGCCGACCCCGGAGTCGAAGACGCCGATCGGCAGCGATCCCACATTTATGCCGTCGGCCGTTGCGGATTCCGCTGCAGCTCCCGCTGCCGGATCCATGCTCGATGCTGAAGTCATGATTATTTGAGGATAGGTCTTCCCGTGAGGTGCGGCCATCACTTGTGGCGAGCGACTCATGTCGAATTTGTCACACTTGGCGCGTCGGAAACCGCTCAGCGCCGGGACCGCGGACCGCGGAAACCGCTCAGGGCCGCGCGTCCAGCGACTGCAGCATTGCCTGCACGAGCGACTCCTGCAGCCAGGTAGTGAAGTTGTAGACCAGGGCAAGGTAGCTTTCCACGTCCTCGGCCTGGGACCAGTCCTGCATCTGGTGGACGTGGTCGGCGTCCGCCTCGTCCCGGATGTCGAGGCGTTCGGCAAGCACCAGCCGCACGTCGTTGAGGGCTGTGGACCAGTGCCGGGCATCAGCGGGAGTCAGGACCAGTTCGTCCTTGTCCAGGCCAAGCGCGGCGGCGCGCAGCGCGCCGATCTTGCTTTCCCGCAGCGAGCGTTCGGTGAGCTGGCGGAACTCAAGCGAGGCGGCGGCGTCGTCCTTCACGGCGTTGGGCAACAGCCGGCGGAGGGCGCGGTCGGCCGGTTCCCGGACCTCCAGGTCCAGCCCGATCATCGCGGCGAGCGGGTCCTCGGAGCCGCGGTCCGCCGGCTCCAGCATGGAGATGACATCGGCGAACAGGCTGCGCAGCAGTTCCCGCTCGGCCGGTTCCAGGAAACCGGAGATGCCCTTGAGTCCGTATTTGAAAGCCTTAGCCACGTTTTCCCTTGCCCTTGCCCGGGCCGCCGCTTTTGCCGCCGCCGCTGTCTCCGCCGGTGGCCTTCTCCACGGTGGCCCACAGGCCGAACCCGTGCATCGCGACCGCGTGCTGCTCCACCTGTTCCTTGCTGCCGTGGGCAACGATGGACCGGCCCTTCCTGTGGACCTCGAGCATCAGCTTGTTAGCTTTGGTTTCCGAGTATCCGAAATAACTCTGGAAAACGTAGCTGACATAGCTCATCAGATTGACGGGGTCGTTCCAGATGACAAGGTTCCAAGGGACGTCCGGGGCGGTCAGGGAGTCGGTGGACACCGCCGTACCGGTCTGGATGCTCTCCTGGGTGTCAGGGCCGAGCGCAACGCTTGAGGTCATCTGTCCATTCTATGGCGATGATGGGGCCACGCCGGCGAGGGCCCCGCGGCGAAGCGAAGCGAGACGTGGGAGCCGGTGGATGGGGCCACGCCGGCGAGGGGCCCGCGGCCAAGCGAAGCGAGACGTGGGAGCCGGTGGATGGGGCCACGCCGGCGAGGGGCCCGCGGCCAAGCGAAGCGAGACGTGGGAGCCGGTGGGTAGGGCCACGCCGGCGAGGGGCCCGCGGCCAAGCGAAGCGAGACGTGGGAGCCGGTGGGTAGGGCCACGCCGGCGAGGGGCCCGCGGCGAAGCGAAGCGAGACGTGGGAGCCGGTGGGTAGGGCCACGCCGGCGAGGGGCCCGCGGCGAAGCGAAGCGAGACGTGGGAGCCGGTGGGTAGGGCCACGCCGGCGAGGGGCCCGCGGCGAAGCGAAGCGAGACGTGGGAGCCGGTGGGGACTAGAGTGATTTTGTGAGTACCTCCGCTGGCTGGGAGCAGCCCCGCACGTCCCTGTTCACCGACCATTACGAGCTGACCATGCTGCAAGGGGCCCTCCATTCCGGCGCCGCGCACCGCAAGGCCGTGTTCGAAGCGTTCGCGCGCAGGCTGCCGGACGGGCGCCGCTACGGGATTGTGGGTGGCACGGGCAGGCTGCTGGAAGGCATCATGGCGTTCCGGTTCGGCGCCGAGGAGCTCGAATTCCTGGCGCGCACCGGCGTGGTTAACCAGGAGACCCTGGACTACCTGGCCGACTTCCGGTTCACTGGCGACGTCTGGGGCTACGCCGAGGGCGAGGCGTACTTCCCCAACTCCCCCATCCTGATTGTCGAATCGACGTTCGCCGAGGCGTGCATCCTGGAGACCTACGTCCTGTCCGTCCTCAACCACGACAGCGCCATCGCCTCCGCGGCCTCGCGCATGGTGATGGCCGCCGGCCAGCGGCCCTGCATCGAGATGGGATCCCGCCGCACGCAGGAGGAATCGGCCACGTCCGCCGCCCGGGCCGCCGTCATCGCCGGATTCGACAGCACCTCAAACCTTGAGGCCGGCCTGCGGTACGGCCTCAAAACGGTGGGCACCGCCGCCCACTCCTTCACGCTCCTCCATGACACCGAACGGGACGCCTTTGAGGCGCAGGTCGCCTCCCTGGGGGCCGGCACCTCGCTGCTCGTGGACACGTACGACGTCGAAACGGCCGTCCGTACGGCCGTGGACATCGCCGGGGACAAGTTGGGCGCCGTCCGGCTGGACTCCGGCGACCTCGTGGAACAGGCGCAGTGGGTCCGGCAGCTGCTGGACGACCTCGGCAACCACCACACGCGCATCACGGTGACCTCGGACCTGGACGAATACGCGATCGCCGCACTGCAGTCCGCCCCCGTCGACTCGTACGGTGTGGGCACGTCGCTCGTGACCGGCTCCGGGGCGCCCACGGCCAGCATGGTCTACAAGCTGGTCAGCCGGACCAACGATGCCGGCGAGTTCGTATCGGTGGCCAAGGCCGCCAAGAACAAGACAAGCAAGGGCGGGCGGAAATACGCCCTGCGCCGGCTCAACGACCACGGGACGGCCACCCAGGAGCTCATCGGCGTGGGACACCGGCCGGCGGACGACGGCAACGACCGCACGCTGCTGCAGCAGTTCATCAAGAACGGCGAGCTCCTGCCCGGCTGGACCGGCCACGAGGGCGTCCTGCGCGCCCGGCAGCGCCATGCTGATTCCATGGCCGAACTGCCGGCAGTGGTTCACCGCCTGCACCGCGGCGAGCCGGCGATCCCGACGATCTATGAGGAAAACTGAAGGAAACAGAGGAGAACTGATGGCACGGGCACTCATCATCGTCGACGTCCAGAACGACTTCTGCGAGGGCGGCGCGCTGCCCGTGGAAGGCGGGGCTGCCGTGGCCGGGGCCATCAGCGAGTACGTCGAGAACCACCACGGCCAGTTCGACCACATCGTGGCCACGCAGGACTGGCACATCGACCCCGGCACCCATTTCTCGGAGGCCCCGGACTTCAAGGACAGCTGGCCGCCGCACTGCATCGCGGGCACCAAGGGTGCCGAGCTTCACCCGGAGCTCGACACCGAACACATCCAGGCGTACTTCCACAAGGGCCTCTACGCCGCGGCCTACTCCGGTTTCGAGGGCCTGCTGGCACCCGAAGACGCCGTTCCCACCGGGGAGCGGCAGCCGGGTTCCCTGCCGGGTTCGATGTCCGCTGCCGCTGAAACCGGCTACGCCCCCGAAGAAGACGCCATCGGCCTGGACGACTGGCTGCAGAGCCACGACGTGGAGGACATCGTGGTGGTGGGACTGGCCACCGACCACTGCGTCATGGCGACATCCCTGGATGCCGTGCAGGCAGGTTACTCCGTCACCGTGATCAAGCGGCTGACGGCGGGCATCGCTGATGACCTCGACGACACCTACGCCGAAATGGAACTGGGCGGCGTCGACCTCGAGTAGTCACGCCGCCCGGGTTATTTCCGTCCGGGCTATTTCCGCCCCGGTTATTTCCGCCCCGGTTATTTCCGCTCCGGTTATTTCCGTCCGATGAACCAGTCCTGAAGCTTCTTCAGCCGGGACTGGAGCTGCTCCTCGTTGGCCTGGGCCACCGGAGGCCCGCCGCAGACGGTCCGCAGCTTGGTGTGCACCACGCCGTGCGGGGTGCCCGTTCGTGCCGACCAGGCCGCCACGTTCTTGGCCAGCTCGTTGCGCAGGTCCATCAGCAGGCGGTGGTCGGGTACCGCGGCAGCGGGCGCGGCTGCGGGACTCTGGCGTTTCTTCCGGCCTTGCTGCTCGTGCTGGCGCTGGCGCAGCAGCAGGCCCACCTGCTCGGCGTCCAGCAGGCCCGGGATGCCGAGGAAGTCGAGTTCATCCTCGGAGCCGATGTCGCCCCCGGTGCCGAACTCGCCGCCGTCGAACAGCACGCGGTCAAAGGATGCCTGCGAGTCCAGCGCCTCAAACTTGCCCTTGGTCAGGCTGTCCGAAGCCTTTTCCTCGCGGTTGGCCTCGTCCATGAGGGACTCTTCGAGGTCCATCAGGCCGTCCGGGTCGTCGTTCTGCGGCCGGTCCAGGGCATGGTCGCGTTCGGCTTCCATGCTGTTGGCCAGCGCCATCAGCGGGGGCACGGACGGCAGGAAG
This sequence comes from Arthrobacter sp. NPDC057009, assembly GCF_042673905.1. Lineage (NCBI taxonomy): Bacteria > Bacillati > Actinomycetota > Actinomycetes > Micrococcales > Micrococcaceae > Arthrobacter > Arthrobacter sp. NPDC057009. The sequence goes on from NZ_JBHUSB010000001.1 coordinate 199,930, forward strand.
ACCGAGGCCGTCTCGCCCCGCTTCCGGGAGCGCACAAAGCGCCCTACCGCCTGGGCGAAGAACAGCGGCGTGGAGGTGGACGTGGCGTAGACGCCGACCGAAAGGCGCGGCACGTCCACGCCTTCGGAAACCATGCGCACGGCAACCATCCAGCGCTTGTCGCCTGCGCTGAACTCCTCGATCTTGCTGGAGGCCTTCGCGTCATCGGACAGAATGACCGTGGGCGACTCGCCCGTAATCTTCTTGAGCTGGCCGGCGTACGCCCGGGCATCTTCGTGGTCGGTGGCGATCACCAGGCCACCGGCGTCGGGAACGGAACGCCGGACCTCGCTCAGCCGCTTGTCCGCTCCTGCCAGCACGGCCGGGATCCACTCCCCTGCAGGATTCAGGGCGGTCCGCCATGCCTGCGACGTGATGTCCTTGGTGACAGCGGCCTCACCAAGGGAGGCCGCCATCTCGTCGCCCGCGCTGGTGCGCCACCGCATCTGCCCGGAGTACGCCATGAAGATGACGGGACGCACCACATGGTCACGCAACGCATTGCCGTAGCCGTAGGTGTAGTCCGCCTTGGAGCGGCGGATGCCCTCTCGGTCCTCGATGTACTCCACGAAGGGAATCGGCGAAGTGTCCGAACGGAAGGGCGTGCCGGTGAGGGACAGCCGCCTGACGGCGGGGTCGAAGGCCTCGCGGAGACCGTCGCCCCACGACAGCGCCTCGCCGCCATGGTGGATTTCGTCAAGAATCACCAGGGTGCGGGCGGCCTCGGTCTTGGCCCGGTGCAGCAGGGGCTTGCTGGCCACCTGCGCATACGTCACGGCCACGCCGATGAACCCGCGGCCGTGCTGGCCGTCCGAATTCTTGAAGTTCGGGTCGATGGCGATGCCAACACGCGCCGCAGCATCGGCCCACTGCCGCTTCAGGTGGTCGGTGGGTGCCACGATCGTCACGCGGTTCACCGTGCCGGCCTCGATAAGCATGGAGGCCACCCTGAGTGCAAAGGTGGTCTTGCCGGCGCCGGGGGTGGCCACGGCCATGAAGTCGCGAGGACCTTTACTGAAGTAAAGGTCCAGGGCTTCCTGCTGCCAGGCACGGAGCTTCGGGGCGGTTCCCCAGGCTGCACGTTCCGGATAAGCCGGGGGCAGGGTGGGTCCGCCGAAGAGTGTCTCCGTCACTACTTGTTGTTGCCTGAGTCTCCGCCGGACCCGTTGCCGCCGTCGTTGCCCGGGCGGAGGCCGTCGTAGACCTCTTTGCACATCGGGCAGATCGGGAACTTCTGCGGATCCCGGCCGGGGGTCCAGACCTTGCCGCACAGCGCGATGACCGGTTCGCCCGTCATGGCGGACTCCATGATCTTTTCCTTGCGCACGTAGTGTGCAAAGCGCTCACGGTCGCCGGGCTCCACTTCCTGGCGCAGTTCCTCGCGCTCAATGGTTGCGGTGGACGATCCGGCGCCGGAAAGCTCACGCATGGGGTCGTTGTCGAGAGGATCCGTCATGCTACTCATGGCATCCATCTTAGCCGTTCCGCACGCGCGCCTGCGGGAGGACCCGGGCGCACGTTCCGGTCACAGCCCCTGCCACGCAGGTTTGTGGTCGTAGGTGTGCCGGTAGTAGTCGGCAAGTTTCAGTGACGATGCCGCGGCCTCATCCACCACGATGGAGGCATGCGGGTGCAGCTGCAGCACCGAGGCAGGACAGATCGCGGCCAGGGGCCCCTCCACCAGGTCATGGACGGCCTGTGCCTTCTGGGCTCCCGTGGCCAGCAGGATGGCGTGTCGGGACTCGAGGATCGTGCCCAGCCCCTGGGTCACCACGTGGTGCGGCACTTCATCGAGGCTGCGGAAGAAGCGGGCGTTGTCGCGGCGTGTCTGCTCAATTAGCGACTTGATGCGGGTGCGGGAGGCCAGGGACGACCCCGGCTCGTTGAACCCGATATGCCCGTCGGTGCCGAGCCCCAGCAGCTGCAGGTCGATCCCGCCGCGCTCCCTGATCCGGTCCTCGTAGGCACGGCACGCTGCCGGAAGGTCGGCGGCGCCTCCGTCCGGCCCGAAGACGTTGTCCGGGCCGATGTTGACCCGGTTGGCGAACTCGCGGCGGATCACCTCCCGGTAGGACTCGGGATGGCCGGGCGCCAGCCCGACGTACTCATCGAGAGTGAATCCAGAAGCCCGGCTGAAGTCCAGGCCGGCCTGTTCATGGCGCCGGGCGAGTTCGTCATACACCGGCAGCGGCGATGATCCAGTGGCCAGCCCCAGGACTGCGTCGGGTTTGCTGCGCAGCAGGCTTTCCACGGCGTCCGCCACGAGGGAGGCTATCTGCCTCCCGCCCTGAAGAATGACGACCTCCATGGCCAGGCCTTTCTCTCAGCTGTCCTGCTAGTCAACCACGGCTGGCCGCCGCCCGGCAGTGGCATTCTGCGGTTGTAAGCTCACCGGTTGACCGTCACCTGGGCGAGGAGCTCCGGCCCGCGGGCATCGAGCCAGCGCCCGCCCACCACGACGCCCGTGGTGAACAGTGCGGCGCCGAGGACAGGGCCGACCGCAAGGTTGATCCAGCCAAAGAGCGGGTCCCCGGTGAGCAGCTGGGCAAGGACCAGTCCGGCCTCCGGGAGGACCAGCACCAGCAGGACCGCCATCCCGCCAAACTGCACGGCCAGCGTCTGTCCCACGTTGCCAGGGGGCTTCTTGAAGGGGCTGTCGCCGGGAAGCGGCACCGCAATGGTGTAGCGGGCGGACACCACGGATGACAGGCCCAGGCCGGTCAGCAGCACTCCCACGGACATTCCCACGGTGGCCGGCCACCACGTCCAGTCCCCCGTTATGAAGAACGGCACGATGGCGAGGACCAGCACGGCGGGCAATGCGAAGGCCAGGCAGGCCAGCGCGCGTCCCAGCCGGTCATGGACACCCCGCACGCCGGCAGCAAGGTGCAGGGCAAACGCGGTGTTGTCATAGGACACATCGCCTGAAATGGACCACGCCAGGAGGAATGCCGTGAGCGGCCCGGTGATCATCAGAACGCCATAATCGTTGGTCTGGCTGCCCTGGAAAGCCAGCACAACCGGCAGCAGCGGAATCACCACCAGCGAACCTGAATACCGTGGATCACGGAACCAGTAGGTCAGGGCGCGCGCCGTGACAGCACCGGCCGGCGTCGCAGGCAGCAGGGTGAAAAGACCCAGCCGCCCGCCCTTCCGGCGGCTGCTTCCGCTGTACGGAGGCGTCACCAGGGCCCGTTCCAGCAGCAGCTTCCAGCACCAGGCCAGCCCTGCCAGGGTGGCTGCGGCAATAAGCAGTTTCAGCCCCGCCGCGCCTGCCTGTCCGGCTTCGAGATCCCCGCCCAGTGACCACGCTGCCCCCAGGGGCGTCCAGGAAATCCTGCCGGCCAGCTCCGAAAGGAAAGCCCCGGAACCCGCCATGCCCTGGAAGACGGCGGCGATGATGGGGCCCAGGAGAACCAGCGGAACCATGAAGGCGATCCCGCTGACGTCCTTGAAGCGCCGTGAGGCCGCCAGGCTCGAGGTGGCGGTGGTGACCACGCGGGCAAACACGACGCAGGTGAGCACGCCGAGGACAGCGCCCACCAAGGCGCCCGCCGCGGGCAGCACACCCCGGGACCACGTGACGACGGTGGCCAGGGCGACGAGCAAGGTGGCCAGTCCCGGCAGGCCGATGGGGCCGCCGAGTGCCAGGCCCGCCAGAAGCTGCGGCATGGGCACTGCGGACGTGGTGAACCGGGCAGGGTCCAGGGTCATGTCCACGGCCGAGGCTATGACCGGCACAATCCCCCAGCCGAGCACGGCTGCCGAGCCGCCGAGCACCACCACGGTCTGGGCAAGAACGGGGTCCTCCTGCCGGAGCAGGACCAGCAGCACCACACACATGCCGACGATGAACAGCGCGTAGAGTCCGCCGAACGCCAGGCCAACCAGCTGCCACGGGCTCCGGCGCAGGCCGTTCCGGAGCAGCGTGAGCTTCAGCCTCAGAAGGTGCGCAACCATTCGAGCCCCTCCGTCCGGCTCCTGCCGCCCACCAGCTGCACGAACCGTTCCTCCAGGGTTGCCCCGGCCCGCACCTGCTCAACGGTTCCGGCAGCCAGGATCCGGCCGGCGGCAACCACGGCAACGTGATCGCACATGCGCTGGACGAGGTCCATCACGTGGCTGGAAACGATCACGGTACCGCCGGTGGCAACGTACCTGTCCAGGATGTCCCTGATGTTGGCGGCTGAGACAGGATCGACCGACTCGAAGGGCTCATCCAGCACGAGCACTTTCGGAGCGTGGATCAGAGCGGAGGCCAGCGCGATCTTCTTTGTCATGCCGGCCGAGTAATCCACCACCAGGGTGCCAGCGTCCTGGGTGAGGTCCAAAGCTGCCAGCAGCTCCCCCACCCGTGAAGCCACCACATCCCTGCTCATGCCCCGGAGCAGTCCGGCGTAGGTGACCAGCTGCTCACCGCTGAGCCGGTCGAAGAGCCGCACCCCGTCGGGCAGGATGCCCATCAGCTTCTTGGCTTCCAGCGGCTGCGCCCAGACGTCCACCCCGTGGACCACCGCCGTTCCGAAGTCCGGGCGGAGAAGGCCCGTGGCCATGGACAGGGTGGTGGTCTTTCCGGCACCGTTGGGTCCGACGATGCCGAAGAACGATCCGGCGGGGACGTCGAGGTTGATGCCGTCCACAGCGATTTTGCTACCGAAGCGTTTTGCAAGCCCCCTGATCGAGAGGGCCACTAAGGGAGTGCTCATGCACTCACCCTAGCCGCGGGCCGTCCCCACGGGGATCCTCCGGAAGGAGTAAAACCTCAGAGGGGAACAGCACGGCTAAAAAGCGCGGCGCGGCACGGCCCGTTCGTACTGCGGCGCCCAGCGCAGGTCGTGGCCGAGCTCAAAGGCTGCCCGGAGCCACCAGTGCGGATCCCGCAGTGCGGCACGGGCTATGAAGACGCCGTCCGCCTGGCCGGTGGCCACCACATGCTCCGCCTGCCCGGGCGACGTCAGCAGCCCGACAGTGCCGGTGGGGACCCCCGTTTCGCGCCGGATCCGGGCCGCGAACTCCGTCTGATACCCCGGCCCCGGCTGGATCCGCTGGTGCGCCACCGCTCCGCCGCTGGACACGTCCACGAGGTCTACCCCGTGCTCCGCGGCCTGGGCAGCCAGCCGGACCGAATCCTCAATGCCGATCCCGCCTTCGGCCCAGTCGGTGGCGGAGATCCGCAGCAGCAGGGGCATGGAGTCGGGGATGACGTTGCGCACCGCGTCGATGACGGCCAGGGTCAGCCGGTTCCGTCCGTCCGCGCCGCCGCCCCAGGCGTCCGTGCGGTCGTTGATCAGCGGGCTTTGGAACTGGTGTAGGAGGTATCCGTGGGCACCGTGCAGCTCGATGCTGTCGAAGCCGATGTCAACGGCGCGGGCAGCCGCGGCGGCAAAATCAGCAATGACGCGATGGATGTCATCCTCGGTCATGGCGGCGGGTGACGCATAGCCGTCGAAGGCCTGGGTGCCCGGCCCCACAGTCTCCCACCCGCCGTCGGACGCCGGGACCGATCCGCTCCGCCCGGAGAACGGCCAGTACGTGGACGCTTTGCGTCCGGCATGGGCGAGCTGGGCGCCGATCTTCGTGCCGGCCGTACCGTGGCGGTGCACGAAGCGGACGATCCGCTCCCAGGCCGCCGCCTGCTCATCGTTGTAGAGTCCCGCGTCGCGCGGGCTGATGCGCCCCTCGGCGTTGACTGCCGCGGCCTCGGTCAGGATGAGGGCTGCTCCCCCGGCGGCGAACGATCCCAGGTGCATGAGGTGCCAGTCGTTCGGCACACCGGGCGCCCCGTCAGGCTCGCAGCTGTACTGGCACATCGGCGAAACCCAGCCCCGGTGCTGCAGCTCAAGGGACCGCAGCGTCAGGGGCTGGAACAGCGCGGGGACCGCCACTAAAAGAGCACCCGGGCCAGCGCCTGGCGGGCCTTGCCCACCCGTTCGTCCGTGGTCCCCACAACTTCGAACAGCTCCAGCAGGCGCACCCGGGCGGTCTCGCGTTCGGGTCCGAAGTTCCTGCCGATGAACGCCACGACGCGGTTCAGGGCATCCTCCACGTGGCCGCCTGCGAGATCCAGGTCGGCAACGCCCAGCTGGGCTGTGAGGTTGTCGGGTTCATCAGCGGCAAGCTGGCGCAGGGCCTCGCCCTCGGGACCGGACAGGCTCTGCAGGCGTTCCATCAGTTCCACCTGCGCCAGGCCTGCCTTGGCCTCCGCATCGGCCGGCATCTCGGCGAGCGCCTGCCGGTACGCGGCTGCGGCAGCGGCGTAGTCACCGGCTTCGATGGCGTCGAAGGCCTTCTGGTGCAGGGGCGGCAGAGGTGCAGGGGCAGGTTCCTCGGACGTGCCCGCGCCGCCGCCGACGTTGCCAGTCACTCCGTTCGCGGCCGCAACCGTCAGCAGCTCGTCCAGCAGCGGGCGGATCTGCTGCTCGTCGGCGCCGCCCTGGAAGAGGGGAACCGGCTGGCCCTTGAGCACGGCCACCGCGGTGGGAACGGCCTGCACCTGGAAGGCCTGGGCCAGCTGTGGGAATGCTTCAATGTCCGCAGCAGCGAGAACCAGCCGGCCGCCGTAGCTCTGGATGATCCGCTCCAGGACGTTCAGGAGGCCGCTGGATTCGGGCGAATAGGCGGCCCACAGGGTAAACACCACGGGCACCTGGGCGGACAGCTCCACCAGGCTCTGGAAATTTGCCTCCGTGACGTCCACCCGGAGGGCCGGCCCGCCCTCGGACTGTTGCACCGGCGGGGCACCCGCCGCGGCGGCGTTATTCGGCGCCGGCGGCGCCGGCCGCTGCTTGAGGGAGGAGAGATCGACGGCGCCGCGAAGGTTTAGCTGGCTCGCGGCCGAAGGGACAGGACGGGAAGCTGGCGAACTCATAGCTCCCACTCTAGCCACAAGAGCGGCCGCGGTAGCACCGCGGCCGCTCCAGTGACGGCAGGTTTACGGAAAAGCCGTTGCCTACTTGAAGCTGGCGTCAACCAGACCACGCGTGGCGGCCACGAGCTTCATCGGATCCTTCGAGTCGGCCGGCGGCACGTACACGGCCACGGATTCGGCGAACTTCAGCACCATGCCGGTGGTGGTCTCCTTGCCGCCGGCGAGGACGGCAGCATCGTTGCCGATGGACAGCTTGTCGCCGTCCGCCTTGGGCGTGCCGTCGAAGTTGAAGTTCAGGTGGCCCAGGACCAAGGCCCCGCCGTCCTCGGTCCGGAACACGACAGTGCTCTTCGGGTCAACCTTGTGCGAGAAAGTGAACTTGCCGTCGACGCCGTCCTTCACGATGTCAGCCTGGTAGGACAGCGTGTCGGCGATGTAAGGGGAGGACTCCCCTTCCACCAGCTTGCTCTTGAAGGTCGAGCTGGACTTGGTGAGGCGGTCCGCCAGACCGGCGAGCGCTTCCTGTCCGCTGTAGAGAAGGCCGGACTTATCACCCGCGGCAAGCGACTCGGTGCCGCCGCGGACGATGGCCGGGAAGGTGGTGCCCGGCTGCAGCGGCGACGTGCCCACGAGCTTGTAGTTCTCCCGCGGGGATTCCTGCACGAGCGTGAGCAGCTGCGGCACCACGTTGCCTTCACCCTGCGTGACGGCCAGGACGGAGCGCGGCCATTCGCGCTTGTCTGTGACAACGGTGGTCAGGAGCTTGGTGGACCGCACGGGCATGCGGGCGTCGTACGACGCCACCCGCGACCTGATCTTGTAGTTCTGCGTGCGCACTTCCAGCTCGGTGCCGGCAACGCGGGCGGCAAGCTTCTTGGCATCCTTGGCGGCGTCGCCGGCGTCGGTGGCGCTGGCCACCTGTTCCAGGATGCGGCGGAACTGGGCGTCCAGGACCACCGGAGTGCCGCTGGCCTTGGCAGCGTCCGACGCGCCCGTCGTCGGGGTCGTCGTCGTGGAAGCCGGGGCAGAGGACGTGCTGGCCTGGGCGGCAGCTGCGGTGCCGGCCAGGACGGCGGCGGTGGTGGCCGCAACCACCACGCCGAGCCGCGCCGAGGAGGACCGGTCTCCGGCCTTGGCTGCTGCCTTGGCGCGGGCACGCCGCGCAAACGGGCTGCCCTGGTTGTCGCCGCCGTTGCCGGCGGATCCGTTGCCGGAGGTTCCGTTACCGGGGGATTCGCCGTCGCGCGGCGCCCCCGCCTTCGGCTTGAGCACCAGCAGTGCACCGCCGGCGAGGATCAGGAGCCCGCCGAGGACCATGAGCGGCACGGCCCACGGGGTGGAGGTGTCATTGGGGAACGTCATGGAAATGGACGACGGCGCGGGCTTCTTTCCGTCCGCGGCGAGCAGCAGGGACCACTCGCCGTCGGCCGGGGCGGACCACGTGTAGTCCAGCTCGCCACTGGCCTTCTCGGTGCTGACCCAGAGGTCGGAGCCGGCCGGCGACGGCGCGCTGGCTTCGCCGCCGGTGTGCTCTACCTGCAGCGACTTCTTGTCCTCGGACAGGCCCGTAACCGTATTGTGGGCGGTCTTGCCCACCCAGGCGTCAACGTCGTCCGGGCGTCCTGCCGCGAGCAGGAAGCTGCCCTCTCCCTCGACCTTGATGCTGACGGTTCCGCCCTCGAGGGTGCGCAGCTTCTGGTCAATAACGGTCAGGGGCGCGGCTTCACCGGCGGAAGCCGTTGCCGTCACCGTCTCGGCGGGCGCCCAGAAGGTCTTCTGCCCGATGCCGGCCAGCAGTGTCAGGAGGCCGAGCAGCACAAGTGCAACTGCAGTCTTGAAACGCAAAGGAATACCTATCATCAGCGGGGGGTTTGCCTTCAATAGTAACCGTTTTGTTACCAATAGGCCTGATCGGGGGTTTCCGGGGCCGGCTGCCGCTACGGTTAAACCCCGACCGGCCCGCTATTCACAAGGCTGCTGATAGTGTTTGCGATGATCATCACACCGGCGCGCAGCCGCGGCGCCACGGACGGTAAGGGCATCAAAAAGCAGTGACTCACAACACGGATCCGTCCAAGCGCGGCCCCGAAGATCTGCCAAACGCCGACTCCTCCCGGAGCCTGCCCGAGCCCTCTGAAACCGCAGCACAGGACGCTGCCGCGGAGAGCGCGGCAGGACACGGCGGCGCTCCACACCCCTCGGCGCCGCAGAAGCCGGCAAAGACGAAGCGCCGTCCGGCTGCCCTGGGCGCCGTGCTGAGGCGGCTGCGCCAGCCGATCCCGGGTGCCCAGCCCAGGCTGCGGTTCGAGTTTCCGCCGGAACACCCCGAGACCGTCGAGGCGGAGGAAACCGGGGACACCGAGCGTTTTGGCCCGCCCGGGCCCCGCATCTCCACCCAGCACCCGCTGTACCTCGGATTCATGGGCACCGTGGGTGTGGGGCTTGCGCTGCTGGTCTACTGGATCGGATCCCACACCACGCAGCTGCTGCTTTGGATCGTCGCTGCACTGTTCATTGCCCTCGGCCTGGACCCGGTGGTGCGCTGGCTGGAGGGCCGGAAGATACCCAGGCCCGCCGGCATCCTGGTGTCCGTATCGGTGCTGATCATCGCGGTTGTCGGCTTCTTTGCCACCCTCATCCCCACGATCGTGGAACAGGTGACCGAGCTGGTGAAGCAGGCCCCCGTGTGGGTGCGGGACTTCATCAACTCGGATTTCTTCCGCACCCTCGACAACCAGTTCGGCGTCCGGGACCGGATCATGGAGGAGCTCGACAAGTTCGTCAAGAACCCTGAGGCCATGAGCGGCATCTTCGGCGGCGTCCTCGGCTTCGGGTCAACGGTGGCCAACGGTCTCTTCGGCGCACTGATCGTGCTGGTGCTCAGCCTGTATTTCCTCGCCGCACTGCCTGCGATGAAGAGATGGGGCTACCGGCTCGCACCGCGGTCCCGCCGGCAGCGCGTCGAGGCGCTCTCCGAGGAGATCACCCGCTCGGTGGGCAACTACGTCATCGGGCAGGCCGTGGTCGCCCTCCTGAATGCCACCTTTGCCTTCATCGTCATGTCCATCATCGGCGTGCCCTTCGCCGTGCTGCTGGCCTTCATCGTGGCGCTGCTGGCCTTCATTCCGCTGGTCGGCGGGCTGATCGCCGGCGTCCTGGTCATCCTGATCACGCTGACGCTGGGCTGGCAGTCCGCCCTGGCCTACGCCATCTGCTACTTCGCCTACCTGCAGTTCGAGGCCTACTTCATCTCGCCGCGCATTATGCAGAAGGCAGTGGCTGTGCCCGGCGCCGTCGCCGTGATCTCGGTGATCGCGGGCGGCAGCCTGCTCGGCGTCCTGGGGGCGCTCATTGCCATCCCGACGGCGGCCGCCACCCTGCTGCTCATCAAGGAGATTTACATCGTCCGGCAGGACAAGCACTAGACACAGTCGGGCATTAGGCCCAGTCAGGCATTAGGCAGGTTCACACCGCCGCGGTGGCCACCGGACCTTCCCATTCCTGCGGCAGGCCCGCGGCGCCGGAGCCGGCGCGCGTGACGTCGTCGACAATCTCGTTCAGCACCCGCGCGGCCTGCTTCTCCCCCACCCACAGGTGCTTGGCGCCGTCGACCCCCACCACCCTGGCCTGGGGCACCAGGCTGAACCGGGATTCCGCTGCAGCGGGCCGCAGGTAGTCGTCGTGCTCGGGCACCAGGACCGTCAGCGGCTTGCCGAACGCAGCCCAGAGCTTGAGGTGCTCGTCGGTGGCGCGGTGCAGCGGCGGGGACAGCAGTACGGCGCCCTCCACCTGTGAGGCCACCGGTTCCACTGCGCCGTACATGAGCGCGAGTTCGGTGCCGAAGGACCAGCCCACGAGCCAGCGGTTGGGCAGCTGCCGCTCGACGGCGAAGCGCACGGCCGCCTCCACGTCGTACCGCTCGCCGATGCCTTCCTCAAACATTCCGTCGCTGGTTCCGCGCGGCGAGGAGGTGCCCCGGGTGTTGAAGCGCAGCACGGCCACCCCGGCCAGCGCCGGCAGACGGTAGGAGGCCTTGCGGTACACGTGGGAATCCATGAAGCCGCCGTGCGTGGGCAGCGGGTGCAGGGTGATCAGCGTGGCGGTGACCGGACCCGATTCAGGCAGCGCCAGCTCGCCAACCAGCGTGTGGCCGTCCTCGGTGCGGATTTCGATGTTCTCCCGCCGGGCCGGGAGCACCGTTGAGGCACGGATGGCGGTGGATCCTGATGGCTGGCTGAACACGTACGACGCCGGGTCAAAAGTCATGCGCACCAGCTTATCTTCCGGCCGGGTTGCGTCCGGACACCGGCCGCTTGGTTACCGGTACCGGAAGTTCCGGGACGTCCAGCAGTTGGTGTGCCAGTGGCGCCGCTCGGCCAGTCCCGCGGCTGCCCCAAACATATGGTCGTCGGCCCAGACCACAAGATGGGCGATGCCGGGCAGGACAGCGGTGGAGCAGCCCGGGCAAATATACGTCTTCTCGGCGTTGCGGGCCGTCATGGTCCGCACCATCCACTCCCCGTCCGGTGCGCTTTCCCTGCGGGCAATGCCCGCCCGCGCCCGTTCCAGGTCAAGTTCCGGTGCGGGACCTGCGCCGTGCTTCCGGCCGCCCGGGCCACTTCCGGCCGCGCCGCGGCCCGTCTTGGCACGGCGGGGACGGTTGGAGCGGGGCATGCCTCCATTCTGCCCTAGCCGGTACCCCGTGCCGTCCAGCGTGACACTGTGCTACCTGCGGGAGAAGGTATGGTGTAGGGCGTGCGTCTCGTCATAGCCCGTTGCTCCGTTGATTATGTTGGCCGGCTCAAAGCCCATCTCCCCCTCGCCACCCGGCTCCTGCTGGTGAAGGCCGACGGGTCGGTGCTGGTGCACTCCGACGGCGGCTCCTACAAGCCCCTGAACTGGATGAGCCCTCCCGCCGTACTCCGCGTCACCTCGCCGGAGGACGCCGACATCGAGGTGGGCGTCGTCGAACAGTGGACGGTGCAGTCGGCCAAGACGGACGACAGGCTCATCATCAACATCCACGAACAGCTCCACGACAGCTCCCACGAGCTGGGACAGGACCCCGGCCTGATCAAGGACGGCGTGGAAGCCGATCTGCAGCGGCTCCTCGCCGACCAGATCGAAACTCTCGGGGAAGGGTTCTCGCTGATCCGGCGTGAGTACTTCACGGCCATCGGGCCCGTGGACATTCTTGCCCGGGACGCCGACGGCGCCACGGTCGCCATCGAGCTGAAGCGGCGCGGGGACATCGACGGCGTGGAACAGCTGACGCGCTACCTTGAGCTGCTGAACCGGGATCCGCTGCTGGCGCCGGTGCGGGGCATCTTCGCCGCCCAGCAGATCAAGCCGCAGGCCCGTGTGCTCGCCACGGACCGCGGCATCGACTGCGTGACCCTCGATTACGACGCAATGCGCGGCGTTGACGACATTGAATCCCGCCTTTTCTGATCTCTGTTTCTCACCGCCGGGGCGGCTGGCCAAGCGGTGATCAGGCGTTTACTCCGGATTTGCCCAAAATTTGCCGGAATTCGCGTTTTGACCGTTGACCAGACCGTTTGCCCGTGAAATTCTTGTATCAGTCTTTGTGTAGGTGTTTTTCATGCTCGCAAGACATGTTGCGAGCGCGAAGCTCCTGCAACGCATTTCCGGTTATCCGGAGTGCAGGCCAGGATTCTTCTCGCGGAGTAACCAAGACCAGTACGAGGTGTGCTGGCCTTAAAAAGTTCCATACTGAGGAGAAATAAATGGCACAGGGAACCGTCAAGTGGTTCAACGCTGAAAAGGGCTTCGGCTTCATCACCCCGGATGACTCCGAGGGCGATGTCTTCGTTCACTACTCTGAGATCCAGACCGGCGGCTTCAAGACCCTCGACGAGAACCAGCGTGTTCAGTTCGAAATCGGCCAGGGCGCCAAGGGCCCGCAGGCTACCGGCGTCACCGTCGTCTAATTTGCCTTAAACGAAATGATCCTCGGCATTCGTGCCGGGGATCATTTTTTTGTCACTAATATTTTCAAATATTGCAACATTTAGGTGAAACACCTCAGCGCCAGGTTCCCACGCCGATTACCGGGCCCGCCTCAAGCCACGATGACAGCCCCGTGTAGGCGTCGAACTTCATCGCCAGGAAGACGTCCTCCCCCTCGTACCGAAGCTCCACGATCACGACGTCGGGCTGCACCTTGACCAGCTCCGCCTCGGTAGGCTGGCGCCGGCCCAGCAACTCCAGGGAACTCCGTTTGAAGCGGTGCCGCGGCCGCACGCTCAGGGACAGGAGCTTGAACCACTCAAGCTCATTGTCCTGATAACGACAAACCCCCATCCGCCAGCTCTTTCCAGCTGTACGAATGGAGGCGTCCACCGTGCCCAGGGCGCGCCGCAGGTTGAAGCGGCGCACCCCAAACAGGCACAGCGTAAAAATCAGCACCGCGAACACGGTTGCTATGGCGATGAACGGAAAGGAAGTAACGTCCATCAGGGTTGTGCTATCGGATCCCCGCAGTGGCCGCGTCACCCATGTGGGCGTTGTCAGCAACGATTACCACCCGGTTGTTGTCGACGGAAAAGAATCCGCCGTCAACATCTACAGCAATGCGGTCGCCGGAGACCGGCTCGATTGCCAGCTGACCCTCGGCCAAAATCGCCAGCACGGGCGAGTGGCCGGGCAGGATTCCGATCTCACCATCGCTGGTGCGGGCCTTGACCATCTTGGCCGCCCCGGACCACACGAAGTGGTCCGCTGCGACAATCTCAACCTCAAGCTCAGCCATATTACTTGGTCTGTTCCTGAATCTTGGCCCACTGGCGCTCGACGTCGTCCAGACCGCCGACGTTGAAGAACGCCTGCTCTGCAACGTGGTCAAGTTCGCCGTCGCAGATGGCCGCGAAGCCTTCCACGGTGTCCTTGATGGAAACGGTGGAGCCCTCAACGCCGGTGAACTGCTTGGCGGTGTAGGTGTTCTGGGAGAGGAACTGCTGGATGCGGCGTGCACGCGACACGACGATCTTGTCCTCTTCAGACAGTTCGTCAACACCGAGGATGGCGATGATGTCCTGGAGTTCCTTGTTCTTCTGCAGGATCTGCTTCACACGGACAGCCGTGTTGTAGTGGTCCTTGCCGATGTACTGCGGGTCCAGGATTCGGGACGTGGACGTCAGCGGGTCCACGGCCGGGTACAGACCACGGGAAGCGATTTCACGGGAAAGTTCCGTGGTCGCATCCAGGTGCGCGAAGGTCGTGGCCGGTGCCGGGTCGGTGTAGTCATCTGCGGGAACGTAGATGGCCTGCATCGAGGTGATGGAGTGGCCCTTGGTGGACGTGATGCGCTCCTGCAGGAGGCCCATCTCGTCGGCAAGGTTCGGCTGGTAACCCACGGCGGAAGGCATACGGCCCAGCAGCGTGGAAACCTCGGAACCTGCCTGCGTGAAACGGAAGATGTTGTCGATGAAGAGCAGCACGTCCTGGTTCTGGACATCGCGGAAGTACTCCGCCATGGTCAGGGCGGACAGGGCCACACGCAGACGCGTTCCCGGCGGCTCGTCCATCTGGCCGAACACAAGCGCGGTGTCCTTCAGAACGCCGGCCTCTTCCATTTCAACCCAGAGGTCGTTGCCTTCACGGGTACGCTCGCCAACACCGGCGAACACGGAGGTACCACCGAAGTTGCGGGCAACACGGGTGATCATTTCCTGGATCAGAACGGTCTTGCCGACGCCGGCGCCGCCGAACAGGCCGATCTTTCCACCCTTGATGTACGGGGTGAGGAGGTCGATGACCTTGATGCCCGTTTCGAGCATTTCGGTGGAACCCTCGAGGGACGCGAAGGACGGAGCCTTGCGGTGGATCGGCCAGTGGTCAGCGGCCTGGATCTCGGACTCTGCAACGTCCAGCGGCTTGCCGAGCACGTTGAAGATGTGGCCCTTGACGCCGTCGCCGACAGGCACGGAGATCGGGGCACCGGTGTCCACCACAGACGTGCCGCGGACCAGGCCGTCGGTTGCCTGCAGGGAGATAGCGCGGACGAGGTTGTCACCCAGGTGCTGGGAGGTCTCGAACGTGATGGTCTTGGTCTCACCGTTGAGAGTGATCTCGGTGGTGAGTGCGTTGTAAATCGAGGGGATTGCGTCAGCCGGGAATTCGACGTCGACAACCGGGCCAATGACACGTGCGATACGGCCGGTGGCACCGGCCGTTGCTGCTACGTGCTCGGTAGCGGTGGCAGTCATCTCTCTCACTTCACTCGTAGATGGCGTGGGGTTAAGTTTATCTGGTGGTGCAGGTCTGGCTGGATCCGAGATCCGGCCGGTTAGGACGCGAGTGCGTCGGCGCCGGCCACGATCTCGGAAAGCTCCTGCGTAATCTCTGCCTGGCGGGCGGTGTTGCGCAGACGCGTGTACTTCTTGATGAGCTCCGTGGCGTTGTCGCCGGCGGATTTCATCGCCCGCTGGCGTGCAGCAAGCTCGGAAGCCGCTGCCTGCAGCATGGCCGCGAAGATGCGGGATTCGATGTAGCGCGGCAGCAGGGCGTTGAGCACCTGTTCCGGCTCCGGTTCGAACTCGTACAGCGGCAGCAGGTCCGTCTCGGAGGCTGCCTGCTCTTCCACAACTTCGAGGGGAAGAAGTCGGATGACGGTCGGCTCCTGGGTCACCATGGACTTGAAGCGGGTGTACACAACGTGGATCTCATCCACGCCGCCCTCTTCGAAATCAGTGGCGAAGTCCTCGAGCAGAGCCGCACCGATTTCCTGCGCCGTGGCGAACTCAGGGGCATCAGTGCTGCCGGTCCAGACACGTCCGTACGGACGGTTCCGGAAATCGAAGTAAGCCTGCGCCTTGCGGCCCACCAGGTACGTCTTGACTTCCTTGCCTTCGGCACGGAGCAGTTCGTTCAGCCCTTCAGCCTGCTTCAGCACGCTGGCGGAGTACGAGCCTGCGAGGCCGCGGTCGGAAGTGATGACCAGAACAGCGGCCCGGCGGATGCTCGCCGGCTCGGTGGTCAGCGGGTGGTCGATTTCGCTCTGGCTTGCGACGGCAGAAACGGCGCGCGTGATCGCGTTCGCGTAAGGCAGTGAAGCTGCTACGCGGGCGCGGGCCTTGCCGATGCGCGAGGTAGCAATCAGTTCCATCGCCTTGAAGATCTTGCGCATCGACGTCGTCGAGCTGATCTTCTGGCGGTAGACCCGAATCTGGGCTCCCATACTTATCCTTTCCTAAGATCCCGATGGCCGGGACTGCCGGAGCCCCGAAGGGTTCCGGCAGTCCCTGCCAGCGAAACTAGCGCTTCTGCCTGACGATTTTTTCCTGGTCGACCTGACCCTCCGAGATAGCTTCATGCTCCTCGTGGCCGGCGCCCACCAGCTGGCTGTCACCCTCGCCGAAGAAGCCCTTCTTGAAGTCCACAATGGCGGTCTTCAGTGCTTCCACGGTGTCGTCGTCCAGGACGTTGGTCTGGGCCAGCGTCGTGAGGATCGAGGACTTGTGCTTGAGGTGCTCCAGGAATTCGGACTCGAAGCGGCTGATGTCCTCAACCGGAACGTCGTCCAGGTAGCCCTGGGTACCGGCCCAGATGGACACAACCTGGTTCTCCACCGGGAACGGCGAGTACTGGCCCTGCTTGAGCAGTTCCATCAGGCGTGCACCGCGGGTCAGCTGCTGGCGGGATGCGGCGTCGAGGTCCGAAGCGAACATCGCGAACGCCTGCATGTCGCGGTACTGGGCCAGGTCCAGCTTCAAGGTACCGGAGACCTTCTTCATGGACTTGACCTGGGCGGCACCACCAACGCGGGACACCGAGACACCAACGTCAACAGCGGGACGCTGGTTGGCGTTGAAGAGGTCCGACTGCAGGAAGATCTGGCCATCGGTGATGGAGATCACGTTGGTCGGGATGTAGGCGGAAACGTCGTTTGCCTTGGTTTCGATGAGCGGCAGACCGGTCATCGAACCTGCGCCGAGGTCGTCGGAGAGCTTGGCGCAACGCTCCAGCAGGCGGGAGTGCAGGTAGAAGACGTCACCGGGGTACGCTTCGCGTCCCGGCGGGCGGCGGAGCAGCAGCGACACGGCGCGGTAGGCTTCAGCCTGCTTGGACAGGTCATCGAACACGATGAGGACGTGCTTGCCGCCGTACATCCAGTGCTGGCCGATGGCCGAACCGGCGTACGGTGCCAGGTACTTGAAGCCGGCCGGATCGGAAGCCGGGGAGGCCACGATCGTGGTGTACTCGAGCGCTCCGTTGTCCTCAAGGGTCTGGCGGATTGCTGCAATCGTGGAAGCCTTCTGACCAATCGCAACGTAAACGCAGCGGACCTGCTTGTTCACGTCACCGGAAGCCCAGTTGTCCTTCTGGTTGATGATGGTGTCGATGGCAATGGCGGACTTGCCGGTCTGACGGTCACCAATGATCAGCTGGCGCTGGCCGCGGCCGATCGGGATCATCGCGTCGATGGCCTTCAGGCCGGTCTGCATCGGCTCATGCACAGACTTGCGCTGGGTAACGCCCGGAGCCTGGAGTTCCAGGGCGCGGGTGGCCTCGGCCTTGATCTCGCCGAGGTCGTCGATCGGCACACCCAGCGGGTCCACCACGCGGCCGAGGAAGGCGTCGCCGACCGGAACGGACAGAACCTGTCCGGTGCGGTGCACTTCCTGGCCCTCTTCGATGCCGTTGAAGTCACCGAGGATGATGACACCGATTTCGCGCACGTCGAGGTTCTGGGCGAGGCCCAGGGTACCGTCTTCAAAGCGAAGCAGCTCGTTCGCCATGACCGAGGGAAGACCCTCAACACGGGCGATGCCGTCGCTTGCGGTGGTCACACGGCCGACCTCTACGCGCTCTGCGTTGCCGGGTTCGTAGGACGCCGCGAATTCGTTCAACGCATTACGGACGTCGTCGGCGTTGATGGTCAATTCGGCCATCTGCAGTCCCTGCTCTCCTGTATTCGTGATCATCGTTGCTCACGATGACCGGGGTTTCTATCAGTTGTGTTGTGCTTGTCCGGCTAGCCGGCCAGCTGGCGCTGGAGCTCATTCAGGCGGGTGATGACCGAAGCGTCGAGCACTTCGTCCCCCACCTGCACCCGGATGCCGCCGATCAGCGTGGGATCAACCTTGAAGTTGACCTTCAGCTCGCGTCCGTAGAGGGAGTTCAGTCCCTGCTGCAGACGGCTTGCCTGCGTCTCCGTCAGGGGACGCGTAACGCTGACCGTCGCAATCCAGCGCTGCTGGCGCTTAGCGGCGAGCTCGGCGAAACGGCTCACGAGCCTGGTTGCCTTGATGCCGCGGGGCTGCGTCACAGCCTGTCCGATGAGGACCTTCGCTTCCTCGCTTGCGGAAGGAACGAGCCTTTCGGCCAGCGCAGTCTTCGCTGCGGCGCTGGCCTGCGGTTCAGACAGGGCACGCTGCACCTCGTGGCTGGCAGCCACGGCCTGGTTGAAGGAGAACAGATCGTTCTCCAGCGCTTCCAGGCCGGTGATTCCGGAGGCAGAAACGGCCGACTTGTTTTCAGCAACGGCGATGACCACCGTTGCGGCAAGCGTCTCGAGTGCATCGCCGATGTCTCGCGCCGATGCCCAGCGTGAGCTGGCCAGACCGGCTGCGATGTCCACGGCCTCAGCGGAAGCTTTTCCGCTGAAGAGCTGCTTGATCAACGCCGACTTTTCCTCACCGCTGCGGGAGGGGTCAGTCAGGGCGCGGCGCAAGCCAGCCGAGCTGTCTACCGCTCCCAGGATCCCGAAAAGTTCCTTTGCCAACTGCAGCGATGCAAACGGAAGCTTTGGCTCCAGCTCGGTCAGCGCCTTGGTCAGCGATTCGCTCGATACACCTGCCATTACTTAGCTACACCTGCGTTCTGGGTCTCCAGATCGGCCAGGAAGCGGTCAACAACACGTGCTGCACGTGCGTCGTCCTCGAGGGTCTCCCCCACGATGCGGCCTGCAAGCGTGGTGGCAAGGGTGCCAACCTCAGAGCGCAGGGACGCGACGGCCGCCTGGCGCTCGGATTCGATCTGCACATGTGCCTGGGCGGTGATCCGCGCAGACTCGGCTGCAGCCTTCTCCTTCAGTTCCGCCAGGATCTGGGCGCCTTCGGCGCGTGCTTCCTCGCGGATGCGGTTGGCTTCCGCACGGGCATCAGTGAGCTGCTGCTTGTACTCTTCGAGTGCAGCAGAAGCTTCGGCCTGGGCCTGCTCGGCCTTGGCGATGCCACCCTCGATGGCCTCGGCGCGCTCTGCGAACGTCTTCTCGAACATCGGGACAACGAACTTGACCACGATGAACAGGAGGACGGCAAAGCCGACGAGAACAACGCCCATTTCCCAGACGTTGGGCACGAGCGGGTTCGCACCTTCGGTGGCGGCTGAGATGATCATAGGATTCATAATTCACCCGTCCTTATCTACTAGGTTCTGGATTCGCTTGGCTCTAGCGGGACTAGAGAACGAAAGCGAAGACCAGACCGAGGATGGCGAGAGCTTCAGTCAGGGCCAGGCCCAGGAACGCGATCGGCTGCAGCACACGCTGAGCTTCCGGCTGACGTGCCACACCGTTGATGTAAGCGGCGAACACGAGACCAACACCGATACCACCGCCGATTGCGGACAGACCGTAACCTACGAGGTTGAGATTGCCTTCCATTTTATTCCTTTCAAGATGCCACCCGTGTGGCAGGTTGTTTGGTTTGCTTCATCCCGTGAGGGAAGTTTGTGGGGCCTTAGTGGCTGTCCGCGTGCAGGGCACCTTCGATGTAGATCGCCGTCAGCAGCGTGAACACGTAAGCCTGCAGGGCCATGATCAGGGCCTCGAGCATGTACATGGCGATTGCGCCGACAAGCACCAGGACCGACGTTCCCTTCAGGAGGACGTTCTCCTGCATGACGAGGAACTCGATGCCGGATCCGGCGAGCATGACGATCAGGTGGCCGGCGAGCATCGTCGCGAAGAGACGGAGGCTGTGGGTGACCGGGCGGACCAGGAAGTTGGAGATGATCTCGATCGGTACAACGATCGGCAGGATGTACCACGGGACACCCGAGGGCACGGTGGCCAGCTTGAAGTACTTCAGGCCGTTCTTCTTAAGGCCGATGCCGATCCAGGTGAAGTAGACGATGCCGGCCAGCACGTAGGCTCCGCCGACGTGCGAGAAGCTCGGAAGCTGCAGGACGGGAATGGCGCCGTAGATGTTGTTCACCAGGATGAAGAAGAACAGGCTGAACAGCAGGGGGACGTACTTGATGAAGTCCTTGCCGCCGATGATGTCCTTGGCGATGCTGTTACGGACGAAGCCGTAAGCGGCCTCACCTGCAAACTGCAGCTTGCCGGGAACGAGCTGCTGCTTCCGCGCAGCGGCAACGAAGAATGTTGCGATAATGACAACGGACAGCACTACCAGCAGCATCTGCTTCGAGAATCCGTCTGCGGCACCCCACGGCAGGATTGCCGGCAGGTGCATTTCTTCAATTCCGGGAGGCGTGAAGCCTCCTGAATTTTGGGCCGGGAGCGCAAGCGCGATCAACGCGTTTCCTCTCTGCAGTGTCCATCGTTGGGCGTTGGTCGGGTTCCGGCGCGCGTCATGCTTGCCCTCCCCCTCGTGAAGTTATTTGGCATTACTGTTCCCGTCCTCGGACGGGCCGCTGGCGGCACTTTTCCCGCCAGCTGAATCTTTCGAACTGGTGAGGCCGTGCATATGGGACAGATAGAACCCTCCCGCTGCTCCAAGAAGAGCACCAGCGAGCACAATCCAGCGGGTTCCCCACAGATAATCCAGTCCCCACCCTATCAAACTCCAGACGATGATTCCGCCAATTATGTAGCTGAAGACGGCGATGCCAGCGTTGTAGCCGCCGTCGGAATTTTCGTTGGATGCAGCGGCAGAAGCCGGTGCCGGATCGGGTGTTTGGGACCCGTTTTTGCCACGGGGATTGCGCTTATTCATCGGTGCTCCCCTTGTCAGGTTCAGGGTCGTTGTAGATCTGCAGCCGGGCCTTGCTAAAGCCATAGATCTCGGCTGCCTGCCAGGTGACTACTGCCACGACGGCGCCAAGCACGAACCAGCGGCCGTGCAGCCAGCCGGGGGCACCGATGGCGAAAAGCACCACGGCGAACCCGATGACCTTGACGAAGTATGTCGCCACGAACAGTCCGATGGCGCCTGAGGGGTTGTTGCGCCCCACAAAGTGTCCGATGAGCAGGCTGATTGCAAAGAACACAACCACCAGCAATCCACCAAGACCGCTGGAGACAGCACCGGTCCAGCCATCCAGCATGGCAGCGACCACGCCGGTGATGACCAGGGCACTGCCCGCGACTGCGGAACTGAGTCCCAGCAGCCCCAGCCAGAGGGACCGCGTGGGCCCGGAGACGCCAACGGTTCCTTTGCCGGACGCAGGTCCGGGCTCGGCGTTGGAGGTCATGCGAACCCAATCTTCGGGGCAGGGTGGAGTGGTGCAGGAAATGCCTGCACCTGAATTCTACATGAGATAGAAATTTTCCGAAAAGCGGCCCTACTGCGGTGTTGGCCCCACCCCGCTGTTCTCGCCCCGGCGGCTTAGATAAGGCCATGCCGTGACAAGTCCCATGACCAGCGTGGCAGCGATGACCACCGCGAGCACCACCTGCCAGGGGTAGACGGCGAACGCGAGGCCGCCGAAAGAGAGCACAGCCGCCCACAGGTAAAGCAGCATCACCGCGGTGCGGTGGGAGTACCCGATGTCCATCAGCTTGTGGTGCAGGTGCCCGCGGTCTGCTGACCAGGGTGAACGGCCGACGGCGGTGCGGCGCACCACCGCGAGGCAAAGATCCAGCAGCGGCAGGAACAGGACAGCAAACGGCAGCAGGATGGGGACAATCGTGGGGATACCGTTCACCCGGTCATAGAGGCCTGAGGTGATCTGGCCCGTTGAGACCACACCGGCGGACGCCATCAGCAGCCCTATCAGCATGGCGCCGGAATCGCCCATGAAGATCTTTGACGGAAACCAGTTGTGCGGCAGGAAGCCAAGGCAGCTGCCAACGAGGACTGCCGTCAGCAGCGTGGCGAGGTCCGAACGGTCCAGGATGGGCGCGTTCCGGTGGACCCAGTAGGCGGTCAGGAAGAACGCGGAGCCGCCAATAATGGCCACCCCGGCGGCCAGCCCGTCCAGCCCGTCAATGAAGTTGAACGCGTTCATCGTGACCACGATGAGGATGGTGGTGAGGGCGATGTTGACCGGGTCCGAGTCGAAGCGGATCGGCTCCGGAACGAACGGGATAATGGCCATGCGCACGCCCCAGACCGCCACCACGAGCGCGGCCAAAGCCTGCCCGATCAGCTTGATCCACCAGCGGAGGTCCAGAAGGTCGTCCGCCACCCCCACCAGCACGATGACGGCAGCGCCGGCCAGCACGCCCCATGGAGCGCCGTTGTTCCGGAAGATGTCCTTAACGAAGAAGGACTGGCTGGCCACTGCCAGCGCCACCAGGACGCCGGCGAAGATACCCAGCCCGCCGAGCCGCGACACCGGGCTTGAATGCATGTCCCGGCTGCGGATCGGGGCGAACAGCTCAAGCCGGTTGCCGATCAGGCGCGCGCCCCACGTTGCCCCGTAGGAGACGACCGCCGCTGTGAGCATCATGGACAGGTACATGATCATGGCGCGGCCACCAGATTATACGGATACGGATTCGGGGTCAGGCCGGGCGGACCATGCGGGCTCGATAGGTATGGATCTGAGCAATAAATGAAACTTCTCCGTCGCCATGCGCACAGACAGGCAGTGCATAGTGCCTGACGGGGCTGTATTACAGTGGACTCTAGTCAAGATACTAACGCCAACGGGTACATCGCTTCGCGTCACACGGCCTCATGCCGGCGGGAAACTTGCCGACGGCTGTGCTGAAAGGATCCCCGCAATGCCAGTGTCGGTCGCAGTTGCCGCCGTGACGTTTGACCGCCCCGATGAGCTCGCAGTCCTGCTGAAGGCCATCAATGGCCAGACCGCCCCGGTGTCCACCATCTGCCTCGTTGACAGCGGAACGAAGCCTGCCAGGGACGTGGCGGCACAGCATGCGAACGTGGACTACGTCCGCTCCGAGGCCAACCTTGGCGGCGCCGGAGGCTTCTCCCTCGCAGCCCTGAAGGCCGTCGCCAGCGGCGCGGACTGGGTCTGGATGATGGACGACGACGCCGAGCCGGCGGACGCCGACTGCCTGGCCACGCTGATCCGCGAAGCGGAGGCGCGCGACCTGGAGGCTGTGGTTCCCCTGGTGGTGGCCCCGGGCCACCCCGACCAGCTCTCCTTCTTCTTCCGCCTGGACGGCAAGGTCACCCATGACCGGGCCGCACTGGAGAAGGTCGGCTTCCTGCCCAACGACGGGCACTTCTTCAACGGCGCGCTCATCCGCTCGGACGTCTTCTTCAAGGTGGGCCTGCCGGACATGCGGCTTTTCATCCGCGGCGACGAGGTGGACTTCACCATCCGGCTGCGCAAGGCCGGCATCCGGTTCGGCACTGTCACCACGGCCGCGATCATGCACCCGCACGCGTTTTCGGAAACAAAGCACGTGTTTGGCGCCCGCTGGCACGTTATCGTCCCGGAGAGCGCCTTCAAGCGCTATTACTACTACCGCAACCGCGGGTACCTGATCCGCCGCCACTTCCGGGTCAAGTCCCTGGTGGCAGATGTGGGCGGCTACCTGGGCTACTTCCTCCGCAGGGGCGATCTCCGTGGACTGGCGGACTGGTTCCGGGCCTTCTCCACAGGGCTCCGGGGCAAGGGGTTTGCACCGCTGAAGGACCAGAACTTTTAATCCGGGGCTCGGTGCCCCGCCGGGGCGGCCCCGTCAGTCCTGTCTCCTTAGGCTTGCCCGCGCAGCCGGCGCCGCACCAGGAGAGCCAGCAGGACCCACGGCTCGCCGAACACGCGGTATGCCACGCGGCGCGGATGCAGCAGCAGCCGCCAGGCCCACTCCAGCCCCAGCCGGCCCAGCCAGCGGGGCGCCAGCTTCTGGATCCCGGCGATCTGTTCAATCGCTCCCCCGACCGCGCAGTAGATTGCGGGCGGCAGCGCCGGCAGGCGGCGCCACAGCACCTCTTCCTGCAGCGGCATGCCGAGGCCGATCAGCACCAGCTGCGGCTGGAGTTCCGCAAGCCACGCGGCAGCCTTCTCTTCCAGCTCCGGGTTCCAGTCCTCCCCCGGCATTCCGGAGACCGTGGCACCCGGGACGATGGCCCGCAGCTTCGCGACGGCCTTGGCGTTCGCGGCCGCCCCGGCGCCGATGACGGCGATGCGGTGGAGGCCGTCCAGCCGGCCCAGGGCAGGAATCCAGTCTGTCGAACCGAGCCGGTAGTCCATGACGGGCCTTGTCTTCGAGCCTGGAGTCCCGGAGCCTGGCTTTTCATTGCCACCCTTTTGCCGGCCCCTCCCCCATAGCCACAGGACAGGTGCGCCGTCCAGAAGGACAACGTCGCTGTTCTCGTAGAACTTCCGGAACTGCGGCTCGGAGTGGAACAGCGTCACGCTGTGGAGATTGTGTCCGACGACGGTCCTGGTGGCGCCGTCAGCCAGGTATCCGTTGAGGACTGCGGTCAGTCCTTCGACGTCCAGGGGCGTAGCATCCACGCCGAGGACCGGTATGGGTTGCCTCTGCAGCGTCATTCGGCGCTTGCGGGCTTTTCGCCGGCGTCGGCCTGCACAGCTTCTGGTACGGCCTGAGTCTCGATTACCGTCACGTCGGGCTCGTCGGCTGCATTGCCGTTGATATCGAGAATTCCGGGAACCACCTCGCGCAGCCGTTCCAGGCTGATGGCCCCCTCCCGGACCACGCGCAGCGGCAGGGATGTGGCATCCACGATGGTGGACGGCGTGGCGTCGGTTCCCTCGACCGGGCGGAAGCCGGCCTCAAGGTACACCTCGACAGACTCCGCGAGCTGGGTACGTGCTTCAAAGGCTGTCTGTGCCGGTGCCTGGCCCGTCCGGTTCGCCGAGGATACGGCGAGGGGGCCGGTGACGGTCAGCAGGTCGATGGCCACCTCATCGTCCGGAATGCGAAGGGCAACGGTGCCCTTGGTTTCGCCCAGGTCCCAGTCGAGCGACGGCTGGGCATGGAAGATCAGGGTCAGTCCGCCGGGCCAAAAAGCCTCGGCCAACTGGCGGGCATCCGGGTACACATCGGTGGCCAGCCCGTCGAGCGCATTCAGCCGCGGAATCAGGACCGGTGGCGGCATGTTCCGGCCGCGGCCCTTGGAAACCAGCAGCATGGTGACCGCCTGCGGGGAAAAGGCGTCGGCCGCAATTCCGTAGACGGTGTCCGTGGGAAGGACAACGCATTTCTTCTCGAGGATCGCCCGCCGTGCGTGCGCGATACCGGCGGTCCGCTCGTCGTCGGCCGTGCAGTTGTACGTAGTGGTCACTGCCTCATTCTTTCATTACTCCGCGGGCGGAAAAGCAAGGACGGCGCTGGTGGCACGTTCCTTGCCATTCAGGTCAAAGTGCGTGGTGACGTCGGTCCACAGCCCGGTCCGGTTCAGCATCGTCGATATCCAGCCAGCCTGGACCTCGGCGTGTTCCATCACGAAGTAGCCGCCGGGAACCAGGAGGCGGGCCGCCGAGGCGGCCGCCGCCGTCGGCAGTTCCATGCCGTCCGCTCCCCCGCCGTAAAGCGCTTCCGGCGGGTCATGGAGCGCCACCTCCGGTTCGTTGGGGATCGCTTCGGCGGGAATGTACGGCGGGTTGGAAACCACGACGTCGAACGTTCCGTTGAGTTCCGGCAGGGCGTTTCGCAGGTCCCCCAGCAGCAGGGTGACCCCGAGCGGGCGGAGGTTCTTCGCCGCCCAGGCGTGCGCGAATTCGCTGAACTCCACCGCGAAGACCTCGGTCTCGGGCACCTCGTGCGCGATTGAACCGGCAATCGCACCGGAGCCGGTTCCCAGGTCCACCACCTTCGGGCGGACCACGCCGGCACGTTCCAGTGCCCGCAGCCGGTCGATGACCAGCTGCACCACGGATTCCGTCTCCGGGCGGGGAATGAAGACGCCGGGACCCACCGCGAGCTGAAGGTAGCGGAAGTGGGCGACGCCGGTGATGTGCTGGAGCGGAACGCGCGTGGCCCGCTCGGCAACGAGTTCGGCGTAGCCGGCCGGGGCGGGAGCATCGCCGAGCAACATGGCCCGCAGCCGGCCCAACCCAACCCCCAGCAGGTGGTCCGCCAGGAGTTCGGCATCCACCCGGGGGCTGGGGACACCGGCCTCGGTAAGGCGTTCCGTTGCCTCACGGACCGCGGCAGCCAGGGACTGCGCAGGCTGGCTGTGCTCAGCCGGCTCCGGAGTGTGCTCCGACGTCATGTATCCGGGGGCTCCTAGTCGCCGATGGCGTCCAGCCGCGCCTGCTCGTCCATCTCGATGGCGGACTGGATGACCGGTTCGAGGTCGCCGTTCATGACCTGGTCAAGGTTGTAAGCCTTGTAGCCGGTGCGGTGGTCGGCGATCCGGTTCTCCGGATAGTTGTACGTGCGGATGCGCTCGGACCGGTCCATGGTGCGGATCTGGGACTTCCGCTGCTCGGAGTTGGCGGCGTCGATCTGCTCCTGCTGGTGGGCCAGGATACGGGCGCGGAGGACGCGCATGCCTGCTTCACGGTTCTGCAGCTGGGACTTCTCGTTCTGCATGGCCACGACGATTCCGGTGGGGAGGTGCGTGATGCGGACCGCGGAGTCGGTGGTGTTGACGGACTGGCCGCCAGGCCCCGAGGAACGGTACACGTCAATCTTGAGGTCGTTCTGGTTGATTTCGAGCTCTTCGGGCTCATCCACCTCGGGCAGGACCAGGACGCCGGCGGCCGACGTGTGGATGCGGCCCTGCGATTCAGTCACAGGCACACGCTGGACACGGTGCACACCGCCCTCGAACTTGAGCCGTGCGTAAACGCCTTCGGCGGGATCATTGGAGCTGCCCTTGACGGCCACCTGGACGTCCTTGAAGCCGCCGAGGTCGGACTCGGTGGCCGAGATGATCTCGGTCTTCCAGCCCCGGGACTCCGCGTAGCGGGTGTACATGCGCAGCAGGTCGCCGGCGAACAGGGCAGCCTCGTCGCCGCCTTCGCCGCCCTTGACCTCGAGGATCACGTTGCGTGCATCGTCCGGGTCCCGCGGAATCAGCAGCCGCCGCAGCCGCGCCGCAGCCGTCTCCAGGGCTTCCTCCAGTTCAGGCACCTCGGCAGCAAACTCAGGGTCCTCGGCAGCCATCTCCTTGGCAGCCGCAAGGTCATCCCGGAGACCTTCCCACTTGTGGTAGGCCTCCACAATGCCATTCAGCTGTGCAGACCGCCGCCCCAGCTTCCGGGCGAGCTTCTGGTCAGCATAAACAGCCGGATCCCCCAACTGCGCCTGGATGGAATCATGCTCATCCAACAGGCCCTGTACGGACTCAAACATTTGTGATTACCCTTTCAACGCTCTGGTATCAGTCTAATGACGCCCACAGCGGTAGGTGACGGGCGACCGTCGTCGTATATTTTTGCCGGCCTGGGAGTGGCATCGAAGGGCCTGGCCGAGGGACCCGGCGCGAGCTTGTGAGCGACGGGAAGGCCATGCCCGCTGTCGGAGCGTTGCAGCTGACGTACGCACTACGTCAGCTGCAACGCGAAGGGGCGGGGCCGGCAAAAATATGCGACGGCCCCACCCCCTAGCTCAGCTACTTGTCGTTATCCGACTTCGCACCAAGCGTCGTCTTCTGAACCTGCATGAGGAACTCGACGTTGCTCTGGGTTTCGCGGATCTTGTTGGTCAGGAGTTCCAGGCTCTGCTGGGTCTCAAGGCCGGAGAGTACGCGGCGCAGCTTCCACATGATCTTGACCTCTTCGGCCGAGAGCAGGTTCTCTTCGCGGCGCGTGCCGGAGGCGTTGACGTCCACGGCGGGGAAGATGCGCTTGTCTGCCAGCTGGCGGGACAGGCGGAGCTCCATGTTGCCGGTGCCCTTGAACTCTTCGAAGATGACCTCGTCCATCTTGGATCCGGTTTCCACGAGGGCCGTTGCCAGGATGGTCAGCGAGCCGCCGTTTTCGATGTTGCGGGCAGCGCCGAAGAACCGCTTGGGCGGGTACAGCGCTGCGGAATCCACACCACCGGACAGGATGCGGCCGGAGGCCGGTGCTGCCAGGTTGTAGGCGCGGCCCAGGCGGGTCATGGAGTCCAGGAGCACCACGACGTCCATGCCCATCTCCACGAGGCGCTTGGCGCGTTCGATGGAGAGTTCGGCCACGGTGGTGTGGTCGTCGGCGGGACGGTCGAAGGTGGAGGCAATGACCTCGCCCTTGACGGTGCGCTGCATGTCCGTGACTTCTTCGGGGCGTTCGTCAACCAGCACCATCATGAGGTGGACCTCAGGGTTGTTGGTGGTGATCGCGTTGGCGATGGACTGCAGGATGAGCGTCTTGCCGGCCTTGGGCGGGGAAACGATCAGGCCACGCTGGCCCTTGCCGATCGGGGCCACGAGGTCGATGACGCGGGGGCCGATCTTCTTGGGGTCGGTCTCGAGGCGCAGGCGCTCGGACGGGTACAGCGGGACCAGCTTGGCGAACTCCACGCGGTCCTTGAGGTCCTCGGCGGTCTTGCCGTTCACCGAGGTGACGCGGACCAGTGCGTTGAACTTCTGGCGGGCGGACTGCTGGCCGCGGTCCTCGCCGTCGCGCGGCGCACGGATGGCGCCAACCACGGCGTCGCCCTTGCGCAGGTTGTACTTCTTGACCTGGGCCAGGGAGACGTAGACGTCGTTCGGGCCCGGGAGGTAGCCGGACGTACGGATGAACGCGTAGTTCTCGAGGACGTCCAGGATGCCGGCCACCGGCAGCAGGACGTCGTCGTCGGTGATTTCAACGTCGTCGACGTCGGGACCCTGGCTGCGTCCGCGGCGGCGGTCGTTGCGGTCACGGAACCGGTCGTTGCGGCCGCCGTCGCGGCTGTCGGACCGTTCGTTGCGGTCGTTCCGGTCACGGCGGTTGCGCCGGTTGCGGCGGCTGCCGCCGTCTTCGTCGCCCTCGCGGCTATCGTCACGGCGGTTGTCGCGTCCGCCTGCCTCGCCGGCGTCACGGCCTCCGCGGCCGCGGGTCTCCCGGCGTTCGCGCTGGCCGGCTTCACCTTCCGGGGCCTGCTCGCGGGCCTCGGCACCGCGGGATTCCCCGCCACGGGCCTCAACACCGCGGGCTTCGGGAGCAGCTTCGGCAGGAGCGGCCGGTGCCTCGGCGGGCGCAGCTGCGGCGGCTTCGCCGCGGCGGCGGTTGCGGGTCCGGGGCTGGCGGCGTTCTGCACCTTCTGCCTCGACGGCGCCTTCAGCGGCCGGGGCGGCAACGGGTGCCTCGGCAGCAGCCGGTGCTTCAGCGGGCCGTGCTTCGGCGGCCGGAGGAGCTGCCGGCGCCTCAGCAGCAGGCTGTGCTGCGGCTTCCGCAGCGGGTGCGGCGACGATGCCGTCGCTCACTGCCCGGCGGCTGCGGCCACGGCCACGCGCACGGGTTTCCTGGGCCGGTGCCTCGGCTGCCGCAGCGGCTTCCGGGGCCACAGCTGCTGCAGCAGCTTCCGGGGCCGGAGCTGCCGGAGCGGCTTCAGCACCCTTGGCTGCGGCCCGCGCCGGTGCCTTGGTGGCGGGGGCGGACGTACCTGCACGGTGTGCGGAAATGGCCGCCACCAGGTCGCCCTTGCGCATGCGGGATCCGCCGGAGATGCCAAGCTGGCTGGCGAGGGCCTGCAGCTGGGCGAGCTTGAGGCCGGCAAGGCCGCTGCTCTTGGCGGGTGCTTCCGTCAACGATCCGGAAGCAGAAGATGGAGTGTCCACAGCTGGTGACAGCTCAGTGGTTTCGGTCACGAAGGATCCTTCCCCCTCGACGGCGTCCAGACTGTGAGCTGGACGCGATGATTGGATCTGGGCTGCAGTTCAGATCTGCAGCCGGGATGTCGGCCTTGCCGGTTGGAGTTCGGCCAGCAGGGCCGGATACTGATCACCTTCAATCGCCCCGCATAGCTGGCGGGACGGCGGACTGGCGGTTCAGGGAACAGAAACACTCTGTAGGTTCCTGGCCAGGCCAAGCAGGTGGCGCCGAAGGAAGTCGCGCAATAAGAGAGATCGAAGCAGCAGCAGCAGATCGAAGCAGATTCTGACCCGATGACCGATAAAGGCCATCCTGGGGGTCGTTGACTGCACGGTCTCTTGGCTGCAGGGCCCTCTCGACTGCAGAGTCGCCGTCTGGCTGCATCAATGTAAATGCGGTATTCACTAAATGCGGTAGAGACTGCGGAGACTGCATGCGGTGTTACCGCCGGTGCACTCCCACTTTAGCACCTTCAACGTCCACTGCCAGCTTCATCACACGCCAGTTGATATCCGGCGTATTTGCCTCGGAGAACGCGGCAATGAATTCCAGGACTGTGGCGGCTTCCGCCTCGCCATTTGCCACGACCATGACCGTCGGTCCTGCACCGGAGACAACGGCGGCGTGGCCGGCTCCGCGCAGGGCCTTGATGAGGCTGGCGCTGGGCCGCATGGCCTCGGCACGGTAGCTCTGGTGCAGGAAGTCCTCGGTCCCGGCGAGCAGGAATTCAGGCTTCTGGGTGAGGGCATGGATCAGCAGCGCCGCGCGGCCGGAGTTCATCGCCGCGGCGTGATGGCCAATGGACGCAGGCAGCAGGGCGCGGGCGGCCTCGGTGGAGAGTTCGTAGTCCGGAACAGCCACGACCGGGATAACGGCAGCGTCGACAGTGGCGCACGTGGTGCTGTACTGGTCACTGTCCTGCCACGACAGCGCCAGTCCGCCGTAGATCGCCGGAGCGACGTTGTCCGGGTGGCCTTCCATCTCGCTGGTCAGCTGCAGGATCCAGTTCCTGTCCTGCTGCTCCCCCGCCGGCAGAAGGGCGTTGGCTGCCGTCACGGCTGCCACCACGGCGGATGCCGACGAACCCAGGCCACGGCCGTGCGGAACGACGTTTTCTGCCGTGATCTTCAGGCCGGTGTGCCGGTAACCCAGCCGCGCGAAGGCGGCGTTCATCGCCCGGACCACCAGGTGGCTGGCGTCGCGCGGAAGGGAATCGGCCCCCTCGCCGCTGAGCTCGAAGATCAGCTCACCGCTGTCCAGGCTCTCCACGGTGAGGGTGTCGTGCAGCGTGAGCGCCAGTCCAAGGCTGTCGTAACCGGGACCGAGGTTGGCGCTGGTGGCCGGAACGCGGACCGTCACCTGCTGCCCGGCCTGGATGGCGGGCAGCTGGGCGGTCTGCGGCAGCATGGTTTCCACTGTTATTAGTCTTCCAGTCCCAGTTCAGCAGCAACGGTCACGACGTCGTTCGGCACCTTGACGGGCTGCACATCGCTGCCGTCCTCGGTGCGGAGGGCCCACTGCGGGTCCTTGAGGCCGTGGCCGGTGACGGTGATGGCGATGGTCTTGCCGGCGGGCACCTCACCTGCGGCGTGCTTCTTGAGCAGGCCTGCGACGCCGGCGGCAGAGCCGGGCTCCACGAAGACGCCCTCGCGGGAGGACAGCCAGCGGTGTGCGGCGAGGATCTCCTCGTCAGTGACGGAATCGATGAACCCGCCGGATTCGTCGCGGGCGGCGATGGCACCGTCCCAGGAGGCCGGGTTGCCGATCCGGATGGCGGTGGCGATGGTGTCCGGTTCCGTGATCGGGTGGCCGGCGACGAACGGCGCGGCGCCGGCGGCCTGGAAGCCCCACATGGCAGGTGTCTTGGTGGAGACGGGAGCCAGCGTGCCGGCGGTTTCGGACTCGAAGGGGGCAGCGTACTCCTTGTACCCCTTCCAGTAGGCCGTGATGTTTCCGGCGTTGCCGACAGGAAGCACGTGGATGTCCGGGGCATCGCCCAGGGCGTCGACGATCTCGAAGGCGCCGGTCTTCTGGCCCTGGATGCGGGCAGGGTTCACGGAGTTCACGAGGAAGACCGGGTAGGACTCGCCCAGCTTGCGGGCGATGTCCAGGCAGTTGTCGAAATTGCCGTCAACCTGCAGGAGCGTGGCGCCGTGGGCGATGGCCTGGCTCAGCTTGCCCATGGAGATCTTGCCTTCGGGCACCAGCACGGCACAGGTCAGCCCCGCGGCGGTTGCGTACGCCGCAGCGGAGGCGGACGTGTTTCCGGTGGAGGCGCACACCACGGCCTTCGCGCCGGCCTCCACAGCCGCGGTCATGGCCATGGTCATGCCGCGGTCCTTGAAGGAACCGGTGGGGTTCATGCCCTCGACCTTGAGGTAGACCTCCGAGCCCGTCAGCTCCGAGAGCTTCTGGGCGTGGACCAGGGGCGTGCCGCCCTCGCCGAGGGTAATGACCCGGGTTGCCTCGGTTACGGGCAGACGGTCAGCGTATTCGCGGATGACACCGCGCCATTGGTGAGCCACTTAAGCTCCTTCTACCCGCAGTACGGATGTAACTGAATTGATCACGTCAAGGCCCTTCACGGCCTCGACGGTTGCTGCCAGTGCAGCCTCGCTTGCGCGGTGCGTGACGATCCGCAGCTCGGCTGATTCCACGTTGGAGTCGGCATCGCGGTGGATGGTCTGGCGCATGAGTTCGATCGAGACGCCGTGCTCGGCGAACAGCTGGGCGATCTTCGCCAGCACGCCGGGCTGGTCGGCAACGTCCAGGCCGATGTAGTAGCTGGTGGTCGCGGCATCGATGGGCAGCGCCGGAACGTGGCCGGTGGTGGACTCGATGCGGCCCGGTCCGCCCAGGACGATGCGGCGTGCCGCGGACACGAGGTCACCCAGCACGGCAGACGCCGTCGGGGTTCCGCCGGCGCCCTGGCCGTAGAACATCAGCTCACCGGCGTTCTCGGCCTCGACGAAGACGGCGTTGAACGCACCGCGGACGGCTGCGAGCGGGTGCTCGCGCGGCAGCAGCGTGGGATGGACACGCACGGAGACGCCCTCGTTGCCCCCTGTTTCCGTGCCGGTGGCGGCGAGCTTTTCAGCGATGGCCAGCAGCTTGATGACAAAGCCGGCGTCCTTCGCGGCGGCGATGTCGGCGGCGCTGACGCGGGTGATGCCCTCGCAGTAGACGTTCTCCAGGTCGAAGCGGGTGTGGAAGGACAGGGACGCCAGGATGGCGGCCTTGGCGGCGGCGTCGTGGCCCTCGACGTCGGCCGTCGGATCAGCTTCGGCGTAACCGAGCCGCTGTGCCTCGGCGAGTGCGTCGGCGAACTGCGCGCCGGTGGAGTCCATCTGGTCCAGGATGAAGTTGGTGGTGCCGTTGACGATGCCCAGCACGCGGGTGATGCGGTCACCGGACAGGCTGTCGCGGATGGGCCGCAGGATGGGGATGGCCCCTGCCACGGCGGCTTCGTAGGACAGCTCGACGCCGGCCTTGTCCGCTTCTTCGTAGAGTGCCGGGCCGTCGGCTGCCAGCAGGGCCTTGTTGCCGGTGACGACGCTGGCGCCGTTCTGGATGGCGGACAGGATCAGCGAGCGGGCAGGCTCGATGCCGCCCATCAGCTCGATCACGAGGTCGGCGTCCTTGACCAGGGTTTCACCGTCGGTGGTGAACAGGTCGCGAGGGAGATCGACCTCGCGTTCCGCGTCGAGGTTCCGCACGGCGATGCCGGCCAGTTCCAGGCGGGCGCCGGTGCGCGGCGCCAGGGTACCGGCGTCGTCAATCAGAATCCGCGCCACCTGAGCCCCGACGTTGCCACAGCCCAGCAGGGCCACTTTCAGGGTTCGCAATTCGGTCATTCAGGCTCCCATGTCGCGGTTCAGCAGATCTTCTTCGGTTTCCCCGCGGACAATCAGCCGGGGAGATCCGTCGCGCACAGCGACAACGCCCGGCCGGGCCAGATAGTTGTAGTTGCTTGACAGGGCCCAGCAGTAGGCGCCGGTCCCCGGTACAGCGAGCAGATCACCGGCTGCCACGTCCTCGGGCAGATATACATCTCTAACAACTATGTCGCCGCTCTCGCAATGTTTGCCCACTACGCGGGACAGCTGCGGGGCCGCCGCGGAGGTCCGCGAGGCGAGAATGGCCGAATAATCCGCGTCGTACAGCACCGGACGGGCGTTGTCGCTCATGCCGCCGTCCACTGAAACATAGCGGCGCGGGTGCGTAACGTTTTCAGCCGTATTTTCACCAGTTCCGCCGTCGCCGGCGGCCGGGGCATCAACGCGGACGGTTTTCAGCGTGCCCACCTCGTACAGCGTGAAGGTGCTGCTGCCGACGATCGCACGCCCGGGCTCGATGGAAATCCGGGGTGCGGTGATCCCCAGTTCGGCGCACTTGGAACGGACGACGGCGGCCATCGCCTGCGCGATGTCGGCTGCCGGGCGGGGCGTGTCCACCGGGGTGTAGGCGATGCCGTACCCGCCGCCCAGGTCGAGCTCGGGCAGGGTGATGGAGTACTTCGCCTGCATTGCGGCCAGGAACGTCAGCAGCTTCTGCGCGGCGAGGGCAAAGCCGTCCGGCTCGAAGATCTGCGAGCCGATGTGGCAGTGCAGGCCCAGCAGTTCCACGCTGTCATACGACGTTGCCGCGGCGACGGCTTCTTCTGCGGCCGACAGGCCTGCCTCGTCGGTGGAATCCCCGGCCATGGAGAGGCCGAACTTCTGGTCCTCGTGGGCGGTGGCGATGAACTCGTGGGTGTGGGCGTGCACGCCGGGCGTCAGCCGCAGCATGACCTTGGCTTTGGCGCCGCGGCCGGAGGCGATTTTGGCCACACGCTCCAGCTCGTCCAGGCTGTCCACCACGATGCGGCCGAGGTCCATGTCCAGCGCCCGGCTGATCTCGGCGTCGGACTTGTTGTTGCCGTGCAGCGAAAGGCTGGCACCGTCGATGCCGGCGCGGGCCGCCACCGCGAGCTCGCCGCCGGAACAGGTGTCCAGCCGCAACCCTTCTTCGGCCACCCACGTCGCGACGGCGGTGCAGAGGAAGGACTTGCCCGCGTAGTAGACGTCCACTCCCCCGCAGATGTCGGCGAAAGCCTCATCGAAGGCATCCTTGAAGGCGCGGGCACGGGCGCGGAAGTCCGATTCGCTCATGACGAACAGGGGCGTTCCGAACTGCTCCTTGAGGCTGCTGACCGGGATGCCGTCAATGGCAAGTTCGCCGCCCGCGTTCCGTTCCACCCCGCCGGCCCACACCGGAGTATGGAGGGCGTTGAGGTCGGCGGGGACGGCGAGCCACTCCGGAGCCAGCGGCGAGGCGGTGTTGGTGCTTTCCAACCTGATCACATCCGTTCCGGCGCCGAGACGCCCAGCAGTTCGAGCCCGTTGGCGAGCACCTGGCTGGTGGCGTCGTTGAGCCAGAGCCTGGTGCGGTTGGTATCGGTAACCGACTCGTCGCCCATGGGCGCGATCCGGCAGGCGTCGTACCAGCGGTGGTACGCACCGGCGATGAGCTCAAGGTGGCGCGCCACCCGGTGCGGCTCGCGGAGTTCGGCAGCCTTGGCCACCACCGAGGGGTAGCTGCCGAGGTAGGAGAGCAGTTCGTTTTCCGTAGCGTGGTCCAGCAGGGAGGCATCGAAAGCGCTCCGGTCCACACCGGCAGCCACGGCGTTGCGGGCGGCTCCGCGGGAGCGTGCGTGGGCGTACTGCACGTAGAATACGGGGTTCTCGTTGGAGTGCTTCTTGAGCAACTCGGGGTCCAGGGTGAGCGGCGAATCAGCCGGGAAGCGTGCCAGCGAGTAGCGCACCGCGTCCGTGCCCAGCCACGAGATCAGGTCCTTGAGCTCGATGATGTTGCCCGCCCGCTTGGAGAGCTTGGCGCCGTTGACGGAGACCAGCTGGCCGATCAGGACCTCGATGTTGACCTCGGGGTCGTCCCCGGCCGCGGCCGCGATGGCCTTGAGCCGGTTGATGTAGCCGTGGTGGTCGGCTCCCAGGAGGTAGATCTTTTCGGTGTAGCCGCGGTCCTTCTTGGAGAGGTAGTAGGCGGCGTCGGCGGCGAAGTACGTCGGCTCGCCGTTCGCGCGGATCATGACGCGGTCCTTGTCGTCACCGAAGTCGGTGGTGCGGAGCCAGACGGCACCGCCGTCGTCGAACACGTGGCCCTGCTCGCGAAGGCGGGCAACGGCACTTTCGATCGCACCGGCGTCGTGCAGTTCCTGCTCGGAGAAGAACACGTCGAAGGAGACGCCGAAGTCCGCCAGGGTGTCCTTGATGTCCTTGAGCTGCGCCTCGTAGGCAGCGGCCCGGATCACGGGCAGTGCTGCGGCATCGGTCAGTTCGCGGATGTCCGGGTGCTGGGTCAGGACCTCGTGGCCGAGGTCGCGGATGTATTCGCCCGGGTAGCCGCCCTCAGGCACGTCTCGGCCGTGCAGGCGGGCCAGCACCGAGTTGGCGAACACGTTCATTTGGGAGCCGGCGTCGTTGATGTAGTACTCGGCGGTGACGTCGGCACCCGAGGCGCGCAGCACCCTGGCAATCGAGTCGCCCAGGGCCGCCCAGCGGGTGTGGCCGATGTGCAGCGGGCCGGTGGGGTTGGCGGACACAAACTCCATGTTCACCGTGTGGCCGGCGAGCGCGCTGTTGGTGCCGTACTCCTTGCCGGCTTCGACGATGGCCTTGGCAAGCGCACCGGCTGCGGCAGCGTCAACGGTGATGTTAAGGAAGCCTGGACCGGCTATTTCCACGCCGTCGACGCCGTTGATGTCCTTGAGCCGCGAGCTGAGCAGCGTGGCGAATTCGCGCGGGTTGGTGCCGGCCTTCTTGGCCAGCTGCAGGGCGATGTTGGTCGCCCAGTCGCCGTGCTCCCGGTTCTTCGGTCGCTCCACCAGGACGGAGTCCGGTATTGCCGCCTCGTCAAGGGCAATGTCACCGGCGGCAACGGCGTCTTTCAGGCAGGCGGATATTGCGAGGGAGAGTTCTTCGGGAGTCACACTCCTAGCCTACCGGGGAGCCCGTCATGGCGCGGAATCCGGCAGGGGGACCCGGGGCCCCTCAGCGTCACAGCAAACAGAGGGGGAATTCACAGGAAAGGCACTTAGCCTTTACTCAGCCCCTCGAATGTTGAAATATCAACCCTGTCCCTGTCAGTGCCAGCACCACGAAAAGAGACCACAGTGAAGCCTTCAATCCGCAAGACCGTATTCGCCGGCATGGCGGGTCTGTCACTCGCAGGAACGGTGGCCGGCTGCGCGCCGTCCGCCCAGCAGCCCGCCGCCCAGGAAACACCGCAGGAAACGCAGTCCTCGTCGGCACCGTCATCCGCAACCGGGTCCGGATCCGCGGCGGGCTACAAGGACGGCACCTACAGCGCAGACGGCAACTACACGTCCCCCAACGGCACCGAGACAGTGGGCGTCCAGCTGACGCTGGCGAACGGCACGGTGTCCGCAGTGGAGATCACCCAGCACCCCTCCAATCCGAACACCCGTAAGTTCCAGGGCGAGTTCGCCGGCGGTATCGCCGACCAGGTGGTGGGCAAGAGCCTGGATGAAATCAAGGTCTCCAAGGTGGCAGGTTCCTCCCTGACCAGCGGCGGCTTCAACCAGGCTGTCGAAGCGATCAAGACGCAGGCCCTCTAGGCCGACTGCTGGATCCCTGCACGACGCCGAGCCAAAAGGAGGGCGCATGCCGCACCCGGGCTGGCAGAACTTCGGGTTTGATGGAATCGGAACCCGGTGGGAAATTTCCACGCCCGCTCCTTTGGCCCCCGCGCTGCGTGCCGGGCTGTTGGCCGAAGTGGAGCGCTACGACTCCACGTGGTCCAGGTTCCGGGCGGACTCGCTGGTCACCCGGGTGTCGGTGGCCCCCGGGCAGTACGGGTTGCCGGCCGAGGCCTCCGGACTCGCTGCCCTTTACCGTCAGCTCTATGCGCTCAGCGGCGGCGCCATGACTCCACTCATCGGCAAAAGCCTTGAGCAGCTGGGCTACGATCCGCAGTACTCTCTCCGGCCGCACGGAGCGGCCATCGCGCCGCCGGCGTGGGACGACGTTTTGGAATGGCACGGCACGTCACTGACCACCACGGCTCCGGTGGTGCTGGACATCGGAGCGGCCGGCAAAGGCCAGCTCGTGGACCTCCTCGCCGGGCAACTGAGGAGCCACGGGGTTCCGGACTTCTTCATTGATGCCAGCGGGGACCTGCTGAACGGCGGCCGGCAGCCGGTGCAGGTGGCCCTGGAGCATCCGTATGACGCCACCAAGGCGATAGGAACAGTTCCGCTGGGATCGGGCGCGCTCTGCGCCTCGGCATCGAACCGGCGGGCCTGGGGAGACGGGCTCCACCACGTCCTGGACGGCACCACCGGGGCGCCGGTCAGGACTGTCGTGGCCACGTGGGCGCTGGCGGACAGCGCCATGGAGGCGGACGCCCTCGCCACCGCCCTGTTCCTGGTTCCGGCCGCGGACCTGGAACAGCACTTCCGCTTTTCCTGGCTCAAGGTATTTTCCAACGGCAGCGCGGAGTATTCCGCGGCATTCGAAGGAGCGCTGTTCACATGAGTTCCACCACCTCCCGGCAGCAGACCGCCCCCGGCACCGCCCTGGACGCCTACCTTGGCCGGTTCACGATGTACCGGCTGGTGCTGCTGGTGCTTGCAGTGCTGGCCGTCTACAGCCTCGTCCTCGACGCCCTCGGCTGGCTGACGTTCGGCATTCCCAACATGCTGGCCCACCTGGCCCTTTGCCTGGGGCTGACGTACGTTTCCAACCGCGCCCTGGCAGCGCTGTTCCGCGTCCGGCCGCACAGCGAATCCTCGCTGATTACGGGCCTCCTGCTCTACTTCCTCTTCTGGCCCACCCAGCTCGGCCCTGCATTTGCGCCGATGGATCTGGGCGGGGTTGCCCTGGCCTGTGTCCTGGCGTCAGCTTCCAAGTACGCCCTGGCCTGGCGCGGGCGCCATGTGTTCAACCCTGCTGCTGCCGGGGCATTCATCACCGGGCTCACGGGCCTCAACATCGCCACATGGTGGGCCGGCACACCGGCCATGCTGTGGCTACTGGTTCCGGGCGTCTTGCTGGTGCTGTACCGGACCCGGAAAATGCTCATGGCCGCTGTGTTCGTCCTGGTGGCCATCGCCGTCGTGGCCGCGGTGCAGGTGCCTTCCGGCGTCGGCCCCGGAAGTGCCGTCTGGCAAACCCTGGCCCAGGGTCCCGTGCTGTTTTTTGCCGGCTTCATGCTCACCGAGCCGCTCACCCTGCCGCCCCGGCGCTGGCAGCAGCTGGCGATGGCCGCCGTCGTGGCGGTCCTGCTGGCGACGCCCTTCAACCTGGGCATTATGGCTAACTCCCCCGAGCTGGCTTTGCTGGTTGGCAACCTGCTCGCGTTCCTGGTGGGTCAGCGTGGAAGCGTCCGGCTGCTTTTCAGCCACTCCCGCCCGCTCACGCCGAGCACCACAGAATTCGTCTTCCGCCCCCACCGGCCGCTCCGCCACGAACCCGGACAGTACCTGGAGCTGGATCTTCCACATGCCAAGCCGGACGGACGCGGCCGGCGCCGCGTCTTCAGCCTGACCAGCTCCCCGGAGGCATCCCACGTGAAGATCGGCGTCGGCACAGCACACCCGGTTTCGGCTGCCAAGCGCAGGCTTCTTGCACTCGAGCCCGGCGACGAACTCACCGCCACCACCGTCGCCGGAGACTTCGTGCTGCCAAAGGGACCGGACCCGCTCCTGTTCATTGCCGCAGGCATCGGCGTGACGCCATATGTGGCCCACCTTTCCCAGGGTGTGGCCCGCGAGCGCGACACGGTCCTTCTGTACCTCGCCCGGAACACCTCGGAGCTCGCCTACACGGCGGAACTGGAGGATTCGGGCGCCCGCGTCGTTGCCCGGCTCGCCGACGGGTCGGTTCCGCCGGACTTTATCGAGGATGCCGGCGCCGTGCTTGCCCCGGGGGCACGGCTGGACGGCCACGCGCTGAAACGGCTGGTACCGGACATCGGCCAGCGGAGGGTGTTTATCTCGGGTTCGCCCGCCAGTGTCGGCTCGCTGCGGCGCGCCGCGCGGCATGCCGGCGCCCGCCGTATCCACGTGGATTCCTTCGCGGGATACTAGATAGGAGATCCCGTTTTCCTTTCCGGGCCACCTTCCTGCTAAGCTCTAGGACGTCCGGCCGGGAACGGCAGGATCCCTGAATGCCCTCGTAGCTCAGGGGATAGAGCGTCTGCCTCCGGAGCAGAAGGCCGTAGGTTCGAATCCTACCGAGGGCACAGAAGAAACCCCCGCCGCTGACTGAAAGCGGCGGGGGTTTCGTGCATGCCCAGTGCGCCTGACAAAGAATGTCAGACGCCGTCCATAGGGTGAGTCGCATGATCTGTTCAATTGTTCCGCCGTACATCCTCCGCCGCCTGGCCGCCCAGGGGTCCCCCCGGTACTCGGCTGTTGCCCGGGCGGCCAAGGAGGCCCTGCACCACGTTGGCGCCGTGCACGCGGCCCGCACGGCGGCGCCGTCGGCTCCGGCCAGCGTCAGGCAACTGCAGCCCGCCCCGGTTAACAGGTCCATCTTTGACGCGATGTACGGTGAGTCGCTGCCCGGGCAGGTTGTCAGGAAGGAAGGCGACCTGGCCACCGGTGATCCCGCGGTCGATGAGGCCTATGACGGCATGGGCCACACGCACGGCCTCTACGCCGACGCGTTCGGGCGCAACTCCGTCGACGGGCAGGGAATGCCGCTGAAGGCCACCGTCCACTTCGGCCGGATGTATGACAACGCCTTCTGGGACGGCCAGCAGATGGTGTTTGGCGACGGCGACGGCGAGGTCTTCCAGCGGTTCACCCGCTCGCTCAGCGTCATCGGCCATGAACTGGCGCATGGCGTGACGCAGTTTTCTGCCGGGCTCGCCTACCGCAACCAGGCCGGGGCCATCAACGAGTCCGTCTCCGACGTCTTCGGCGCACTCGTGGAGCAGTATTCCCGGAAGCAGACCGCCGCCGAGGCCTCCTGGCTGATTGGCGAGGGCCTGTTCACACCGCAGGTCCAGGGATCCGCCCTGCGTTCCATGAAGGCACCGGGAACCGCGTACGACGACGACGTCCTGGGCAAGGACCCGCAGCCGGACTCCATGGACTCCTATGTCCGCACGCGGGCGGACAACGGCGGGGTCCACATCAACTCCGGCATTCCGAACCGGGCGTTCTGCCTGGTAGCCCAGGCCTTGGGCGGGAATGCCTGGGAAGCTCCGGGGCAGATCTGGTACGAGACCCTGACCGGCGGCTTGCTCAGCCCCAACAGCACCTTCACAGCGTTCGCCAAAGCCACCGCTGCAACGGCGAGGGAACTGTTCGGCGAGGAGTCCGCAGAGCATGACGCCGTGCGCGGGGCGTGGGAGACTGTGAAGGTAAAGCTCTAACCGACGCCGGGACTGTGACCTTCCGTTTCCCGGCAGCTGCGGAAAACCGGGAACCTCGCCATGAAAATCACAGTCGAGCGCAGCGGCGGGATAGCCGCACTCACCCGCGTGTGGACGGTGCAAGCCGTCACGTCGAGCGACAAGAGCCGGTGGCAACCCATCGTCGAAGCCTGCCCCTGGGACGCCGTCGCCGACCCCCGGCAGGCGGCGGACGGGCAGCCGGACCGCTTCACGTACTCCATCCGGGCAGGCCAGCACCGTGCCACGCTGCCCGAGACGGCAGTCACCGGCCCGTGGCGGGTGCTCGTGGAGTCGACGCGGGCCGCCGCCGAAGAATCCCGGCAGTCCTAGCCTGCCGTCCCTGCCTAACCGGCCGGGGCCATCTGGCCGCGGAAGGCCCTGCGGT
Source organism: Arthrobacter sp. NPDC057009 (assembly GCF_042673905.1). Classification (NCBI taxonomy): domain Bacteria; kingdom Bacillati; phylum Actinomycetota; class Actinomycetes; order Micrococcales; family Micrococcaceae; genus Arthrobacter; species Arthrobacter sp. NPDC057009. The sequence goes on from NZ_JBHUSB010000001.1 coordinate 241,470, forward strand.
AGGACTGCGGACTCGTGTCCAGCACCTTGGCGAAGTGGTGCCGAAGCAGCACGGGGTGGCCGAACCCCGACTGGCGCGCCACCTCGTCAATGTTCAGCTCCGTGGACTCCAGCAGCTCCTGGGCCCGGAGGACCCGCTGGGAATTGAGCCACGCAGCGGGAGTGGCGCCCGTCTCCGCGCGGAAGCGGCGGGCAAAAGTGCGCGGCGACATGTGCACGCGGGCGGCCAGCTCATGGACGGGATGTTCCTCGTCCAGGTTCTCCACCATCCAGCGAAGGAGTTCCTCCATCGGCTGGGAGCCGCATTCGGGCATGGGCCGGTCGATAAACTGGGCCTGGCCACCGTCGCGGTGCGGCGGGACCACCATGTCCCTGGCGATGGCGGCCGCCACGGCAGCCCCGAATTCGATCCGCACCAGATGCAGGCACGCGTCAATGCCGGCGGCCGTTCCGGCGCTGGAGATGATCCGCCCGTCCTGGACGTAGAGGACGTTCTCGTCGACCAGGACTTTGGGATACTGGGCCGCCAGTTCCTCCGAGTAGTGCCAGTGCGTGGTGCAGCGGCGCCCGTCCAGAAGTCCAGCCCGCGCCAACGCAAAGGCACCGGAGCAGATGGACATCACCCAGGCGCCGCGGCTGTGCGCGGCCCGGAGGGCATCGAGGACCGCTTCCGGAACGTCTTCATCCCGGCCGTAGGGCGCCATAATCACCAGGTCCGCGTCGGCGGCAGCTTCGAGCCCGAGTCCGACATTCATGGTCAGGCCGGACTTCAGCGGAACTTCGCCGGGCACCGGAGTGCACACGCGGAAGTCGAACTGCGGCACGCCCGTCCCCCGGTCCGAACGGTCGATGCCAAACACTTCAAAAGCGGTACCGAACTCAAAGATCGAGAAGTTGGAAACCACGATGACTGCCACTGACTTGAGCATGTTTCCAGTATGGCAGAAATTTGTACTTTTTAGGCATTTCTGCCACTTCTTTCCGCTGTTCCACGGGAGAACCATGGAGGCATGGAAATCCTCGGAATCGCCCTTCTTGTCCTGGTCCTCGTTGCCGCTGCAGCCACGGTCGGCGCCATTCTTCGGGATGGCCGCGGGCACACCCCTCCCGAGTATTCGGTCCGGGACTGGTCCGCACTGGACCTGCCCAGCAGCAACTACACCATGCGCATCTTCTAGCAGCGCTAACCAAGCACCCAACCAAGGACCCGGCGCACGCCGGGTCCTTTTACGCGGCAGTAGACTTGGAGGAGCCATGACTTTTCACATCTCCTACCCCGCCGAGCTGCCGGTTTCCGAGCGCCGCGAGGACCTGATGGCCGCGATCGCCGCCAACCAGGTGACGATCATCGCCGGTGAGACCGGCTCCGGAAAGACCACCCAGATTCCCAAGATGTGCCTCGAGCTGGGCCTGGGCGAGAACGGCCTGATCGGCCACACCCAGCCGCGCCGGCTCGCGGCGCGGACGGTGGCCGAACGCATAGCCTCCGAACTCGGCGTCGACATCGGGCAGGAAGTGGGCTTCCAGGTCCGCTTTACCGGCGAGGTGAGCAAGTCCACCAAGGTCAAGCTGATGACCGACGGCATCCTGCTGGCCGAGATCCAGCGCGACAAGCTGCTCCGCAAATACAACGCGATCATCATCGATGAGGCCCACGAACGCAGCCTGAACATCGACTTCATCCTCGGCTACCTCAAACGGATCCTGCCGCAGCGGCCGGACCTGAAGGTCATCATCACCTCCGCCACGATCGATCCGGAGCGCTTCGCCCGGCACTTCGGCTCGGACGAGGAACCGGCACCCATCGTTGAGGTGTCCGGACGCACCTTCCCGGTGGAGATCCGCTACCGGCCGCTCTCCCAGCCTGCCGGCGGCCCGTCCGGCGATGACGAGGACAACTCCTCCGACGATGAACTCGAGGAAGACCGCGACCCGCTGGACGCCGTCTGCGACGCCGTCGACGAGCTTGCCCTTGAAGCGCCTGGCGACATCCTCATCTTCTTCTCCGGCGAGCGTGAGATCCGGGATGCCGCGGACGCCCTGCAGGCCAGGATCCAGTCCAACCGGCGGCTCGCCGGCACCGAGGTCCTCCCCCTGTTCGCGCGCCTGAGCCTGCAGGAGCAGCACCGGGTGTTCAACCCGGGCGGCAAGCGGCGGATCGTGCTGGCCACCAACGTGGCCGAAACCTCGCTGACCGTGCCGGGCATCAAGTACGTGATCGACACCGGCACTGCCCGCATCTCGCGCTATTCGCACCGCACCAAAGTGCAGCGGCTGCCCATCGAACGGGTGTCCCAGGCGTCGGCAAACCAGCGTTCCGGACGCTGCGGCCGCGTCTCGGACGGCATCGCCATCCGACTGTACTCCGAGGAGGACTTCGAGTCCCGGCCGCTCTACACCGATCCGGAAATCCTGCGCACCAACCTGGCGGCCGTCATCCTGCAGATGACCGCCATGGGGGTGGCCCGGGGACCGAAGGACATCGAAAACTTCCCCTTCGTGGAGCCCCCGGACTCGCGGGCCATTAACGACGGCGTGACCCTCCTTCGTGAGCTTGGCGCCTTGAGCGCGCCGCAGGCAGCCGGTGGTGTGTCGCAGGCAGGAAGTAGCGCGCCGCAGACTGCCGGCGCCGCGGGAAAGCGCAACGGCCGCAACGGCGGCAGCGGACTGACCGCCGTCGGACAGAAACTTGCCCAGCTGCCGGTGGACCCGCGACTCGGCCGCATGATCGTGGAAGCGGGCAAGCGCGGCTGCGTCCGCGAAGTCATGGTCCTGGCGGCGGCCCTCACCATCCAGGACCCCCGGGAACGCCCGACGGACAAGCAGCAACTGGCGGCCGAAAAGCACGCGCGCTTCCGTGACGAGAACTCCGACTTCACCGGCTACCTGAACCTCTGGAATTACATCCATGAGAAGCAGCAGGAGCTGTCCTCCACCCAGTTCCGCCGCCTGTGCCGGAACGAATTCATCAATTACCTCCGCGTCCGTGAGTGGCAGGACCTGTTCACCCAGCTCCGGCAGCTGGCCCGGCCCCTGGGCATCAGTCTGGACAACAAGCGGGAAGCAGACCCCGTGGGCAACCACGAGGGCATCCACATCAGCCTCCTTTCCGGGCTGCTCAGCCACATCGGCATCCTCGACGAGCGCAAGCGGGAATACGCCGGCGCCCGTGGCAGCCGCTTCGCCATCTTCCCCGGCTCGGCGCTGTTCAAGAAGTCGCCCACCTTTGTCATGGCCGCCGAGCTCGTGGAAACCAGCCGGCTGTGGGCGCGGGTCGCTTCCAGGTTCGAGCCGGCATGGGCCGAGCAGGTGGCTCCGCACCTGATCAAGCACAGCTACAGCGAACCCCACTGGTCCACCAAGATGGGGGCCGTGATGGCCTACGAAAAGGTCACCCTCTACGGTGTGCCCATCATTGCCCAGCGCCGGGTCAATTACGGCAAGGTCGATCCCGTCCTGGCCCGCGAGCTGTTCATCCGGCATGCGCTGGTCCAGGGCGAATGGAAGACGCACCACAAGTTCTTCCACCGCAACCGGGCCCTGCTGCAGGAAGTCGAAGAGCTCGAGGCGCGGATGCGCCGCCGGGACCTGCTGGTGGACGACGAGACGCTCTTCGAGTTCTACGACGCCCGGGTGGGCAAGGACGTCGTCTCGGAACGGCACTTCGACAAATGGTGGAAGGACGCCCGGCAGCAGGAGCCCGCACTCCTGGACTTCGATGAGGCGCTGCTGCTGAGCGAGGACGCCGAGGCGCTCGATGAGTCCGCCTACCCGAAAATCTGGCTGCACAAGGGCTTCGAACTGCCCCTGAGCTATGAATTCCATCCCGTGGCACCCGGCTCGACGCCCAATCCGTCGGACGGCGTCACGGCCGAAGTGCCGGTCCTCTTCCTGAACCAGCTCGACGACGCACCCTTCCGCTGGCTGATCCCCGGCCAGCGGGTGGAGCTCGTCACCGCGCTGCTCAAGTCACTGCCAAAGCAGGTCCGCAAAAGCTTCGTTCCAGCCCCCGACGTCGCGCGGCAGGCGGTGGCGGCCCTGGAATCCGGTTTCGACCCTGCCGAGGACGAGCTGGAAAGTTCACTGGAGCTTGTCCTGCGCCGCCTGAAGGGCCAGATTATCCCTCCCGGTTCCTGGAACTGGGACGCGGTCCCGCCGCATCTTCGGGTGAGCTTCAAGGTGGTGGACAGCCGGGGCAAGGTGCTGGACGAGGGCAAGGACCTGGAAGCGCTGCAGGAGCGGCTGGCACCGGCCACGCGCCGGGCAATCGCGGAATCGCTGGGTGCAACCCCCGCCACTGCCGGTCCAGGCTCCCCCAACTCGCGGACGCCGAAGAAGACCCGGCAACAGGCGGCCGCCCCCAAATCCAGCCCGCAGGCGCACGCCGGATTCAAGGAACAGTCCGGCCTGACCCAGTGGCAGTTCGGCACCCTCCAGCGCGAAGTCAGCGTTACCGTCAAGGGCCACACCGTCACGGGATTTCCCGCCCTGGTGGACGAGGGGACGTCCGTGGGCCTGCGCGTCTTCCAGACGGCGTCCGAGCAGCTTGAGGCCATGCGGGGCGGCGTCATCCGGCTCCTCGCGCTGCGGGTACCGGCGCCGGACCGCTATGTGCTGGAGCACCTGAACAACACGGAGAAACTGACGTTCAGCCAGAACCCGCACGGTTCCGTTTCGGCCCTGATCGCCGACTGCGTCCTCGCAGCGGTGGACAAGCTCACGCCCGCAGAACTTCCCTGGGACCAGGCAGCGTTCGACGCTCTGTATGAGCACGTGCGGGCGGAGCTGATCGACACCGTCTTCAGCGTCACTGCCGTGGTGGAGCGCATCCTTGCCAGCACCAGGCGGATCGAGAAGCAGCTCAAGGGCACCACCAGCCTGGCTCTCATCAGCGCGCTCAATGACATCCGCAGCCAGCTTGAGCAGCTCGTGTTCCCCGGCTTTGTGGCCAAGACCGGCTATGCGCAACTGAGCCAGCTTCCGCGCTACCTCGCCGCCATCGAAAAGCGCCTGGAGAAGCTGCCCGGGAACGTCCAGCGCGATGCGCTCAACATGGCCGCCGTCCAGCGGCTGGAGGACGACTACGACGACGCCGTGTCGGCGCTGCTCCCTGGCCGCCGCGCCGGGGCGGAGCTGACGCAGGTCCGGTGGATGATCGAGGAGCTAAGGGTGAGCCTGTTCGCCGTCGAGCTCGGCACAGCCTATTCCGTATCCGAGAAGCGGATCCGGACGGCACTGAACAAAGTGCTGGCGGCATAAGCCGCTTTTAAGCCCGACGGCGGCCGCCTCCTCCCGGAAGCAGCCGCCGTCGTATGCCCCCTTGCACCGGGCATTTGGGTATGGCTTAGCGGGCGCCAGCGCCTACAGCCTCTGCCGGTTCAGGCGAGAGCAGCATGGTCCTCGTGTCGAGGCGTTCGTTGCTGTCCTGCCCTTCAACCAGCTTTGCGGCCTCATCGTGGCTGGATACCACCGGAACGGAACCGAGCAGCGGCCGAGCGGCAGATTCGCGCATCTTCACGAGTGCCACCAACGCGACGGCGGAGAAAAACATGACGTAGAAGGCCGGCGCATAGGTGTTGCCTGTGACCTGGACGAGGATCTGGCTGACAAGCGGCGTGGTGCCGCCAAAGATTGAGATGGACAGATTGTGGGTGACGCCTACGCATCCATAGCGCGAGGCCGTGGGGAACAGTTCGGACATCACGGCACCCGTCAGCGACAGGAAGAAAGCGCTGGGCACCATTACCAGGAAGAATGCGAGATACAGCGACCAGAGAGTCCCGACATGCATCAGCGCGAATGCCGGCACCAGCAGGACAAGGTTTCCAATCGTCGCCATGGCGTAGATGGGGCGCCGGCCGATGCGGTCGGACCAGCGTGCCACGACCGGAATCAGGAGAGCCTGCAGGACCAGCACAACAACCGCAGCCACGGCGGTGTGCACAGCGTTCGAACCGATCTGGGTTTCCAGGAAGGTGGGCATGTAGCTCGTGAGCATGTAGCCCGCGGTTCCATCGGCGGCGACGATAGCGCAACCGATGAGGATCTGGGGCCAGTAGTGCTTCATGATGTTCGGCAGGTTGTGCCGGACGAAAATGGGGTCGACGTCCTCGGTGGCCGTCCTTACATGCGCGACCTCGAAGCTGGGTGACTCCGGGATACGCCGCCGGAGGGAAATGGCCAGGATGCCCAGGGGCAGGGCAATCAGGAAAGGAATGCGCCAGCCGCCGTCGAGCATTGCCGACTCGCCCCACAGCGAGGTTGTGACCATGGTGGTTACCGCCACAACGCTGGCCCCGGCAGCGAAGCCGAGCATGGACCCGGAATTCAGCAGCGAGGTCATGAAGCCGCGGTTACGGTCCGGCGAGAACTCCGCGATGTATGTCGCGGCGCCGGAATACTCGCCGCCGGTGGAGAATCCCTGCAGCATCTTCAACAGGTAGAGGGGAATGATGACCCAAAGGCCGACCTGCCCGGCGGTGGGCAGCAGGCCGATGATGGTGGTTGCCGCGGCCATGATGGCCATCGTGAAGAAGAGCACCCTGCGGCGGCCGATCCTGTCCCCCAGCGGGCCGAGGATCATGCCACCCAGGGGGCGCACCACGAAGGAGACGGCGAAGCCCAGCAGCGTAACCAGCAGACCCATCCGCGAGTCCATGCCCTCGGTGAACACAGACGTCATGGTGACAGCGAGGTAACCGTAGATGCCGATGTCGTACCACTCGATGAAGTTGCCGACGCCGGCACCGATCTGGGCCTTGCGGAGCTCACGCTTGTCAACGACGATGCAGTCGTCCGTCCGCAGCCGGCGGGTGGTCGTTTTCAGCGCCGACTCTTGTGTTCTGGACTGATCGAACATCCTTGTCCTTCTTTTCCTAGAGATGAGAAGCGCAGTTCATGGTCGCGTAGGACGGGGTATTTGCGCTGCCTCGTTGGGGATCGTCGGTTCAACGGGACTGAAGCTCTCCGGCGAGGTCACCGCCCAGATGTCCGGCGCCAACGCCGGGCTCAGTCCGTTCATTGTACGAACGTTGCGTTCAAAACTATGGCATGGACCACACGGGTGTCAAGAGCCGGCCGACCCTGTTGGTCGCTGGAACCGCATCGGCTGGCCCCGGCCCGTACGCCCAACTGGGTGGCAGATCAGGGTGTTCCCAGGGCTGGAAACCCCCTATGCTGCTAGCCGGTTTTCGTTCCTGCGTGGACTCAGAAAATGTTGCAGGATTTACCCGGATCCGGTGCCCGATCGGGCCTAATTGTCAGTACCCCTTGGCAGACTGTGTTCATGGAGGTCATTGGGAGCTCAGCACCGGCGCCGGACTGCTGTGACCTGCACGCTGCAGCAGTTCTCGAGGGCTGGATGATTGAGACTTATCCATTCGATGGGTTTGCGGGCAGCGGGTTCGTCGACGACATGTTCCCGGACGATGGGGTTCCCTACGACGATGAGTACCCGGAGGTTCTTCCGGAGGACCCGTTCCCCGAAGCGGGGTTTTACGATGCTGCGTTCGTCGATGCTGCTAGCGCCGGCGGCGCGGCCTCCGATGCTACTGCGTCGCGGCTGAGCCTGGACGACCGGGTCGAGGCGGTTAGGGCGCTGTTGCCGGCCGATCTCACCGCTGACGGTCCCGGGCTGATGGACCAGAACCGGGCGCTGGAGAAGGTCAAGTGCATGATTGCCGGGCAGCAGGCCCGGCTTGCCGTGGAGTTCGAAGCCAGACAGCGGCAGGAACAAACCGAACCAGGAACGGAGAGCAGCCCGGGGATGGCCGATCCCGGGCAGACTGCTCCCGCGCTGGCCAAAAGCAGCACCCTGTCGACCGAGGCGCCGGGCAGGAAACGCCCCAAAGACCACAACTTGGGCGTGGCTGAGCAGATTGCCCTTGCCCGGGGTGAATCCCCGCACCGGGGCGGCCGGCTGCTGGGGATGGCCAAAGCCCTCGTCATCGAAATGCCGCACACCCTCGCGGCCCTGGATACCGGCCAGCTCAATGAAGAGCGCGCGATGTACTTCGTGAAGGAAACAGCTGTCCTGACCGTCGAAGACCGGGCCGCGGTGGATGAGGAACTCGCCGCCGATACCGGGACCTTTGACGGGGTCGGAACCCGCGGCGTCATCGCCGCCGTCAAGGCCGCCGCGATCCGAAGGGATCCGCGCTCGGTCACGCAGCGCGCCAGCCACGCCGCATCCGAGCGGGGCGTGAGCCTGCGCCCGGTCCCGGACTGCATGACCTACCTGACAGCCCTGCTGCCCGCCCACCAAGGCGTCGCCGTCTACAAGGCACTCACCCTGCAGGCGGATGCCCTCCGTTCCGCCGCGGACCCGCGATCCAAGAACCAGGCCATGGCAGACACCCTCGTTGAATGGATCACCGGAACGCCCGGCGGCATCACCGGGATAGACGTCAACCTCGTCATGACCGACCGCACCCTCCTCCAAGGCGACAGCGAACCCGCTCGGCTCACCGGGTACGGCATCGTCCCCGCCGCCTGGGCCCGGGAACTCCTCAACCAAGAAGAAGCACAGGAAACTGAACAATGGGAAGGTGCCAAGAAAAACGCGGTGAAAGACCTGAAGATCTGGCTGCGCCGGCTCTACACCGCCCCGGAGACAGGCGATCTGGTGGCCATGGACTCGAAACGGCGGCTCTTCCCGCCACCGCTGCGCCGCTTCATCCAGGTCCGCGACGACACCTGCCGCACCCCCTACTGCGACGCACCCATCCGACACCTGGACCATGTTGTCCCGTGGCATAACGACGGCCCAACCAGCCTCGCCAACGGCGCCGGACTCTGCGAAGCCTGCAACCGCACCAAAGAACTCCCCGGCTGGAAAGCCCAACCCCGCCCTGGCCCGCGGCACACCCTAGAAATCACCACCCCAACCGGCCACACCTACCACTCCACCGCACCCCCACTGCCAGGAACCAGACTGGCCAGATCCACAACGTCCGGAACTGGGGTGGGTGAAACCGGACCGCCGGGCGGGACTTAGGCCTCGGGCACGAACTCCCCGTAGCCGGCGTCGCGCAGGCCCGCCCGCAGCTTTTCCGCGTTGGCGTCCAGCCGGGCCGGATCAGGGTTGTGCTCAGCGGTGGCGAAGTTGAATTCCGACATGCTGTTGGAAGGCCACACGTGAACATGCATGTGGTTGATCTCGTAACCGGCAACGATCAGTCCTGCCCGGGCCGCCCCGAAGGTGTCCACCTGCACCGCGCCGATCCGCCGGGCCACTTCCATGACCTTGGCCAGGGTCTCCGGTGAGGCGTCAGTCCAGCGGTCCACTTCCTCGGTCGGGACCACCAGCGTGTGGCCGTCTGCCAGCGGACCCATGGTGAGGAACGCGGAGACGTCCGGCTCACGCCAGACAAACCGGCCGGGAATCTCCCCGTTGAGAATCTTGGTGAACAGCGTGCTCATGCGTCAGCCCTTTCCGACGGTTCCTGCAGGGTGGATGTATCCAGGACAAAACGGTACTTCACATCGCCTGCAACCATCCGGTCATAGGCGTCGTTAAGTTGCTCGGCACCCACCAGTTCGATATCGGAGACAACCCCGTGCTCGGCGCAAAAGTCGAGCATCTCCTGCGTTTCGGCGATACCCCCGATCAGGGAACCCGCGTACGAGATCCGCCTTCTGATCAGTGCCCCAGGGTTAACGGGCGGCATGGATTCCGAGGGCAGGCCCAGCTGGAACAGGGCGCCGTCCCGGCGCAGGGTGCGGAAAAGCGGGTTGAGGTCGTGCGGGGCGGCAACGGTGTCGATGATGACGTCGATGCTCCGGTTTTCAGCGGCCATCGCCTCCTCGTCGCGGGACAGCACAACTGCGTCAGCACCCAGTTCCAGCGCCGCGGACACTTTGGCTTCGGACGTAGTAAAGACCTTGACTTCGGCTCCCATTGCTTTGGCCAGTTTGACGGCCATGTGCCCCAGGCCGCCCAGGCCAACGACGCCGACCACGTGGCCTTCCCGGACACCGAAGTGCCGCAGCGGCGAGAACGTGGTGATGCCGGCACAGAGCAACGGGGCAGCCGCCGCAGGGTCCAGGCCCTCCGGCACCCGCAGGACATACCGGCGGTCCACCACCACTGACGAGGCGTAGCCGCCCTGCGTGACAGCGTCCCCGTTCCTGGCATCCCTGGCGCCGTACGTCCCGGTCAGGCCGCGTTCGCAGTACTGCTCCAGCCCTTCACGGCAGCTCCCGCATTCCCGGCAGGAGTCCACCATGCAGCCCACGCCCACACGGTCTCCCGGCTGGAAGTCCACCACATCAGAACCGACGCGGCTGACCCGTCCCACGATCTCGTGGCCCGGTACGAGCGGGTAGTTCTGGGAGCCCCACTCCCCCCGGGTGGCGTGGACGTCGGAGTGGCAGAGCCCGCAGAACTCGATCGCAATTTCGACGTCGTCGGCTTTGGGCGCCCGCCGGGCAAGGGTCAGCGCTACCAGACCGCTCGTGGCAGAGGATGCCCCGCGGGCCGCGGCAAGGCGTCCCTCGAGGGGCCCGACGGCGGCCTCCTCCAGCGGGATTCGCAGGTTCAGCGGCGGGGGCACAGGGCGTCCAGGAGTCATATGGCGACGCTACCGCGGCTCCCGGATGACTTCCAACCGCAAGTGCACTTCGCTATTCCCCGGGACGGTCGCCCGTGGCCACGGGGCGGGAGGCGTCATTGGACCATTCGGAGAAGGACCCGGGGAACAGCGTGGCGGCAAACCCGGCTATTTCCAGGGCCGCGATCTCATGGGAGGCGGTCACGCCGCTGCCGCAGTAGACGGCGGTCGGCGTTGCACCATCAACCCCAAGGCCGGCAAAGCGCTTCCGCAGCTCCTCCGCCGGCAGGAAGCGGCCGTCGTCGTCGAGATTCCCGGTGGTGGGGGCGCTGACGGCGCCGGGAATGTGGCCGGCCCGCGGATCCACCGGTTCCACGTCCCCGCGGTAGCGTTCTGCGGCACGTGCATCCAGCAGCAGTCCTCCGGCAGCCCAGCCGGCGGCACCGTCCGCGTCGGTCACCGGCATGCCGCCGTCTGTAAGTGTCACGTTGCCTGCCTCGGGCTCCACGGCCCCTCCCTCCACGGGCAGCCTTGCCGCACGCCAGGCGGCCAGGCCGCCGTCGAGCAGGTGAACGGTGCGGACGCCAGCGTTCCGCAACATCCACCACACGCGTGCAGCGGACGTGCTGCCCGCATCGTCGTACGCAACCACGGTGTCGCCGTCGCTAATGCCCCAGGACCGGGCCGCTTCCTGGAAGCGGGCCGTCGAAGGCAGCGGGTGGCGCCCGCGGCCGGGGTCCGCCGGGTCCGCCAATTCGCTGGGAAGGTCCACGTACACAGCACCAGGGATGTGTTCTTCCAGGTACCGTGAGCGGCCGTCCGGATCCCCGAGCTTCCAGCGGACGTCGAGCACCACGGTGCGCTGGCCGGAGGCCATCCTGGCATTCAGCCCGGCCGCGTCAATGAGGATGTTCATCTGTCTCCTTGAATTCGTCTGAAGGGTTTGCGCGGGCCGCTCGGGGGCGCAACAGCACTAACTCTAGCTGCGGGTGCCCGCGCCGGTAGGCTGATGCGGTGAGCAGGCGATTCAGTGACCGGGCATGGGCGGATGAGGCAGTCCGCAAGATCAACGCTGAAAACAACCGTTCGGCGGACACCCACCTGTACTCGGTGCCGCTGCCGGAACACTGGGGCGTCCAGCTCTACCTCAAGGACGAATCCACGCACCGCTCCGGAAGCCTGAAACACCGGCTGGCCCGTTCCCTGTTCCTGTTCGGGCTGGTGAACGGGTGGATCCGCGAGGGGACCACGATTGTGGAGGCATCCAGCGGCAGCACCGCGGTTTCCGAGGCGTACTTCGCCCAGCTCCTCGGCCTGCCTTTTATCGCCGTGATGACCCGCACCACCAGCCCCGAGAAGATCGCCCTGATCGAACAGTTCGGCGGTGCCTGCCTCCTGGTGGACCATGCTTCAGAGGTGTACGCCGCAGCTGCCGAGGTCGCCGCCACAAGCGGCGGCCACTACATGGACCAGTTCACCTACGCCGAGCGCGCTACCGACTGGCGGGGCAACAACAACATTGCCGAGTCCATCTTTGAACAGCTGGCGCTGGAGGAGCATCCGGTCCCCCGCTGGATTGTGGTGGGCGCGGGCACAGGCGGAACCAGCGCCACGATCGGCCGTTACCTCCGCTACCACCGCCATCACACATCCCTGGCGGTGGTCGATCCGGAAAACTCCGCGTTCTACCCCGGCTGGCGGAGCGGCGCCGCGGACTTCAGCACCGGCCAGCCCTCCCGGATCGAGGGCATCGGCCGGCCACGCATGGAACCGAGCTTTGTGCCCTCGGTCATCGACCACATGATCCAGGTTCCCGACGCTGCGTCCGTCGCAGCCATGCGGCACCTGCGTTCGCTGGCGGGCCTGCACGCCGGGCCTTCCACGGGCACCAACCTTTGGGGTGTCTGGCAGCTCGTGGCCCAGATGATCGCCGACGGCGAGCGGGGAAGCGTCGTGTCCCTGATGTGCGACGGCGGCGACCGGTACGCGGGCAGCTACTACAGCCCTGCGTGGCTGGCATCCCAAGGACTGGATCCCCAGCCACATGAAGCCACGCTGAAGGCGTTCTTCGAGACGGGAATCTGGCAGCCCTAGAGGTCCACCGACTCCCTGCTGGAGAGGTGGGTGTACTCGGTTCCGTACTTCGCCCCGATCCGCTTGACATGGCCTTCCACGAGTCCCAGGCCGGTCTCGTTCAGGAGCCCGTCGTGGATGGGGAAAGCCCGTCCGGCGCGGACGCCGATGACGAAGTCCACGACTTCGCTGACCTTGTTCCACGGGGCATAGATCGGGACCAGGAGCGTACGCACGCTAACGCCGTCCGGGATGATGAACGAGTCACCCGGGTGATACACGTCCCCGTCCACGAGGTACCCGATGTTGGCGACCACCGGAATCTGGGGATGGATCAGGGCGTGCTGGCCGCCGAAGCTGCGGATCGCAAACCCGGCCGTGTCGAAGGCCGTTCCCGGTTCCACGGCATGCACCCGATCCGCTGCCTCCGGCGCCTCCTTGCGCACGTTCTGCGCCACACCTGCCGGAGCAAAAAGCTCCAGCCCTCCGTTGTCCTTGAGGGCAGCCGCGACAGCGGGAACGTCGATATGGTCGGGATGTTCGTGCGTGATGAGGACGGCGTGTGCGCCGTCCAGCGCTTCGGCGGTTTCGGAGAAGGTTCCCGGATCAAGGACCAGGACCTGGCCATCCTTTTCGAGCCGGACGCAGGCGTGCGTGAATTTAGTCAGCTTCATGGGGCCAGCCTAGGGACGGGCCCGGGCAGTGTCCACGCACCTCCGGCTGGTAACGTTAAAGCTTGCCATTACCCGAAAGAAAAGCGAGTTCCATCCATGCCACAACGCGCCAGCGCTGACGGCAGGCCACAGGCACCTTCGACGCCCGCCGGCGGGAAAGAGCAGCGCGTCACCAAGCAGCGGATCGCTGTCAGCGCCGCCTTGGACGAGCTCAATGACTTCGTGAGCACCCAGGAGCTGTACCGGATACTCCAGAACAAAGGTGTATCCGTTTCCCTGGCCACCGCCTACCGGATCCTGCAGTCGCTGGCCGACGAGGACCTCGTGGACGTGCTGCGCAATGGCGACGGCGAGGCGGTCTACCGCCGCTGCGCCGTGACGGTGCATCACCACCACCTGCTGTGCCGCAACTGCGGCAAGGCGGTTGAGGTGGAGGCCCCCGCCGTCGAGACGTGGGCCGCCCGGACGGCCCAGGAGCACGGCTACACGGAAGTGGCCCACACGGTGGAAATCTACGGCCTGTGCCCCGACTGCTCGGCGCGTAAGGGCGCCGCGCAATAGTCAAGCACAGCGCAGTAATCAGACGCCGGGCAGTAGACCCCCCAACCGGATTATGCGGTCCGCATCACCCGGCCGTTAAGGCCGCGCTTGGCGCGGACGCTGCCGATGACCCGGCAGGCCACGTAGATCAGGAATGACAGCGTGGTGACGTAAGGGCTGATGGGGATGCGCCCGCCGAGGGCCAGCAGTATGCCGCCCACCGTCGCCGAAACGGCGAACACCACGCTGAGCAGAACCACGAGGCGCGGCGAGGATGTCACCCGCAGGGCCGCTGCCGCGGGCGTGATCAGCAGGGCAAGAACCAGCAGCGCGCCCACGATCTGGATGGACAGCGCCACGCTGACGCCCAGAAGCACCATGAAAACCAGGGCAAGTGAACGCACGGGAACGCCGCGGGCCTCGGCCAGTTCGGGATCGACACTGGCGAAGCTCAGCGGGCGCCAGATGAAGCACAGCGCCACCATCACTGCCACCGCGGTCCCCGCCAGGACCTGAAGCTGGACGGTATCCACGGACACAATCTGCCCGGTGAGCAGGCCGAACTTATTGGCCGCCCTGCCTTCATAGAGCGACAGGAAAAGAATCCCGAGCCCCAGGCCAAAGGGCATGATCACGCCGATGATGGAGTTCTTGTCGCGGGCCCGGACACCCATCAGCCCGAGCAGGAGCGCAGCTGCCACCGATCCGACCAGGGAACCGAACACCACATCGGTGCCGATGAGAAGCGCAAAGGCGGCGCCGGCGAACGAGAGCTCGGAAATTCCGTGGACAGCAAACGCCAGGTCGCGCTTCATCACGAAGGTCCCTACGAGGCCGCCGAGGAGTCCAAGCACGGCACCGGCCCACAGCGAGTTCTGCACCAGCACGAGCAGTTCCCCGTAGTTATCGAAGTTGAACACCGTTTGCAGGAATGATTCCAGATCCATCAGGAGCCCTTCCCGGAAGCGGCGTGCGCGTCGTCATGATGGTGCGTGGTGGCGTCGGGCAGACCGACGACGACGATCCTGCCGTTGGCATGGATCACTTCCACGTTGCTGTCATAAAGATCGGACAGGACTTCGGTGGTCATGACCTCGTGCGGCGTTCCCACGCTGAACCGGCCGCCGGCCAGGTACAGGATCCGGTCCACGTAGTCGATGATCGGATTGATCTCGTGGGTTACGAACACCACTGCGCTCTTCCGGTCATGGCACTGCTTGTTGATGAGCGCGCTCACAGCCTGCTGGTGGTGCAGGTCCAGCGACAGGAGCGGCTCGTCGCACAGCAGCACCCTGGGGTCGGTGGCGAGTGCCTGGGCAACGCGGAGGCGCTGCTGCTCTCCGCCGGACAGCTGTCCGACAGGCACCTTGGCGTAGTCGCTGGCCCCGACAAGCTCCAGCAGTTCGTCAATCCTGCGGTTTGCCTTGGCGGTGCCGAGCCGGATTCCCCAGCGGTGCCCGTCGACGCCCAGGCCCACCAGGTCGCGGGCGCGCATCGGGGTGTCGGGCGGGAAGGGCTTTTGCTGCGGGATGTAGCCGATCATCCGGCTTCCGCGCTCCACGGGGTGGCCGCCGAGGCTTGCGTGGCCGGAGTGAAGCTCCTGCAGTCCCAGCAGGACCTTGAGGAAGCTGGTCTTGCCGCTGCCGTTAGGACCCAGCACCGCGAAAAACTCGCCCGGATTGATGTCCAGGTTCAGGTCCTCCCAGAGCGCGCGCCGGCCGAACTTCAGCGACGCTTGCTTCAGGCTGACGACTGGGTTCAACGCTGGCTCTTCAGTGCGTTGCTGATGTTGTCCACGTTGTCCGCCATCCACTGCAGGTAGGTCTTGCCGCCCGGAAGCGTCTCGGTGAAGTTCACCACGGGGGTCCCGGCGGCGGTGGCTGCTTTTTTCACGGCCTGCGTCTGCGGACCTTCCGTCTGTTCGTTGTAGGCGAGGAAACTGGTGCTCTTTGCGGCGGCCGTCGCGGTGGCCGCCTTCAGGACCGCGGGCGATACGTCGGCACCTTCTTCGACGGCGGCGGTGTACTCGGCGGGCGTGCGGTTCTCCAGCCCGGCCGCTTCCAGCAGGTATAGCGGGACCGGTTCCGTGATGGCAACGCCGGCACCGCCGTGCGAGGTCTTCATTGCCGAAATCTTACTCTCAAGCTCCGCAAGACCGGACTTGAACTCAGCGGCGTTGGCGGTGAACTGGGCGGCCGAAGCGGAGTCGAGCGCACCGAGACGGGCGGCGACGGCATCGGCAAGGTGCGCCATGGCATCAAAGCTGTACCAGACGTGTTCGTTGAACTCGCCGTGGTCATGGGCATGTTCATCGGTAGCGTGGGCAGAGGAGGTGCCTGCCTTCTCCGGGGCCAGTCCTGAAACCTCCACTGCACTGACGATGTTTTCGTGCGGCACCTTGCCGTCGTCCGCGAGAGTGTGGATGAAGTCGTCGTAGCCGCCGCCGTTTTCCACCACCAGCTTGGCCTTGGACACTGTCAGACGGTCCTGGGCGTTGGCTTCGTAGGAGTGCGGGTCCTGGCTCGGCCGGGAGATGATGGCCGAGACGTTGACCTTGTCCCCGCCGACTGCCTCAACAATTTCCCCGTAGACGTTGGTGGACGTGACGACGGCGATGCGGCCGTTGTCCCCTGCGGCTCCGGTCTCGGCCGCCGGCGCACCGCAGCCGGTGAGGAGCAGGCCGAATCCGGCCACTGCGGCGGTCAGGACAGTACGGGCGTAGCTGGGCACGGAAATACCTCGGTTCTGAACGGGATGAGTTGCGGGGAGGAGGCAACCTCCCTTCGAGTGTATCGCTAAATAGGAATCATTCCTATTTAGCGAATGCGGCGGGTTGGCCCGGCACCTGCCCGGCTATTCGCCGTCGGGCGCGCCGAGCCTCCGGATGCCCTTTGCCTGGGTGGCGTCCCTGATCTCGCCCACGAGCTGCTCAATCACATCCTCCAGGAACAGCACGCCTTCGGTTTGCCCGCCCGGGCCGATGACGCGTGCCAGGTGCGAGCCGGAACGCTGCATCACGGACATGGCCTTTTCAATCTCGTCGTCCCGCGAGAGGTTGGCCAGGGAACGGATGCGGCTCTCCGCGATGGGCTGCTCATAACCTGATTCCGGAATGGCGAGCACGTCCTTGATGTGGAGGTAGCCGGAGAGCAGGCCGTCGTCGTCCACCATCGGGAACCGGGAAAAGCCTGTGCGGCTGACCGCCTTCTCAAATTCCAGGGGCGACGCCGACGACTTCAGCATCACCAGCCGTTCCAGCGGAACCATGACGTTGCCGGCGGTGTACTCCGAAAATTCCAAGGCACCCGTGATAAGTCCCGCATCATCGTCCACCAGGCCATGCCGGGTGGACTCCTGCACGATGGACTGCACCTCTTCCAGCGTGAAGGTGGAACTGACCTCGTCCTTGGGCTCGATACGCATCAGCTTCAGGATGTGGTTCGCAGACCAGTTCAGCGCAGTGATGACCGGGTTCACGATCCGTGAAATGAACATCAGCGGCGGAGCCAGGAGCAGCGCTGCCTTGTCCGCAACGGACACCGAGATGTTCTTGGGCACCATCTCACCGAACGTGACGTGCAGGAACGTCACCAGCATCAGGGCCACCGCGAACGCCGAGACATCGGCAACTTCCTCCGGCATACCCAGCCCGGCCAGGGGCGCAGCCAGCAGGTGGTGGATCGCCGGCTCCGCCACCAGCAGGATCAGCAGCGAGCACACCGTGATGCCCAGCTGGGCGCAGGCCAGCATCAGCGAAACGTTCTCCATGGCCCGAAGTGTTGTTTGCGCCCGGACGACACCCTCGTCCGCCAGGGGCTCAATCTGGCTCCGGCGCGCGGACATGACGGCAAACTCCGCCGCCACGAAGAAGGCGTTGCCCAGGAGCAGCAGCACCAGCCAGATAAGCCCTGCCCAGTCGCTCATGGCCGGCCGCCGTTCCCAGACTTGCCGTTCCCGGCCTTGTGGTTCCCGGTCTTGGCGTTACCCGTTTTACCGTTCTTTGCGGTGCCGTTACCGGGGCTGTCCCGGGGTTCCCGGTGGGGCCGGAAGCAGATCCGGTCGATGCGGCGGCCATCCATCCGGGTGACGCTAAGGGTTCCGCCGCCAGCCTCCACCGTGTCCCCAACCACGGGTATCCGTCCAAGCTCGCTCATGACATACCCGCCCACTGTTTCGTAGGCCGACTCGTCCGGGACGGTGAGGCCGGGGATCTGTTCCGAGAGCTCGTCCGGCCGCATCAGCCCGGGAAAGTACCAGTCGCCCGAAGCGCTTTGCAGCAGCCCGGGCCGGACCTTGTCGTGTTCATCGGACACTTCTCCCACGATCTCCTCGACCAGGTCCTCCAGCGTGGCGATCCCGGCAGTTCCGCCGTACTCATCCAGCACCACGGCCAGCTGCAGGTTTCCCTCCCGCAGTTCGGCAAGCAGGGCGTCGAGGTGGATGGTTTCGGGCACCCGGAGGACGTCGGTCATGATGGCTCCGGCCTCGAGTTTCCGCCTGCGGTCGGGAGGAACCGCGATGGCCTTTTTGACATGCACCAGCCCGCGGATGTCGTCCGCTGACTCACCCAGGACGGGGAAGCGCGAATAGCCGCTGCGGCGGGCCGCGGCGATGATCTCCGAAACGGGCTGGTCGGCGTCGATGGTTTCGAGCCGGATGCGCGGGGTCATGACGTCGGCTGCGGTACGGCCGGAGAAGTTCAGCGTGCGGGCAATAAAGTTCGCTGTTCCCGGATCGATCGTGCCCATGGCGGCGGACCTGCGTACCAGGGAGGCAAGCTCCGCCGGCGTGCGGGCGCCGGATATCTCCTCCTTGGCCTCCAGTCCGAAGATGTTCAGGACCTTGTTCGAGAAGCCGTTCAGAACCACGATGGCAGGCTTGAAAATGGTGGTGAAGAGCAGCTGGGGCGGCGCCAGGGTGCGGCCGATGCGGAACGCGAGGGCAATGGCCATGTTTTTGGGAACGAGCTCGCCCAGGAGCATCGACAGTCCCGTCGCGATCACCATCGCCACCACCAGGGAGACGGAGCCGGCCACCGGTTCGGGGATTCCGACGGCGGCAAGCGGCACCTCGAGCAGCGCCCCGACGGACGGCTCCATGACATAGCCGGTCAGGAGCGTTGTCATGGTGATGCCCAGCTGGCAACTGGACAGCTGCGTGGACAGGGATTTCAGGCATTTCAGCAGCGGCACTGCCGCTGCATCGCCGTCGTCAACGGCGCGCTGCACTGTTGGCTGGTCCAGCGCAATAAGGGAAAATTCGACGGCGACAAAGAAGCCGGTTCCGAGGATGAGCAGCAGGCCGGCGGCAACAAGGAGCCACTCCATCATGGGTGGTAGCCCCCAGGCCGGCACCTGGATTTACCGTCCATGGCACCTATATTTACTGTCCATAAGGATTGCAGTCTACAGGAGCGGCGCCCCGCCACAGAGGGACTAAAACCGTTCATCCGGCCCTTCCGGAAGCGGTGTCTGCCCATGGCGGGAAGGGCACTGTTTCCGGCTCGTTTGAAGCGCCATTTCGCCACAATTCGGGTGGTACATGATTTGGGTCACCCTTATTGGCAGTTAAGCCGGAACGGTCACTAGACTGGCAAAGGTCTGGGTTCATAGGACGCAGAAACTGGTTCGATAGTAGTGCCGTGGCACCTTCGGCGACCAGAGGGAAATCAAACTCATGGAAGAGGCGTATTTCAAGTGCCAGAGCAGCCTAGCCACCGTCTGCCAGAGGAATTTGGTGGGAACGAGTGGCTCGTTGACGAACTGTACGAGCGTTACCAACAGGACAAGAATACGGTCGATGCCAAGTGGTGGCCCCTGTTCGAATCATTCGACAGCGGCAACGGTCCATCTTCCAACGGCGCTCCGGCCGTGACGGCACCGGAGGCCAATCCGGCTACCCGCGAACTGCCCGTCGTCACTCCCCCGGTGCCCGCGCAGGCACCGGCATCGGCTACCCCCGCGGCCCAGGCGCCTGCGGCAACTCCGGCACCGGCGCCGGCAGCAGCCCCCGCCCAGCCCGCACCCGCCAAGAAGGCTCCGGCAACGGTGGCCCGCGACGGCGCGAAGAAGACTGAGGCGGGCACCGGCGCCCAGCCGATCCCGGCCCAGCTGCCGAAGAACGTCAAGGCCCCCACCGCCCCCGAGGAAGACGTCGTGTCCGTCCTCCGCGGACCGGCCAAGGCCATTGCGTCCAACATGGTCACGAGCCTTGAGGTTCCCACGGCCACCAGCGTCCGGGCGGTTCCGGCCAAGCTCCTGATCGACAACCGGGTTGTCATCAACTCCAACCTCGCCCGCGCCCGCGGCGGCAAGGTCTCCTTCACCCACCTCATCGGCTACGCCGTAGTCCGGGCACTGTCCCAGTTCCCGTCCATGAACGTCTACTACGACGAGGTCGACGGCAAGCCTGTGGCGGTGCAGCCGGCCCACGTGAACTTCGGCATCGCCATCGACATGCCCAAGCCCGACGGCACCCGCCTTCTGATGGTTCCCAACATCAAGAAGGCCGAAACCATGAACTTCGCCGAGTTCTGGCACACCTATGAAGACCTCATCAAGCGCGCCCGCAACGGCAAGCTGACGGCTGACGACCACGCCGGCACCACCGTGTCGCTGACCAACCCTGGCGGCATCGGCACCGTGCACTCCGTGCCCCGCCTCTCCAAGGGCCAGGCCGCCATCATCGGCGTCGGCGCCCTCGACTACCCGGCCGAGTGGCAGGGCGCGAGCGAGAAGATCATCGCCCAGAACGCCATCAGCAAGATCCTCACCCTGACCTCCACCTATGACCACCGCGTCATCCAGGGTGCAGGCAGCGGCGAATTCCTCAAGCTCGTCCACTCGCTGCTCCTGGGCGCGCAGAACTTCTACGACGAGATCTTCGAAGCCCTGCGCATCCCGTACGAGCCCGTGCGCTGGAGCCCGGACCTGCAGGTGGACCCGTCCGACCAGATCAATAAGGTCGCCCGGATCCAGCAGCTGATCCACTCCTACCGCGTCCGCGGCCACCTCATGGCGGATACCGATCCCCTCGAGTACGTCCAGCGCAAGCACCCCGACCTCGACGTCCTCACCTACGGCCTGACCCTGTGGGACCTCGACCGCGAGTGGCCCACGGGCGGCTTCGGCGGCAAGCCGATGCTCAAGTTCCGCGACATCCTGGGCGTGCTCCGTGACGCCTACTGCCGCACCACCGGCATCGAGTACATGCACATCCAGGAGCCGGCCGAACGCAAGTGGTTCCAGGACCAGCTGGAGCACCCGTACTCCAAGCCGAGCCGTGACGAGCAGCTGCGCATCGTCTCCAAGCTGAACGCCGCGGAGGCCTTCGAGACCTTCCTGCAGACCAAGTTCGTGGGCCAGAAGCGGTTCTCGCTTGAGGGCGGCGAATCCCTGATTCCGCTGCTGGATGCGATCATCTCCGATGCCGCCGACGACGGACTGGACGAGGTTGCCATCGGCATGGCCCACCGCGGCCGCCTGAACGTGCTGACCAACATCGCCGGCAAGACCTACGCCCAGGTGTTCCGCGAGTTCGAAGGCACCCAGGACCCCCGCTCCGTGCAGGGCTCCGGTGACGTCAAGTACCACCTCGGCACCGAAGGCACCTTCACGTCGGACAACGGCAAGGAGACCAAGGTCTACCTGGCCGCCAACCCGTCCCACCTCGAGGCCGTGGACCCTGTCCTGGAGGGCATCGTCCGCGCCAAGCAGGACCGGCTGGACCAGGGATCGTCCTTCCCCGTGCTGCCCATCATGGTGCACGGCGACGCAGCCTTCGCCGGCCAGGGTGTTGTGGCGGAAACGCTCAACCTGTCCCAGCTGCGCGGCTACCGCACGGGCGGAACCATCCACATCGTGGTCAACAACCAGGTCGGCTTCACCACCGCGCCGTCCTCGTCGCGTTCGTCCACGTACTCCACGGACGTCGCCAAGATGATCCAGGCTCCCGTGTTCCATGTGAACGGCGACGACCCCGAGGCAGTTGTCCGCATCGGCCAGCTCGCCTACGAGTTCCGCCAGCGGTTCCACAAGGACGTCGTCATCGACATGGTCTGCTACCGCCGCCGCGGCCACAACGAGGGCGACGACCCCTCGATGACGCAGCCGCTGATGTACAACCTGATCGAGGCCAAGCGCTCCGTCCGCAAGCTCTACACGGAATCGCTGATCGGCCGCGGTGACATCACCGAGGAAGAAGCCGAGCAGCTGCTCCGCGACTACCAGGAACGCCTCGAGCGCGTGTTCGCCGAGACCCACGCTGCCCAGACCTCGCCGATTCCGATCATCACTGCCGACTCGGCAGCGGTCTCGGACATCGAGCGTCCGCAGGCGCAGCAGTCGGACATGGGCACGAACGCTCCGGCGTCGACGGCGATCTCGGCCGACACCCTGGCCCGCATCGGCAAGGCGCACGTGGAGATCCCCGAGGGCTTCACTGTCCACGCCAAGCTCAAGCAGCTGCTGGAGAAGCGTGAACAGATGTCCCGCGAAGGCGGCATCGACTGGGGCTTCGGCGAAATCGCTGCCTTCGGCTCCCTGATCATGGAAGGCGTCCCGGTTCGCCTTGCCGGCCAGGACTCGCGCCGCGGCACGTTCGTGCAGCGCCACGCCGTGTTCCACGACCGCGCCAACGGCAACGAATGGCTGCCGCTGGGCAACCTCTCGGACAACCAGGCCAAGCTCTGGATCTACGACTCCCTGCTGTCCGAGTACGCGGCGATGGGCTTCGAGTACGGCTACTCCGTCGAGCGCCCGGATGCCCTGGTCCTGTGGGAGGCGCAGTTCGGTGACTTCGTCAACGGCGCGCAGACCATCATCGATGAGTTCATCTCCTCCGCCGAGCAGAAGTGGGGCCAGCGCTCGTCGCTCGTGCTCATGCTGCCGCACGGCTATGAGGGACAGGGCCCGGACCACTCCTCGGCCCGCATCGAACGCTTCCTGCAGCTGTGTGCCGAGGAAAACATCATCGTCGCCAACCCGACGACGGCCGCCTCGCACTTCCACCTGCTGCGCCGCCAGGCCTACAGCCGGCCGCGCAAGCCGCTCATCATCTTCACGCCGAAGCAGCTGCTGCGCCTCAAGGCCGCTGCCTCGTCCGTGGAGGACTTCACCACCGGCGGTTTCCGCCCGGTGATCGGCGAGCACGAGCTGCTGAGGGCGGAAGACGTCGAGCGCGTGCTGCTGGTCTCCGGCCGCCTGTACTACGATCTGCTGTCAACGCGGCAGAAGACGGGCGACAAGTCGACGGCGATCATCCGCGTCGAGCAGCTGTACCCGCTGCCGCAGGCGGAGATCGAAGCCGAACTCGCCAAGTACCCGAACGCGGAAGTTGTGTGGGCGCAGGACGAGCCCGCCAACCAGGGTCCGTGGCCCTTCATGGGCCTGCACCTGCCGACCGCCCTGGACCGGAAGGTGCGCCTGGTCTCACGCCCGGCCTCAGCTTCCACCGCGGCCGGCTCCATGAAGCGCCACGCTGTGGAGCAGGACGCGCTCCTGAAGCAGGCTTTCGCCCGCAAGTAGCAGATCAGCTGCCCGGCCGGACGGTGACATACCGTTCCAGCCGGGCAGTTCTGTTTAATCGGCGTGAGTTAATAGATCTTTAGCGTTGGCACGTAAACGGTCCGTGTCCGGGACACGCCCTCCCAACAAGTGAAGAGGTAGTAGTGGAAGACAGGAAGCTGCGGATTGCGGCTGTTGGAGATGAACTGCTCGCCGGGCTCGGTGATCCCCGGGCGCTGGGGTGGCTGGGCCGGGTGCTCGCCCGCACTCCGCAGGACGGCATGACGGTGGAGAGCTTTTCCCTTCCGTGCCCTCAGGAAGGCACCGAGGGCCTGTCCGCCCGCTGGCTCGAGGAGGCCGGCCGCAGGTTCAGCGATCTTCACGAGAACCGCCTGGTCATCGGACTCTCCGGCCGGGACATTGAGTTCGGGCTGTCCACGGCCCGAAGCCGGCTCAATCTCGCCAACATCCTGGATTCGGCCACGCAGAAGCGGCTGGAAGTCTTCGTCGTGGGACCGCCGCCAACACTCGATCCCGCGCAGAACCGACGCCTCGGCGAGCTGAACACTGCCTTTGCCGACGTCACCACCCGGCGCAAGCACCTCTACGTGGACACCTTTTCGCCGCTGCTGAACCATGAGCAGTGGCGCCAGGACCTTGCGGCTAACGGAGGGTCCCCCGGACAGGCGGGCTACGGGCTGATGGCGTGGCTGGTGCTGCACCGGGGCTGGTTCCAGTGGCTGGGGATGGAAACCCCTGAATAGGGAAGTCGCGGACTAGGCAATCGCGATATATCTTGATATTACTGCACGGGAGGACAATCGTGACTCGCACAGTCACGATATATCGCAAGTGGAGGAACCGTGGAAGAGAACTCCTGGACCGTCACCGGCCCGCAGACCATTGATGTCGACGGCGTCGCGCACCTTAAGCTGGGCATCGTCCGGGGCAGGTTTGACGTCGTCACGCACGACGAGGCTGCCGTCCGGGTCGAGGTGTCGGAGGTGCACGGAGACCCCCTGGCTGTCTCCGTGGCCGGCGGGCGCCTCGAAATCCGCCACCAGCTCCACGGCCCGCACGGCTGGTTCAGGAACCTGATGGAGTCGGTCAACAACAGCAGCAACAACTCCGCGGTCATCAGCATCGCGGTCCCTGCCGGCGTGGAGGTCGAGGCCGGCACGGTCAGCGGTGACGGACTGGTTTCCGGCGTCCACGGCCGGACCCGGCTGAGCACCGTGACCGGATCCCTCCTGGCGGACGGGACTTCCGGCGACCTGCACGTGAACACCGTCAGCGGCGAGGTGATCGCCCGCAACCACAACGGCGTCCTCACAGCCAAGAGCGTCTCCGGCGAGGTCACGGCCTCCGGACGGTTCAGCAACATCCGGGCCAACACCGTCAGCGGCGATATGAGCTTCGACCTGCACGGCTTCACCCACGACTTCGGCGCGAACTCGGTGTCCGGGGACCTGACGGTCCGCGTCCCGCACGACGTTGGCGTGGACATCGTGGCCCAGTCGGCCAGCGGACCGGTGGTCATCGACGACCGGAAGTACGGCCATCCCGGCGGCAAGGTGCAGACCATCTCAGGCCCGGACGCCAAACTCATGCTGGTCCGCACCAACTCGGTCTCCGGGAAGACGGCTATCTTCCACGGCCAGGCACCTGCCACCACGGAACCGGCGCTCTGATGCCTCCCGTCTTTGCCCATGGCGCGCTCCGGCTGTATCTGCTGGCGCTCCTTGAATCGGGTCCCAAGCATGGATATGAACTCATCAAGGCCCTGAGCGACCGGTTCGGCGGCACCTACTCCCCCAGTGCAGGCACCATCTATCCGCGCCTGGGCAAGCTGGAGGAGGACGGCCTGGTGGCCACTGAAGCCCAGGGGCGCCGCACCAACTACCGGATCACCGCTGCGGGGCTGGCTGAACTGAACAGCCGGCGCGGGGAGCTGGAGACGGTGGAGAACGACATCGCGGCCTCCGTCCGCCGGCTCGCCGATGATTTGCGCGCCGACATCCGCAGCAACATGCGGGGGCTGCGCGCGGACCTGGCGGCCACGGCGGAAGCGGCCCGCACCGCCGCCAGGTCAGCCAACGCTACCGGGTCGCCAAGCCCTGCCAGGCCGGCCGGCGGGGCCGGCGGAGGCCGGTACACCGCTGAGGGCCAGGGCATGCTGAAGGAAGCGGAGATGCTGCTGCAGTCGTTCCGTGACGACATGCGCGCCGAGCTGCGCCTGCAGACCAGCGCCAGGCCCATGACGCCGGTGGCCCTCGAGACGGTGCGGACAGTCCTGGACCAGGCCCGGGTTGCGATCCGGAACTCGCTGTAGGCGCTCCACAATGCCGCCGGTTCGCGGCCTGTCCGCCGATATGGGAGACTGGAGGGCAACTCTTTTGGGTAACGAGATTAAGGAGGCCAGCTATGAGCAAGCGTGCACGTAAGCGTCGTGACCGTAAGCGTGGCGGCGCGAACCACGGGAAGCGCCCCAACACCTAAGCCACGGCTTGAACCGAAGCTTAAACGCGATGCCCCCGCTACCGGCAAGGTAGCGGGGGCATCGTGTTTAACTCAGTGGCCCTGTCAGGCGTCCACCGGACGGATCGTGTGGATCCGCTGCAGGATGGCGTTCTTGAGGTTTTCCGGAGCAGCCTCGGTACAGGAGCGCTTCACCACTTTCCGGATGACGCACTCCAGATCGTACTGCTCTGTGCATTCGGGGCACTCGTCCAGGTGCTGCTTGATCTCCGCAAGGTCGCTGCGGGTCAAGGCCCCGTCCAGATACTCGTAGATGCGTTGCATCCTGGTGTCGTCGCAATCACCCAATCCCTGGCAGTCGCTCATTTCCCGTTCTCCTGTTTGTTGCCCTGCGCTGCCGCCGTGGTGTCCGCAGCAGCCTTGAATCCCCGCTCGGCGGCGTAATCCGCCAGCATGTCCCGCAGCATCTTTCGGCCCCGGTGCAGCCGGGACATCACAGTGCCGATGGGGGTGTTCATGATGTCCGATATTTCCTTGTACGCGAAGCCCTCGACGTCGGCGAAGTACACGGCCAGCCGGAACTCCTCGGGGATGGCCTGCAGTGCCCGCTTGACGTCCGAATCCGGCAGGTGGTCCAGCGCCTCGGCCTCGGCCGAGCGCAGGCCGCTGGAGGTGTGGGATTCGGCGCGGGCGAGTTGCCAGTCCTCGATGGTGTCCGAATTCGACTGCAGGGGTTCCCGCTGCCGCTTCCGGTACAGGTTGATGTAGGTGTTCGTCAGGATCCGGTACAGCCAGGCCTTCAGGTTGGTCCCCGGCTTGTACTGATGGAACGCCGAGAACGCCTTGGTATACGCCTCCTGGACGAGGTCCTCGGCATCTGCGGGGTTCCGCGCCATGCGCATGGCCGCCGAATACAGCTGGTCCACGTACTGCATGGCGTCGCGCTCAAACCGCGCCCGGCGCGCTTCAGTGCTCTCCGAACCGACGTCGATATCCTCTGCCGCTTCAGCAGCGGGCGACGTGCCATTCTCCGGGATGCCGCTGGCGGCGTCCTCCTGTGCGGCCTGCAGGGCCGGGTCCACGGTGCTCATTGCATTCAAGTCTACTTTGATCGGCGCCGGGCGCCCCTGGCGGCGTGCCGTGCCATAGTCCGGGCCAAGAAGCCCGCCCGGAGCGGGGAAGGCACTTCCTGACTCCAGCGCGCCAGCTTCGGACACCACGAACGGCCGCATTCTGGCGGGACTTCGCACCCCCACAGCTTCCTTCACCAAAGTCAATGCTCCATCTCCACTCCGCCTGCTAAGACCCGTCGAAAAGACCCGCGTTCGTGCAGCGGTCCGTGCTCCTGCCGGTTCCGGCCATCCCCCAGCCGCCGCTGAACACCGGGAACGGCAACAGGACACCGCCTGCCTATCGTTTCCGGCCAAAGAGCACAACGACGCGCGGTGGGCAAATATTCCGCAAAAGTGCAAGACTAGAACCGACTCCGCCGCGGCCACCGCGGCTCGGCCATCCAGGAGGAAATTCATGTCCTTTGTCCGCTTTTTTGCCCGGCCGATGCTGGCCTCAAGTTTCATCCTCGCCGGCACGGACAAGCTCAGGAATGCGGACGACACCGCGCAGCAACTGTCGCCCCTCCTGCGCCGTGCCGCTGAAGCCCTGCCGTTCCAGACTGACGAGAGGGTCCTTGCCCGGATCATCGGCGGCACGCAGGTGGGCGCCGGCGTCCTCTTCGCCCTCGGCAAGTCGGCACGGCTGGCAGCCTCGGTACTGGCCGTCATCTCGGCACTGAACGCCTTCGTTGAATGGCGCAGCGCCGACATCAGCAGCAAGGAAGGCCGCGAAGCGCGCCGGAACCAGCTGCTCAAGAACATCACACTCACCGGCGGCGTGATGCTGGCCTCGGTGGACACAGCGGGCAAGCCCAGCCTGGCCTGGCGTGCAGAGCACCTCGCCGCCGACGCCCGGAAGGCAGCGACCCACCTCGCCGCCGACGCCCGCAAGACCACCGGCAAGAAACTGCACAGCGCGGACAAGGCTGTCCGCCGGGCCGACAAGGCAGTCCGCAGGGCCGTCGACCAAGCGGTAGGGGCATAAGCAGGAATGGCAGCATCACCCATGGGCGCGTCCGCTGAACACTCCGGCGCTGCTCCGCACTGGCCCGCGCCATTTGCGGAACAGCCGGTTGACGCAACAGTCCGCGTACCGGGCTCCAAGTCGTTGACCAACAGGTATCTGGTGCTTGCCGCGCTGGCCGACGGGCCGTCCCGGCTCCGGGCACCGCTGCACTCCCGGGACTCTGCGCTCATGATCGCCGCCCTGCGCCAGCTTGGCGCCGACATCCGGGAAGTCCCGGGCGACGGCGCCTTTGGCCCGGACCTCGAGGTGACGCCAATTCCGGCCAACGCCGGCGGCGCGGACGTCGCCATCGACTGCGGCCTGGCCGGGACAGTCATGCGGTTCGTACCGCCTCTGGCGGCACTGCGCTCTGGCGCCACCCTTTTCGACGGCGACCCCCACGCCCGGGAACGGCCGATGGGCACCATCATCGACGCGCTCTCAGCGCTCGGAGTAGCCGTAACGGGCGACGACGGCGGCACGCCCGCCTCGCTGCCGTTCCGCGTCGAGGGCTCCGGCCAGGTCCGCGGCGGGCACCTCGTCATCGACGCCAGTGCGTCCTCGCAGTTCGTCTCCGCCCTGCTGCTGGTCGGTGCACGGTTCGCCGACGGCCTGCACCTTGAACATTCAGGCAGCACGGTCCCGAGTTTGGACCATATCAACATGACCATCGCCGTGCTGCGCGGCGCGGGCGTGGCGGTGGATGACTCCACGCCCAACCACTGGGTTGTCAGCCCCGGCCCGATCCGCGCGTTCGACCAGCGCATCGAGCAGGACTTGTCCAACGCCGGCCCGTTCCTGGCCGCCGCGCTGGCCACCGGCGGTACTGTCCGGATTCCGGACTGGCCCGGGCACACCACGCAGGTCGGCGACATGTGGCGCAGCATCCTGACCGATATGGGGGCCACGGTCACCCTGGCCGACGGTACCCTGACGGTGACCGGCGGCAGCGAGATCAAGGGTGCGGACTTCGCCGAAACCAGCGAACTGGCGCCCACAGTCGCCGCGCTCTGCGCCCTGGCATCCGGACCGTCACGGCTGAGCGGCATCGCCCACCTTCGCGGACATGAAACGGACAGGCTCGCCGCGCTCGTCACCGAGATCAACCGGCTCGGCGGCGATTCAGAGGAAACTGCCGACGGACTCATCATCCGGCCTGCGGAACTGCACGCCGGCGTCGTCCACAGCTATGCGGACCACCGGATGGCCACCGCCGGAGCCATCCTCGGGCTGGCGGTCAGGGGCGTGGAGGTGGAGGACATTGCCACGACGTCCAAGACCATGCCCGATTTCCCCAAGCTGTGGGCGGACATGCTCGCCCAGCGGGGCAGCGGTGTGACCAACAGTGCTGTTACCAATACCGCGGGGACCACCGGTGGCACGCAGCACTGATTCCTGGGACGAGTCCGACGTCCGGATCCGGCCGAACAAAAAGGGTTCCCGGCCCCGGACGAAGGACCGCCCAAGCCATGAGGATGCCGTCACCGGCCGGATCATCACCG
This sequence comes from Arthrobacter sp. NPDC057009, assembly GCF_042673905.1. Taxonomy (NCBI): domain Bacteria; kingdom Bacillati; phylum Actinomycetota; class Actinomycetes; order Micrococcales; family Micrococcaceae; genus Arthrobacter; species Arthrobacter sp. NPDC057009. Next base: position 270,907 of record NZ_JBHUSB010000001.1, read on the forward strand.
TGGACCGGGGCCGCTACACCGCCGTCGTCGGCGAGGACTCGGGCCACGAGCGGACGGTCATTGCCGCTCGCGCCCGCGAGCTGCGCCGCTCCCCCGTGGTGGCCGGAGACTTCGTCTCCCTCGTGGGGGACGTGTCCGGCTCGCCGGACACCCTGGCCCGGCTGGTGAAAATCCAGGACCGCAAGACCCTGCTGCGCCGCAGCGCCGACGACACCGATCCCGTGGAACGCGCCGTCGTCGCCAACGCCGACCAGCTGGTGGTGGTTGTGGCCGCCGCCAACCCGGAACCCCGCACCGGCTTCATCGACCGGGCGCTGGTGGCAGCCTACGACGCCGGGATCGAGCCGCTGCTGCTCGTCACCAAAGCGGACGTCAAGGATCCGACCGAGCTGCTGAGCAACTACCGGCACCTCGACTTTCCGGTGATCATCAGCCGCACTGCCGATGCCGACGCGTCCGGCATCGACGCCCGGTCCGACGACGGCCTCTCCGCCCGGCTCGACGTTGCCGCCGTGTCCGATCTCCGCGCCCATCTGGACGGCAAGGTGACGGTGATGCTGGGCCATTCCGGCGTCGGAAAATCCACCATGGTCAACGCGCTGACGGGCGCCGAACGGGCCACCGGCGGCGTGAACGCGGTGACGGGCCGCGGACGGCACACGTCGTCGTCGGCCCTTGCCCTCAAGCTCGCCGACGCCCCGGCGGGCAGCTGGATCATCGACACGCCGGGCATCCGCTCCTTCGGACTGGCGCACGTCGATCCGGACCGAATCCTGCGTTCCTTCCCCGACCTTGAGCCCGGCACGGAGGCCTGCGAACGCGGGTGCAAACACGACGCCACCGCCGTCAACTGCGGCGTGGACGCGTGGGTGGAAGCCGGCCACGCCGGCCCCTCGGGAGCAGCACGGCTCGCGTCCCTGCGCCGCCTGCTGGGCACCGACCCGCGCGCTGAGGCCCAGGAAACCAAGGAACTCGGCAGCGTCGGCTAGCCGCCCCCGGCGCTGTCCGGCCGCTGCCTCCCCGCCGTGCCGGGCCTTTGAGGGTAGTTTGGAACCATGACCCAACCCGCTTCAACGTACAACGATGACCTGCGTCTTGCCCATGTGCTGGCCGATTCCGTGGACGACCAGACCATGAGCCGGTTCAAGGCACTGGACCTTCAGATCGAGACGAAGCCAGATCTGACGCCGGTCACCGATGCGGACAAGGCCGCCGAGGAGTCAATCCGCGGCCAACTGTCACGCTCCCGTCCCCGTGACGCCGTCCTCGGTGAGGAGTTCGGAAGTTCCGGCCACGGTTCCCGCCGCTGGATCATCGACCCCATCGACGGCACCAAGAACTTTGTCCGCGGGGTGCCGGTCTGGGCCACGCTGATTGCCCTCGTCGACGAGGGAGAACCTGTGGTGGGCGTTGTCAGCGCCCCGGCGCTCGGCAAGCGCTGGTGGGCGGCCAAAGGCGCCGGCGCCTACTCGGGCCGATCCCTCGCGGCCGCCACCCGGCTCAAGGTGTCCAACGTGTCCAGCCTGTCCGACGCCTCGCTTTCCTACTCCAGCCTCGGCGGCTGGAAAGACCGCGGCAACCTTGAAGAGTTCCTCCAGCTGACCGAGGATGTGTGGCGCACCCGCGCCTTCGGCGACTTCTGGTCCTACTGCATGGTGGCCGAAGGGGCCGTGGACATCGCCTGCGAACCGGAACTGAACCTGTACGACATGGCGGCGCTGGTGCCGATCGTGACGGAGGCCGGCGGCCGTTTCACCTCCCTCGAGGGCACGGACGGCCCGTTCGGCGGCAACGCCCTGGCGACCAACTCGATCCTGCACTCGGAAGTCCTGAAGCGGCTGAACCCGCAGCTGGACGACCTGCTCTAGGTTTTCTCCCACCACCGCCCTGGCGCTGAACATTACGACGGCGGCCGCCCGCTTTTGGGGGCGGCCGCCGTCGTTTCTTCGGCAGCAGGCCCTATATCCGGTTCGCGTAATAATCCGCTTAACATTCCAACCGGCTTTTTCATCGCCTCTGCCGATGTCCTAATCTCGTAACAGGTCACGAGTGCCAGCGCTAAACCCCGGTTAGCTGGCCGGCAACCCTCCATTCGCGGTGGGGTGCCCCGGGTGACGACCAGGCCGATCCGGAACGGACCCGGCAAGCGCGGATCCCCGTCACACGGGGTCCTTATCCCAGTGAGGTCCCATGACGACTGCCATCATTGCTTCCACCCCCGACGCCCTCGCGCTGGACGGCCGGTTCGCCGCCGCCCGCCGCCCCCTGGCCGCCGTCACCGGCGCAGAGATCCAAGCCCCGCTGATACAGGGCGGCCACGTCCGCTACGCAAACCTCGACTATGGCGCCTCCGCCCCTGCGCTGTCGGTCGTCTCCGCGTACCTCAACGAGATCCTGCCGTTCTACGCGAGCGTGCACCGCGGCGCCGGCTACGCCTCGCAGATCAGCACCTCCGTGTACGAGAACTCGCGGAACATCGTGCGCGAATTCGTGGGGGGCCGCGCCGATGACGCTGTCATCTTCACCCGGAACACCACCGACTCCCTCAACCTGCTGGCCGGCTGCCTGCCCGTGGAGGACCACCACCACACGGGCGAGGTGCTGTACCTGGACATCGAGCACCACGCCAACCTGCTGCCGTGGCAGGGCGTGCCGCACCGCAGCGTGGTGGCCTCCGAAACGCTTGAAGCCACCATCGCCAGCCTGCGTGCCGAACTGGAGCACGGCGACATCAGCCTCCTCGCCGTGACCGGCGCCTCCAACGTCACGGGCGAAATCCTCCCGATCCGCCGCCTCGCCGCGCTGGCCCATGAATACGGCGCCCGCATCGTGGTGGACGCCGCCCAGCTCGCGCCGCACCGCCGCGTCAACATCGCCGCGGACGACGTCGACTACCTCGCCTTCTCGGGCCACAAGCTCTACGCCCCCTTCGGGGCCGGCGTCCTCATCGGCCGTCCCGACTGGCTCGACGCCGGCACCCCCCACCTCGCCGGCGGCGGCGCCGTAAGCGAGGCCCGGCTCGACGGCGTCAGCTGGGCCACCGGCCCCGCCCGCCACGAGGGCGGCTCACCGAACGTCCTCGGCGCTGCCACCCTGGCCCGGGCAACCCAGGTCATCGCCGCCCTTGATCCGCAGGAATGGCACGCCCATGAAGCCGGCATCCGGTCCTTCCTGGTCGAGGGACTGCGCCAGATCGACGGCGTCACCGTCCACCAGATTTTCGCGGACAGCGACCCGGACGACGCCATCGGCGTAGTCAACTTCTCGGTAGAGGGTTACGACGCCGGCCTGGTCGCCGCCTACCTGTCGGCCGAACACGGCGTGGGTCTGCGCGACGGACGCTTCTGCGCCCACCCGCTGCTGAAGCGCCTCGGACTGCCGTCCGGGTCCCTGCGCGCCAGCTTCGGCGTGGGTTCACGGCTCGAGGACGCACAGCGGCTGCTCGCCGGCATCGAGGAGCTCCGCCGCTCGGGCCTCGGCTGGGACTACGTGGTGGACGCCGGGCGCTGGGTTCCGGCGAACGACACCCGCACCTACCCCGAGTGGGCGCCCAACACGCCCGGCACCGCCGGCGCCGCACCGTGTGTCCAGGACTGATCGGCATCCAGGACTAACCCGCACCCAGGACTAAGCACCTCCCGCTCCCCGTACGGTAAATTCGAAGGGTAATTTTCGACGTCGGTATAAGGAGACTGTGCGTGGCACGGGGCGGTCCCAAACTTCATCACGGCCGGCGGCAGGAGCTTGGACAGAGCTTCCAGGACGGCGGCGAGCACTACCACCGCGTCCGTCCGGGCTACCCGGAGGACTCCGCCAGCTGGCTTATTCCGGCCGGGGCCCGTACCGCCGCTGACCTCGGCGCAGGAACGGGCAAATTCACCGCGTTGCTGGTGGACCGCGGGCTCGAGGTCAGCGCCGTGGACCCTTCCCGGGACATGCTGGAGCAGCTGGGCCGTGACTGCCCCGCGGTCCATGCCGTGGTGGGGACCGCTGAGGAAACCGGGCTGCCCTCGGCGGCGTTCGACGTCGTCAGCGTTGCCCAGGCGTGGCACTGGTGCGATCCGCTGCGGGCCAGCACGGAGATTTCCCGCATCCTCAGGCCCCAGGGAGTACTGGGCCTGATCTGGAACCAGCTGGACACGTCAGTACCCTGGGTGCACCGGCTGTCGCGCATCATGCACGCCGGGGACGTCCACAAACCGGACTTCAGGCCCAGGATCGGCCCGGAATTCACCTCCCTGGAAAGCCACCTGACCAGGTGGGAGGATCCCGTCACCCCGGACGACATCCTCGAACTGGCCAAGTCCCGCAGCTACTACCTCGCGGCCAACGATGCCACCCGCGCGAAGGTGACCGGAAACCTGACCTGGTACCTGCACGAGCACCTCGGCCATGCCGACGGCGAGCTGCTGCAGCTCCCCTACCTCACCCAGACCTGGCGGGCGGTCAGGGCGGAACGCCGTGGTGGCAGCAGGTAGGCTTGAAGCTGTGAAGACCAGTACGCCCTCCTCCTCGATCGAGGACTACGTTAAGGTCATCTATTCCTTCACGGAATGGCAGGACAAGCCCATCACCTCCACCCAGCTTGCACAGCGCCTCGGTGTGGCCAACTCCTCGGTCTCCGAGATGGTGCGCAAGCTCAAGGACCAGGGCCTGGTCCTCCACAAGCCCTACAGTGCCATCACGCTCACGCCCCAGGGTGTCCGGCTGGCCCTCTCCATGGTCCGCCGGCACCGGCTGATTGAGACGTACCTGGTCAAGGACCTCGGCTACAGCTGGGATGAAGTCCATGACGAGGCTGAGCAGCTGGAGCATGCGGTCTCGGACACGTTCATTGAGCGGCTGGCCGCCCGGCTGGGCAACCCGTCCAGGGACCCGCACGGCGACCCCATCCCCTCGGCTGACGGAACTGTCAGGATGCCGTCCGCCCACCGGATGATCGAGCTCGATGACGGCCACACCGGCAGGATCACCCGGATCAGTGACGAGAACCCGGATCTGCTGCGCTACCTGGCCGCGGAACAGATCAGCCTCGATGCCGACGTCGAGGTGCGGGGCCGCAGGCCCTTCGGCGGCGCGCTCGTGGTGCGAATCGGGTCCCCCGGAACCAGCCGGGACGTTGACCTCGCCGACGAAGTGGCCTCCGCGCTCTGGATCCACAGCGACTCCGCCCACCCCGGCTGCCGCATGGCCGGCCTGTAGCCTCAGGTGCGGGTCCCCCTGGCAGGCCGCACCGGCACCGCCGCCGCGACCGGCTCCGGTTATGGCTGGCGGGTGTGGACAGCCGTGGCCGCCGGCGGACTGCTTGGCACGGAACTCCGGTACGCGCTGGGACTGCTGTTCCCCGACCGTCCGGGAGACCTGCCCTGGGCCACACTGGGCATCAATATCCTCGGCAGCTTCGTGCTGGCGGCCCTCACCACCATCTGGATCGCGCGTCCCCGCACCGCGTTCTGGCTCCGCGCCGCCGTCGGGCCCGGTGTGCTCGGCTCCTTCACTACCTTCTCCGCCGTCGTCTTTTCCGCGGACCAGCTGACCCGTGCCGGGCTGCCGGGCCTGGGGCTGCTCTACCTGGGGCTGTCCGTGCTGCTGGGGCTGGCGGCGGCGGCCGCCGGCTGGCGGACCGGCAAGGCAATCGGCGCTGCCCGTGAGGCTAATCCGTGACGGCGCTCCTCGTGGGTCTATTCGGCATCGGCGGGGCGCTGCTCAGGTTTGCCGTGGACGGCTGGCTGGCCGGCTACCCCTCGCCGCGGCGGCACTGGCCCTGGGCCACCCTGCTGGTGAACGTGGCCGGCTCGTTTGTGATCGGGCTGTCCATGGGGCTCACCGCATCGTTCGCCCCCGAATGGCGTTCCGCCCTTGCCACCGGGTTCGCCGGCGGGTTGACCACCTTCAGTTCCTGGACCACGGCAACAGTCCGGCTGGCCAGTGAGCGGCGCTACCTTGCCGCCGTCGTTAATGTCCTGGCCAACCTGCTGCTGGGCCTGGCTGCGGCGTGGGCGGGAATCGCGATCAGCGGCGGCTAGCCGGCGCGGGGTTGCGGATTCCGACGGCGGAGCAGGCCGCCCCCAGCAAGAGCAGCGCGGCGGTGGCCAGCAGCGCGCGGTGCAGGCCCGGCGTCGTCAGCTCCGGGCCGACGATGAAGCCCGTAAATGCGATGCACACCAGGCCCGCGATCCTCGAGACCGCGTTGTTCACGGCCGAGCCCACGCCGGCCTGCTTTTCCGGCACGGAGCCCAGGATGGCAGCCGTCAATGGTGCCACCGTCATGGAAAGGCCGAGGCCGAAGACCAGCTGCCCGGGCAGGATCTGGGTCCAGTAGTTCAGGGAGCCGCCAACGGACAGTGTCAGCAGGAACCCGGCGGCGCACAGCACGGGCCCGGCCGTCATGAACCAGCGCGGCCCGTACTTGCCGGCGAGTTTTCCAAAGAACGAGGCCAGCAGCATCAGGATCAGCGTGGAGGGCAGCAGCGCCAGTCCGGCGGTGGTCGCTTTCATGCCGCCCACCTGCTGGATATAGATGCCCAGCGCGAAGAACCCGAGGGAAAGGCCGCCGTAAATCGCGGCGGTGGCGATGTTGCCCCAGCCGAAGTTCCGGACCGTGAACATGCCAAGTGGCAGTAGCGGGGCGGCCGCGCGGGCTTCATGGATGAGGAAAAACACAGTGGCCAGGAGCCCGGCGGCCAGCGGCAGCCAGACCTGCGGGCTGCCCCAGCCGGCCGTGCCCTGCTCGATCAGTGCGTAGACCGGCCCGCCAAGCGCGATGACGGCCAGCAACGCGCCGGCAATGTCGATGCTGCCAGCGGCAGCGGGAACGGTGCCGGTCTTCCGTAGCCTTGCCAGCACGGGCCAGATGGCAGCCGCAGGCAGGACGTTGACGAAGAAGATGACCCGCCACGACAGCACGTCCACGGACAAGCCGCCGATCAACGGGGCCACGATGGCGGCGGCGCTTGTCCACGCCGACCATTTGCCGATGGCCGCCCCCTGGGCGCCGCTGTCAAAGTGGCTGACGATCAGCGCCAGCGAACTGGGAACGAGGAGTGCTCCCGCGACGCCCTGCAGTCCCCGGCTGACCACCAGCACTTCCCCGGACCACGCTGCCCCGCAAAGGACCGAGGTGAGGGCAAAACCGCCCAGCCCCCACTGCAGCACACGCACCCGTCCAAAGTGATCGGACAGCGAGCCGGCCGCCAGAATGAGCGCACCGAGTGTCAGGAGGTAGGCATCCACCACCCACTGCTGGATGCGGAGGCCGCCGCCGAGTTCCCGGCCGATGGCAGGCAGCGCCAGGCTGACAACGAAGCTGTCGAGGATCGCCATGAAGGACGCCACGATCGCGACGGCCAGGACCTGCCGCTGGAGGCGGGTCGGGGCAACCGTCTGGCTGGTGTCGCTCATGACTTACCGTATCGTGGACTGGATGATCAGCAGACGTGATGCGGCAATTGCCCTGGATGTACCACTGGAAATGGCCCAGCGCCACGGCATTCCAAAACACCTGACCGAAGCCGAGCTGGGTGAACTGCTGGACAATCCTCCTGCCTGGCTCCTCCAGTCCCGCGCCAACCGGACGGGAAAGAGGCCGGTGTGGGTGCATCTCACCTGCGCGGTCTGCGGGTACACCGAGGCGGCCAGGCCCAAGAAGTGGTGGCCGGAGTTCACGTACGTCATGTGTGCCCATCACCGCCCCTCCGAAGTCCCTCCGCCGGCGCCCGGTTCCGTCCGGAGCGAGTTCGACGGCGTGGGCACCAGGTTTGTGGGAATCGCCGACGTCGTGGGGTGAAAGTTTTTGCCGGTTGACTGTCAGGTCAGGCAGTTACATTTGGGCTGCAACAGGCGTAATTTACGTAGGGAGGGGCACCCTCCTGCCCCTCGGACGAGGGAGCACGCCATGCCGGACAAGACGCCGCACCAGCAACAGCAGAAAAAAGCGGGCAAGACCATTAAGCAGAAACGCGCGGACAAAAAGGCCAAGCACCCGATTGAGGGACCTGCAGACCCTGTCGCACATCTGAAGAAACGCTGATTGCCGGACAAGTCGAATACAGTCGGAGCGGGGCGGATACACCGTCCCGCTCCGGCTGTTTCCCGCTCCTCCCGGCTAAGGCCGCACCCTATCCCCAGTCCGCCATCTCGCCGGGAACTGCAGAAATGGCTGTTACATGTCCGTCGCGCAGGACGGCTATGTCCATCGGCACGCCGATGGCCTCGGCGAAGAGGAGCTTCTGCAGGCTCTCGGCGTTGCTGACTGCACGGGAACCAACGCGCAACAGAACATCACCGGGACGGAGACCTGCCTGTTCAGCAGGGGAACCGGCCAGCACCTCAACCACGCGCAGCCCCTCCCGCTGGCCGGTGCGGACCACTTCGCTGGTACCCAGCCGGATCGGCGTGCTCACCACGCCGAGGTAGGCGCGCCGGACTCTTCCGTCCGACAGGAGCGCAGAGATGATCCGGCGCGATGTGCTGTTGATGGGAACGGCCAGCCCCAGCCCGGCGCCGGCCACCGCAGTGTTGATTCCCACGATCCGGCTTCGTGCGTCGGCCAGTGCCCCGCCGGAACTGCCGGCGTTCAAGGCGGCATCGGTCTGGATGACATCCTCGATGACGCGGCGGTTGCGGCCTGCCCAGACGGGAATTGCCCTTCCGAGTCCGCTCACCACACCGGCCGTCACCGAGCCCGACAACCCCAGCGGATTGCCGACGGCAATCACAAGCTGCCCCACCTGTAGTGACTCGGCGTCGCCGAATTCGGCAGGAGCCACATGCGGGGCACGCCCCAGGAGCACAGCCAGATCGGACAAGGGATCCGCGCCCACCACCTCGAGGTCCGTACCGGAGCCGTCGGCGAAGACCGCGCGGCCTTTCTGGGTTCCGGCCACCACGTGGGCGTTGGTCAGCAGGTAGCCATCCTCAGTGAACAGGACCGCAGACCCGGCGTCGACCCGGAAGCGGCCGTTGCGCCGGTTTCCCGTCATCTCGATGGCAGCCACGTGGGGCGTGACGGTCCTGGCCACCCTGATGACCGTCTCCGAATAAGAGTCGAGGGCCGCGCCGTCGTCGACGGGTCCGGGCTCGTTGGCAGCCGCCGTGGGCATCGCTTGCCTCCCTACCGCAGGAATCGCACGATTCGTGATACCTGTCACAACCGCGCGGGCGAGGCAGGTAGTCCCGCCTTGGCTACGCCGTGGGTGAACGGCAGCGGCCAGTACTTTCCCAGGCAACAAAGTGGGGTTATAGGACAAAACGTGTGTATGGGATGGGGCTGCTTCCCAGTAACGGCGCGCGAATTCCGGGGTGGCTAAGCTTTTGGAGCTTAGGGTGGCTGGGGTGCGTGCATATCTCTGGAGTGTTTGATTTGTGGTCGGGGTTTGGTTCGGAACGGAAAAACGGCCGCGGGTAAGCAGCGCTACCGGTGCCTGGCGTGCGGGGCGAGCCGTTCTGGTGAGCGCCCGGACGTAAGCCTGCGGGCTGAGCTGGACGCCTTTCTGGGCTGGCTGGTCGGCACCGGCAGCCAGCAAGGGGTTGCGTCGCTTGGCACCGCGCGGTCCTTCCGTCGGCGCACCGCCTGGTGCTGGAACATCACGCCGCAGATCCCGGTCACGGGCGAGGTCCATGACCAGATCCAGGTCGACGGGATCTACGTCGGGTCATGGTGCTGCCTGATCGCTGTCGCCGGGGACTACGTGCTCGGCTGGCAGTGGTGCGACACCGAAAAGAAAGCCGCGTGGGCGGCCTTGCTCGCCCGGTTCCCGGCCCCGACGGTGGTGATCACAGACGGCGGTTCAGGGATAGCAGCGGCCCTGTCCGAGTGCTGGAGTGAAACCGCCGTCCAACGCTGCCTGGTCCATGTCCAGCGCAACGTCCGCACCTACCTCACCGGCCGGCCCAGAACCGAGGCGGGCCGGGCGTTGCTGCGGTTGGGCCGGACCCTGACCAGGATCACCACCGCCACCGAAGCGGCGGCATGGCTGGGCGGGCTGAACGACTGGCACCAGAGTTACGGGCAGCTCGTCAAAGCCCGCACCTACCGCAACGGCAACCCCATCGTTCCGGGATGGGTCAGGGCCAACCAGACCTGGTGGTACACCCACGACCGGCTCCGCAAGGCCTACCGGCTCCTGGAACGGCTCAGCCAGGCCGGGACGCTGTTCACCTACCTGCGCACCGAATTCGCCGGACTCGAGATCGCGTCCACGACCAACCGGATTGAAGGCGGCACCAACGCCCAGCTACGGCTGCTGCTGCGGTCACACCGCGGGATGAGCGAAGAGCACCGAAAACGCGCCATCGAGTGGTACCTCTACCTCCACAGCGAACAACCCATGCCGCCGGCGAAACTCATCAAAGCCCAGCACCACCAGCCGCCAAAACCAACCACCGGCACCAGCACTGAAGACGATCCAGGCCCCGAACGCTACAGCAGCGGACTCAGCGCCGAAGAAGGCCTCTGGACCCGGAAAGGATGGGCAGGACGCACATGACACACCCGGGATTTACACACGTTTTGTCCTATAACCCACAAAGTGGGGTTCTTGGCCAACAGGCAAAAAGAAAGCCCCGGAAGCTCAGGGCTTCCGGGGCTCACATTGGTGGAGATGGGGGGAATTGAACCCCCGTCCGATGTCGTGTTGTCAGGGCTTCTCCGGGCGCAGTTTGCGTCGGATTTTCTCGGCCCCAGCCGTCCTGCAAACAGGCGGCTGATCCGGGCCCAGTCATCTAAAAGTCCCGCTTACTCCGATGACGGGAGCAAACAGCAGTGGCTATCTAAATGACGCCAGGAACCGGGGCGATAGCAACCCCGGGCTGACGGACTGAACTACTGCTTAGGCAGCGAGTTCGAAGTCAGTGCGCTTAGATTCGGCACTTATTGGTTTGCAGAAAGCGTTTACGAGATAATTCTGCATCCTCGGCCCGCTTCACCTGTCGCGACTAACATCGTCGAAACCGATCATCCCCGTATTTTGTTACCAAACCGGCTGGAAGGTCAGCACCCGCCTGCCGGACTATCCATTGTAACGCATACCTGCCGCGAATAATTCCTACCGGCGGTTGCGTTCCCGCATGGCCCGCAGGGCCTCGCGCTTGTCCTGCTGCTCGCGGAGCGTCTGGCGCTTGTCGTAGTCCTTCTTACCGCGGGCGATTCCGATTTCCACCTTGGCGCGGCCGTCCAGGAAGTACAGCTGCAGCGGAACAATAGTGAAGCCCGATTCACGGATCTTATGCGAGATCTTGGTGAGTTCCTCGCGGTGCAGCAGGAGTTTCCGCCGCCGCCGAGCCGCATGGTTGGTCCAGCTGCCCTGGTTATATTCAGGGATGTGGATGCCTTCCATCCAGAGCTCGTCGTTGTAGAACATGCAGAACCCGTCCACCATGGATGCGTGACCTTCGCGAAGGGACTTCACCTCTGTCCCCATCAGTGCGATCCCGGCCTCGTAGGTATCCAGGACATGATAGTCGTGCCGGGCCTTCCGGTTGGTGGCCACGACTTTACGGCCACTTTCTTTGGGCACGGTTCAACTCCTCGGTTCTCGGTACTTGCTGCTCCGGCGGCGCAGGAACACAGTCTTACTATTCTACGGCAGGTGCACCGGCTGCTCCCTGGTCAGAGCAGGCGCATCGGGTCAACGGCCTCGCCGTTCAGCCATGTCTCAAAGTGCGAGTGGCAGCCCGTGGAATTGCCGGTGGTGCCCGAGTAGGCGATGAGCTGGCCCTGGCTGACCTGCTGTCCCGATGAGACCACCACGCTGGTGTTGTGGTAGTAGATCGTCGTCAGCGAGTTGCCCTGGACCACGCCGTGCGAGATCTTGACGTTGTTTCCGCCGCCGTCGTCCGCCCAGCCGGCGGAGAAGACGGTGCCGGCGGCGGCCGCATAAACCGGAGTGCCGCAGGCGGCACCGAAGTCGATGCCGGTGTGCATGTATCCGCCGGCGCCGTAGAAGTCGATGGTGCCGGGCGGCGTCGCACGCCACCCAAAACCGGACGTGATGGGCACACCGCCGGAGAACGGGTTGCGGAGGCCAAAGGCCGACGGCGGACCTGCCACGGGCGGCACGTAAGGCTTGGGCTGCTCGCCCTTGGCCTTCGCCGCCGCGGCGGCGGCAGCGGCGATCCGCCGCTGCTCGGCGAGCCACGCCTCGCGCAGCCTGCGGTCACGCTCTTTGATTTCGGCGGCGACGGCGTCCTGGCGCGCCTTGACGCCGGCCAGCTTCTTCTGGATTCCGGGCTTGGCGGCCTCAAGTTCCTTGTTCAGGCGCGCGGTGTCGGCGATGAGCTTATCCACCTTGGCCTTCTTGGCGGCGGCTTCGTCACGGGCAGCCTTCTCCTTGGCAAGCGCCGCGTCGGCCTTGGCCTTGAGATCCTTGATCTCGGCTTCCACCGCCTGCAGGCGGGCCTGCGAGTTCACGTTGGTGGCGTTCTGCTGCGTGAGCTTGTCCATCGCGGAGTTCTGGCTGCGCAGCGCCTGGTCGGCCAGGTCCATCGTTTCAGTGAGGCTGCCGGTGTTGTTGGAACCGAAGAACAGCGTGAGGTCGGAGGGCACACCGCCCGACTTGTAAGCCTGCGTCGCGATCTGGCCGATCAGCTTCTTGGTGCTGGCAATCTTCTGCTTGTCCGCATCGAGCTGCTGCGTGATTTTGGCTTTGTTCTGCTGTGCGAGGTCCACCCTGGCAGCGAGGGCCTCCACTTCCTTGACCGCACTGGCCACCCGGCCCTGGGCCTCGAGGAGCGCCTGCTGGGCAGCCGGAAGCTGTCCGCGGTAGATCACGAGGTCGGCGGCAGCCTTGGAAATTTTGGCGTCGACGAACTCGAGTGACTGCTGGACCCGGGCGGCTTCTTCCTTCAGTGCGGCCTGCTGGTCTTCAAGCTCGTCCGCGAAGGCGGCGGGAGCCGACGCGCCGAGGCTTGCGGCCAGCATCAGTGCCACGGCGGCGCTGAGGATCCTGCGCTGGCGCCTGGGCCCGCCGGAACTGGTCATGGGCATTCCTTCAATGAGCATGGCCTACACCCTCAAGTATCGGCGGAGCGTGAGCAGAGATGAAGTACCCGCCAGAACCACGCCCAGCCCAACGAGGGCCGGGACAAGGAGCAGGGTCTGGGCCGGGGAGATGAACGCTGTGTCCGGATACTGTTTGGACAGGTACTCACCCAGGAAGAAGTGGGCCACCGCCCACAATGTTCCGGATGCGAGGGCGGCGCCGATGACAGCGGCGATCACGCCCTCGAGGATGAAGGGCAGTTGGATGACCATCTTTGAGGCGCCGACGAGCCGCATGATGCCCGTCTCCCGCCGCCGGCTGAATGCCGAGAGCCGGATCGTGGTGGCGATGAGGAGGATCGCACAGACCGTCATCACCCCGGCGATGATGACTGCCACGAGGGAGGCCGCGTTCATCACGGAGAAGAGCCGCTCCAGGACCTGCCGCTGGTCGATGACGGTTTCCACGCCCGGCTGGGAGGAGAAGGTCTCGCTGATGATCTGGTACTTCTCCGGGTCCTTCATGTTGATCCGGAACGAGGCGGGAAGCTGGTCCGGTGTGACCGAATCGACGATGGGAGAGTTGGAGAACTGCTCCTTGAAATGCTTGTAGGCGTCGTCCTTCGACTCGAACTGGAAGTCATTGATGTACTGGGCCACCGCGGGCGACGCCAGCAGGGTCCGGAGGTTGTCCTGCTGTTCGGCCGTCACGGGTCCCGAGGCGCAGCCGGCGGCCGTCGACCCCTCACCGCAAAGGAAGATGGCCACCTGGACCTTGTCGTACCAGTAGCCCTTCATCTGGTTGATCTGAAGCTGGAGCATCCCGGCCGCGCCCACAAAGGTCAGGGACACGAAGGTCACCAGGATGACGGAGACGACCATCGACAGGTTGCGCCGCAGGCCGCCGCCGATCTCGCCGAGGATGAACTGGAGCCTCACAGCCGGCCCTCCCCTGCCTGGCCGCGGGCAGCCCCGGCGTCGTCGCGGCCGCTGGCGTCCTTGAGCCTTCGGGACTGGCCGACGACCGGCATCATCGACGTGTAAAGGGCCCGAGCTTCGTCGCGGATGACTTTGCCGTTCTTGAGCTCCACGACGCGCTTGCGCATCTCATTGACGATGTCGTCGTCGTGCGTGGCCATGACCACGGTGGTGCCGTTCTGGTTGATCTTGTCCAGGACCCCCATGATTCCCATGGATGTGGTGGGGTCGAGGTTACCGGTGGGCTCGTCGGCCAGCAGGATGCCGGGGCGGTTGACCACGGCGCGGGCAATGGCCACGCGCTGCTGCTCACCGCCGGAGAGCTCGTGGGGCATGCGCTTCTCTTTGCCCTCCAGGCCCACGGTCTTGAGCACCTCGGGAACGGTGTCGCGGATGACGCTGCGGCTCTTGCCGATCACCTGCATGGCAAAGGCGACGTTGGCGAAGACGTTTTTCTGCGGCAACAGGCGAAAGTCCTGGAACACCACGCCTATTCCACGGCGCAGGCGGGGCACCCGCCAGCTGGAGATGTTGGCCACGTTCTGGCCGGCGACGTAGACGGTGCCGGACGTCGCGCGGTCTTCCTTGAGGACCAGGCGCAGGAATGTGGACTTGCCGGATCCCGACGCGCCTACGAGGAAGGCGAATTCACCACGGTCGATCTCAAGGCTGACAGCATCCAGGGCGGGCCTGGCCTTCTGGTCGTAGACCTTGGTGACATTTTCGAAACGGATCATGACCCTAAAACCCTGCAGGACGCGGCTTTATGGGCATGGTCTGCAACCGGTGCGGGGGCTGTCGCTAGGGGGAAGTATGGCTCCGGCCTCTTGACTATACGCACGGGCTGCCATGCGCAGGCGGGAGTCGAAGGGGCGTGTCGCGGGATTGGTGGTTCCGTTTCCCCGCGGGTGCCTACCGTTCCGCGTTGCGGTTGTCAGTACGCCAGCGGATCCCGGCTTCGATGAAGTCGTCGATGGCGCCGTCGAACACGGCGGAGGTGTTGCCCACCTCGTGTTCCGTTCGGAGGTCCTTGACCATCTGGTACGGGTTGAGGACGTAGGAGCGCATCTGGTCGCCCCAGGACGCCTTGACGTCCCCGGCCAGAGCCTTCTTTTCCGCGTCCTCCTGCTCCTTCTTCAGCAGCAGAAGCCTCGACTGGAGCACCCTCATCGCGGCGGCGCGGTTCTGCAGCTGCGACTTTTCATTCTGCATGGACACTACCGTGCCCGTGGGGATGTGGGTCAGGCGGACGGCGGAGTCAGTGGTGTTGACCGACTGGCCGCCGGGGCCCGACGAACGGAAGACGTCAACACGGATTTCGTTGTCCGGGATGTCGATGGAGTCCGTCTGCTCAATGAGGGGAATGACTTCGACGGCGGCGAAGGACGTCTGCCGGCGGCCCTGGTTGTCGAAGGGGCTGATCCTGACCAGCCGGTGTGTTCCCGCCTCGACGCTCAGGGTGCCGAAAGCGTAAGGGGCATTGACCTCGAAGGTGGCAGACTTCAGGCCCGCCTCTTCCGCGTAGGAGGTGTCCATGACGGTGGTGGGGTAGCCGTGGCGCTCCGCCCACCGCAGGTACATGCGCAACAGCATTTCAGCGAAGTCCGCGGCATCGACGCCGCCGGCGCCGGAGCGGATGGTCACCACCGCCTCACGCTCGTCATACTCGCCGGACAGCAGGGTGACGACCTCAAGGTCTTTCAGGGATTTGCGGATGGCCTCAAGCTCCGTCTCGGCCTCCCCCATGGAGTCGGCGTCGTCCTCGTCCTGGCCGAGCTCCACCAGCACCTCGAGGTCGTCAATCCGGGACGCCAGGGTGTTCAGCCGCTCCAGCTCGGACTGGCGGTGCGAAAGCCTGGACGTGATGACCTGGGCGGCTGCGGGGTCGTCCCAGAGGTCCGGCTCGCCGGCCCGCTCGCTCAGTTCTGCGATCTCTTCCTTGAGCGCCTCGACATCGGTGACCTTTTCGATGGAGGTATAGGTGCCGCGCAGCGCGCGGATTTCTGCAGCAAAATCAATTTGAGCCATGGTTGTTTAAGCGTACGCTATCCGCCCTCACCGGCTGTGCCGGCCGCCAGTGCGGCGGCCGCTGCGGGGTTAGCGGGTCAGCCGCGAGCGTGCGGTGGACGAGGCCGTAATGGGTATGCCGTCCGGTACGAGGAAGTTGACCACCGGCGGATGCACGGTGGCGCTGAGAACCACGACGGCGGTGGAGCCGTCGGGCGTCCCCGTTCCGGCCGCGACGGCCAGCCCGTCGACGCGGCCGAAGGCACCGTTGCGGCTGAGGTAGTCCGCGGCGACGTTCCGGACTCTTTGGCCGTTCAGCAGGGCCGACGGGGTCCCGCCGGCCGTTTCGACCTGCCCCAGAGTATAGGAGTCGGCAGCGGCCACCGAGGCGCCGTCCGCGAGCGAGAGAAGCTTCTTGTGCTCGATGTAGAGGCTCGAAGCGGCCATGACCACGGTGCTGACCAGCAGGGCCAGCATGACGAAGCCGATGATGAGGACCGTCATTTGCCCGTCCTCGTGGCTGCTCGTTTTCGGTGGTCCCCCTGCGGCGCCGTCCGGCGCGGGACGCGTCAACGGAACCTGCCCACGACCTGGGTGGCCGAAGCGCTCAGCTCGCCGGCGTTGAGCCGGAGTGCTTCCCCAAAGGGCACGAAGGGCAGCGGTACGGTCAGCCCTACGGTGACGGTGACCGCGGAGCCTGCCGCGCTGCAGTCGCCGCCGGAGTCACAGTGAACCTCAATGCGGGCGTTTCCGGCGGGATGGCCGTAATCGGCAAGGGCCACCATGGCGGCCTGCTCTGCTGCCGCCCGGCCCTGCGACGCATCCGGCTGGGCCACGAAGACTTTGGCCGCCTGGTCCGCTGCGCCCACCACGGCAAACGAGCCGCCCTGAATCTGGCCAACGGTGATGATGAAGTAGACCACTGGGACCATGAGGAGCAGTCCCAGGAAGGTGAACTCCACGACGGCACTCCCCCGCTCGCCGCCGTCGCCTAAGGCATCCCGGAACCTGCCCGCGACGCTGCCGGTGAGGCGGCTCGTGAGGCGGCGCCCTCTGTCAGCCGGTGATCGCGGCATGGCCCGAAACCTCCAGACCTTCGCGCGGGCCGATCAGACCGATGACCGGCAGCGGAGCCCTGACGGTTACCTCCAGCGTCCGCAGCCCCTGGAAGACGACCTCACGGGTTTGGATGTCGCGGGCAAAATCCGGGTTGAGTGCCGTTGCGATGAGTTCACCGGTGCGGCGCCTGGCGTCGTCCGCGCTACGGTCAGCCAGGGTCCCGTACCGCGCGCCGGACGCCGCCGCATCGATGAGTGTGTTCCGCACGTGCAGGACGAGCGCGAGCTGGATGATGGAGACAAAAAACATGGCCAGCAGGGCGCCGACGAGCACAAAGTCAACCACTGCGGCACCCCGTTCGCTTCCGGGGTTGTCTGCGCCGGTCACGTTGCGGACTACTTTCCGACCGTGTCCATTGCCTGATTGAACATGGCTTCCAGGGCAGGACCCGCCAGGGCCAGCAACGCGGCAACAAGCACCGCCGACATCAGAGTGATCATGACCCAACCGGGCACGTCCCCGCGCTCAGGATGATCCACGTGCGCCGTAGTCCTCCGGGGTCGCGGGACCGCTTCCGAGTGGCCAATCAGCGCAACCACTGAGGCGAGAAGTGCAAGTCCGTGCCGGGCCATGAATGTCATGTGCTTCCCTCTTCTGCGAGTCGTTTCTTGTTAGGAGCGGTTGTTGGGCATGATTTGTTGGGCATCGCCACCGCCGGCCGTTGCCGGAACAATGGCGTCAAAAATTCAGGCTGAGGGCCGCTATTCCGGGGAACACGGCGAACACCACTGTCAGGGGCAGCACGCCGAAGACAAGCGGCACCATCATCGCGATTTCCTTCTTGCCGGCAGACTCCATCAGCTCGCGCTTCGCGGTATCCCGGACGTCCTGGGCCTGGGCCCGCAGCACCTCGGCCAGTGGGGTTCCGCGCTCCACCGCCACGATGATGCCGTCGACAAAGCGGATAAGCGGCCCGAGATCAGTACGCGCGGAAAACTCCTGAAGCGCCTCCACCAGGGGCTTTCCTGCCCGGGTTTCGCTCAGGACCCTGCCGAACTCTTCGGAGAGCTCACCCCGGGCTGTCCGGCACACACGGTCGAGTGCGCCGGTGGCGCTTTCCCCCGCCCCGACCGCGAGCGCAATCATTTCCGCCAGGCTCGGGAACTCGGCCAGCATCCGCTCTTCCCGCCGCCTGATCTGCACCCCCAGCCAGTAATCACGGAAGAGGAATCCGCCAACTCCACAGCCGACTGAGACTGCCACGGCCAGGACGGGACTGAATCTGCCGGCCAATGCTGCCAGGACGATCACGCCGACAGCGGCAATGAACGCGCACAGTGCCCAGAAGAGCTGCTGGGCACGGAAGTCCAGCGGCGACTTGTCGATACGGGCCTGGGCGAGCCTTCGGCCGAGGGCTGCGGATCCGAGGTTGAGCCGGGCCAGTTTGGCAGTGGCTTCCTGGATCAGCGGACGGAGTATGCGTTCGAGGGGACCAAACGGAGTGATGACCCGCTCCTCCGCCCGCAGAAGCCTCGATTCGAGGTTTTGGGACCGGAGCTGTGGTTCGATGCGTTCGACGAAACTGACAGAACGCATGAACGGGAGTCTGACCAGGAGGAGCCACAGTCCGCCGCCCAGGAGTACACCGCAGACGATCGCGGCCGCTGGCACCGTGCTCATCGCAAGACCCTCTCTTCCTCAGGCAGGGCTCCGATCTTCAGCATGACCGAATAGCACACCAGCGAAACCACCAGTCCTCCCAACAGCACGGCTGCCCCTATCGGCGTGTTGTAGGCAGCCACGGCCTCCGGACGGCTGACCAGCAGCAGCATGACGAACCACGGGGCCGCAACAGCGAGCCGGGCTGCGTTCACCGTCCATGACTGCCGCGCCTCAAGCTCGCTCCGGGTCCGCGCATTTTCCCGCAGGAACTCAGCGAGGGTCCCAAGCAGCTTGCCGAGATCGGAGCCGCCCACTTCCCTGGTCAGCCTGAGCGCCTCGATGATGCGGTCCGCGACAGGGTCCGCCAGCCGTTCCTTGAGTCTGTTCAGGGATGCATCGAACTGGCCGCCCGAGCGGTAATCCGAACCGAAGTCGCGAAACACGTGCCGCAGCTCCTCCGGTCCCTTGTCGCCCAGCTGTATGAGTGCTTCCGGCAGGGACAGCCCGGCCCGGATGGCCGATCTCAGGTGATCAACGACGTCGGGCCATACCCGCCGCAGGACGGCGCTGCGCCGTTTGGCCCGCCATTTCACCACCGCCACCGGAAGCCAGCCGCCGAACAGGCCAAAGCAAACGGAAATGGGCCAGGACCGGCTCACTGCAAAGAACGCCAGCGTGGCAAAAGCACCAAGACCCAGGCACGTCCCGATGAGACCCGCACCGGTGACCTTTTCAATGCCCGCGGACAACAGCAGGTCATGGAGGCGGCTGGGCCGCGGTCCTCGTTTGGGGCGGGCGGGCTGGTCCCAGGCCGACCACCAGATGAGGAACAATCCGGCACCCGTCAGAACCCCCAGCAGCGCAGCCATCAGCGCGGATCCAGTAGAGCCGCGACCTCATAGCCTGCCCGGGCGAATTTATGCTCCGCCGGCATGGTGTTGGCCGTCGGCTCCAGCAGGCCGTCGACCATCGAAAAGATCATGGAGGACTCGATGATTCCGTTCTCGACCCGCCTGCCCAGGGAGAGGATTTCGGTCACCTGCCTGCGCCCGTTGGCAAGCCTGGTGCAGTGAACAACCAGATCGATGCAGGAGGCCACGGTGGGGACCACGAACGCGCTGGAAATGTTGTCCCCGGCGAGCAAGGGCAGGGTGCACAGTTTGGTCACGGCGTCGTGTGCAGAATTTGCGTGGACGGTGCACATCCCGGGGAGGCCGCTGTTAAGGGCAATCAGCATGTCGAGACTCTCTGCTTCCCGGACCTCCCCCACCACCAGGCGGTCGGGCCGCATCCTGAGAGCTTCCTTGACCAGCCGGCGGAGCGGAATCTCCCCTTCACCTTCCAAGTTGGGTTGCCGGCATTGCAGCCCGACGACGTCCCGCAGCGGAAACTGCAGTTCGAAGATCTCCTCAACAGTGATGACGCGCTCCCGGCTGCCGATGCTGGCCGCAAGGCAGTTCAGCAGTGTGGTCTTGCCTGCCTGCGTCGCCCCTGAGACCAGGATGTTGAGTCCACTCGCGACGGCGGCGCCCAGGAACCGCGCAGCATGCGGGGTCAGGGTGCCCAGCTCCACGAGATGATCCAGCCGGCTCGCCTTCACAACGAACTTGCGGATGTTGACCGCCCAATGGCGCCGCGTAACGTCAGGAATGACCACGTGCAGGCGGGCCCCGTCCGGCAGCGCGGCGTCCACGAACGGAGATGAGATGTCCAGGCGCCGGCCGGAGCTCTTCAGCATGCGTTCGACCAGGTCCCGGACCTGCTGGTCCGTAAGGCTCAGTGAGGTGAGTTCGGATTCGCCGTTCCGCGCGACGTAGATTTCCGTGGGTGCATTGATCCAGATCTCCTCGATCCCCGGATCATCCAGCAATGGCTGGATGGGGCCGAATCCGGCCACGGCATCAAAGACAAACCTGCGTGCTGACTCCAGCGGTCCAAGGGGCGGAAGCGGACCCATAAGGGCGCGCTCGTCATAGTCCGTCACCGCCGCCTCAACGAGCCGCCTGACCTCGGCAGTCTGGTGCAACGGATCGAGACCCCGCCGACGAATCAGCTCCCGGACTTCATCCTCGACAATGCGCACTGCATCCATGAATTCCCCCGAACGACTGCCGGCCCCAGCGGAGGCAGTACATCTGGGTTAAAGCTAAATGATTGCTTCCGGCGAATACAGAGAAAAGGCGCAATTGTGGATAACTGATCCCCCTGCCGTTGGCAGGCGAAGCCAGGACCAGGACTAATGGGATAGCATCGCGGACCGCGTTGACCGCGGCTTGCCAGCTTTAGGAGTGCCCAACATCAGGGGCGACAGGGGCGTCCGGAAAACGAGCACGGCGACCAGCCAGGGGACGACGAGTGATCCGGCAAACACGGTCCAGGTGTCCGCGTTCAACTGCACCAGAACTGCCAGGAGAAGTGCGTGCGTAAGAACAACCAGCAGGCCGCATCTGGCCAGCATGGATACCCCGGCGGCAAACCGCGCTCCGGCCAGTGGAATAAGAGCCTCCGTAGTGAGCACCATTCCGGCGCAAATAGCGACAGCAACAACGACGGTGACTACTGGCACTCCGAGCTTTGCGCTCTTGAGGTCAAGGTATGACGACCACCCTGCCATGGTCGCGGCAGCAGATCCCAGGAGCAGAAGAGTTCCGGTAATCAATGGCCGCTCTACCCGGCTCCTTAGCCTCTTGAATGCACGTCCAGCCAGCACGAAAACAAGGCAAGTGCATCCCACACCCGCAGCCAGCGGAATCCGCGCGACCAGGGCGCTGTCGGCGTAGGTCACGGCAAGAGCAGCGAGAGCCGCCGCCCATTGAAGCACGAGCGGGAACCGCTGCATGGCGCGAAGAAGCACTACCGTCACAAAAAGTGCCGTGACGAACCAGAACGCAGCAAACGGGCCGGTGAGCCGTGATCCACCCTGCAGGAGTCTGCTAAACGTCGAAGGCCCAATCACGTCCAACTGCGCTATCCACCACGCGCCCACCACCACCAGCCAAAACAAGTAAGGGACCAGCAGTGATTTTGTGCGATTAGTGATCTCCGATTTCAGGGTCCTGTTCGCTGACCAGAAGTAGCCGGACAGAAAGAAGAACAACGGCACGTGCCATGTGTACAGCATTTCCCGAGTCAAAGGACCGCCCCAGGCAGCCACATGCCCGGCAACAACGGCCACAATCCCCAGGACCCGAAGAAAATCCACGGCCCCGGACCGGCCGGGACTGGCCGGCCTGCTCTGGCCGGACTCCCCTACCGGATAGGATCTGTCAGCGCGGCCTGGTTCAGAGACATAACTCTGAATGGGCTCCATAAATCTACGTCGTGCCTGACGCAGCGACCGGTTCTGTTGCTTCCGTCCCTGCGTAGCCGTAAGGGTTTGCACTCTGCCAGCGCCAGTGGTCAGCACACATTTGCGCCAGGTCACGGTGCGCGGACCATCCAAGATCCGCCAGGGCTGCCGAGGGGTCGGCGTAACTCACGGCGGCGTCACCCGGCCGACGCGGTGCAAACTCATAGGGAACCGGGTGCCCCGCGGCAGCGCCGAAGGCTTCAATGACCTCCAGGACGGACGAACCGCGGCCGGTTCCAAGGTTCCACCGGAACGAACCGGTCTTCGTCTGCAGGTAGTTCAGGGCTGCCAGGTGGCCGGCCGCCAGGTCCATGACGTGGATGTAGTCACGGACCCCTGTACCGTCCGGCGTAGGGTAGTCGTTACCGAACACCATGACCTTCTCCCGCCGCCCCACTGCAACCTGGGCGACGAAAGGCAGCAGGTTGTTGGGGATACCGCGGGGGTCTTCGCCGATACGCCCTGATTCGTGTGCACCAACGGGATTGAAGTAGCGCAGCAGCGCGACGCTCCACCGCGGGTCGGCCTCGCTCAGGTCGGACAGGATGTCCTCGATCTGCTCTTTCGTCCGGCCGTAGGGATTGGTCGCATCCAGCGGGGACTTCTCAATGAGGGGAACGTGCTCGGAAGCGCCATATACCGTGGCCGAGGAACTAAAGACCAGCCGCCGGACGCCGGCCTTCTCCATGCTCTCGAGGAGGTTGAGCGTGCCCACTACGTTGTTCCTGTAGTACCAGAGCGGTTTCGCCACGGACTCACCGACGGCTTTCAGGCCCGCGAAGTGGATGACGGCGCCGAAGCCACCTTCCGCGAAGACCTCGTCGACAGCCTCGGCGTCGAGCAGGTCGGCCTCGCGGAACTCCACCTTCTTGCCGGCGAGTTCTTCAACACGGCGGACTGCCTCGATGTTCGAGTTCATGAGGTTGTCCAGCACGACGACGTCATGTCCGTCCTCGAGCAGGCAGAGAGCCGTGTGTGATCCGATGTAGCCGGCGCCGCCGGTAACCAAAACCTTCATGGCCCTCATTTTATGCGGGGTCCCGGCACCGCCGAAAAACCGGGGCGCGTGTTCCCGTCTCCGCTTGACAGGAGCCCCCGGCACCCCAGGGCCCTATAGCAGGAATCACAGGAGCAACATTAGTAACATCAGCACCTTCAGTGTTAGGATGGCCGCCTACATCGCCGCCGGCGTGATGGGACTCAAGACGGCGAAGACGTCAGCCACGAGCCGGCTCTCTGCCCGGAATTTGAAGGCTACGGAGTATTAGATGCAGCGTTCCCCCAACAACAGGATCTCCGCAGCGCTCACGGCAAACGTGAGGCGGCTTGGACTCGTGGGCGGCACAGCGCTGCTGTCCACGATGCTCTGCCTGGGTGGCGGACTCCCCGCTCAAGCAGTGTCGCCTTCCCCGACGGACCCAGCCTCTCGGGAAGCCTCCTCGCCGCCTTCGGAGACAGCCAAACCAGCAGCAGAGCCCACGCCGGCCCAGATCGACATGACAGCGCTCCGCGCCGAAATCGGCAGGGACGGCGCCTACCTCGGCCAGGGCGTCAAGCGCCGGGCCGCTACGTTCGCAAAGCAGTCCACGGCGTCGTCCCTTAACGCGATCTCCACCGAAGCGGCCAACACATGGATGGCACCCGGCGTGCAGGGCCTGGACGTCAGCAGCCACCAGACAAGTGTCAACTGGGCCGCGCAGTACAGCATGGGGGCACGGTTTGCCTACGTGAAAGCCACCGAGGGAACCACGTACAAAAACCCGTACTTCGGAAGCCAGTACGGCGGGGCGCTCGCCTCCGGCATGATTCGCGGGGCATATCACTTCGCCCTGCCCGGTGTCTCAACCGCCGCAGCCCAGGCCGATTACTTCGTCAACAACGGCGGCGGCTGGAGCGGTGACGGGAAAACCATGCCCCCGCTGCTGGATATTGAGTACAACCCTTACTCTTCCTTGGGCAACACTTGCTACAACCTGAGCCAGGCGGCGATGGTCAACTGGATCGCGGCTTTCTCCAACAGGGTGCTCGCCCGGACCGGGCGCCTGCCCATGATCTACACCACCACCGACTGGTGGACCCAGTGCACCGGCAATTCGGGCGCCTTCAGCCGCCAGCCGCTGCATCTGGCGTCCTATTCACGCTACGTGGGCTCCATGCCCAACGGATGGGGCACATACAGCGTCTGGCAGTACAGTGCCACCGGGCCGTTCGCCGGCGATTCCAATGCCTGGAACGGAGACCTCGCCAGCCTCCGGAAGTTCGCCTCCAAGGCGGACGGCGCCGTGCCCACCCCCTCCATCACGTCACTGGGCGACGTGGTGGCAGCCGACTCCTCCGGTGTCCTCTGGGATTATCCGGCGACTGGCAACGGGACATTCCGCACCCGGAAGCAGATCGGCGTCGGCTGGAGCGGGCTGCGGTCCATCAACGCCATTGACTGGAACGCCGACGGCGTCTTAGACCTGATTGCCCAGTGGAAGACCGGGCGGGTCAACATCTACCTGGGGATCGCGGCCGGAGGTTTTGCCACCGGCCCTGTCCTCGCGGCGTCGGGCTGGGGCAACTACCATCTGACGGTCGGATATTGGTTCAACAGCAGCTACTACCCGCAAATCATCAGCCGTGATGACTCTGGCGTGCTGCGCCTTTGGCAGAATAACTCAGGCGCCGGTGTCAGCGGAGGAACAACGATCGGTCAGGGCTGGGGCGGCCTTAACCTCACGATGATCGATTTCGACGGCGACGGCAACCAGGACGTCCTGGCGCAAAGGCCTGGCGGCGAGATGTTGCTGTACCGGACGAACGGCAGCGGAGCCTTTATCGCCGAAGCCCGCAGGACCATCGGCAGCGGCTGGCACAACATGACGAGCGTAACCGTCACCACGAACTTCAAGGGGGCCGGCACCAACGGCCTCATGGCCCGCAATGCCGACGGTCAGCTCTACTATTATCCGGTGCCCGGCAATTCCGCATGGGGTCCCGTCAGTGCCATTGGCGCGGGTTGGAACAACTACCTCATCGCTGGCGGCGAAACGATCAACGTCGGCACGGCTCCCCCTGCTCCGACGCCGGTGACCCCCTCGATCTCCTCGGCCTCCGACGTCGTGACCGTTGATCCTTCGGGTAACGTCTACCGGCGAAGCTCAGGTACAGGCACCCTGGGGACCGCCACGAAGATTGGCACCGGCTTCACCGGGCTCGCGTCCATCCACGTGACTGACTGGAACGCCGATGGCATCCAGGACCTGGCCACGCTGAGCACTACAGGCGTACTCGGAATCCAAACCGGACTGCCGGCCGGAGGCTTTGCCGCCCGCACCGTACTGGCCTCCGGCCTGACCGGAGCCGACGTCACCTTCGGTACCTGGATCAAGGCCTCCAAATATCCCGGCGTTGTAGTACGGCGGGCAGACGGCTCGGTCCGGTTCCATGCGAACCCCTCCGGAGGGGCGCTCGCCCCCGCGACCAGCGTCGCCTCCGGATTCGCGCGCACGGATATCTCCATGGTGGACGCCGACGGCGATGGGAACCAGGATCTCGTGGCGGTCGACTATCTGGGCCGGATGACGCTGTACCGCTCCGGCGGAACAGGGACGCTGGTTTCCGAAGCCCGCAAGCTCCTGGCCAGCGGATGGAACGCCATGAACAGCATCAGCCCGATCAGGGGCTTCGCGGCCGCGGGCTCGAACGGCCTCCTCGCCCGCGACCGCGCCGGGCAGTTGAGCTACTACCCGCTGACAGCCGGCGCCCTGGGTGCCCACTCGGTGCTGTCCTCCGGCTGGACCGGGCACCTCATCGGGGGAAGCGGGCTCCTGGTGCCCGGACACGCAATCACCAGCACTGCAGACATCCTGACCGTCGACACGGCCGGGGGGCTCTGGAACCGGCCTGCAGGGAATTCCTCCGTCAGCAGCCCCTACCAGATCGGGACCGGCTGGTCCGGAATGAAGTCCCTGAACGTTGTGGACTGGAACAGTGACGGCATTGCCGACGTCCTCGCACAGAGGTCCAACGGCACGATGTCCCTGTACCCAGGATCGGCGTCCGGCGGTTTTTCGACGCCGTTCACGGTTGCATCATCAGGCTTCGCGCAGACCACCCTGGTCACCGGCAAATGGGTCTCCGGTTCCCGCTTTCCGGGCCTGCTGGGGTACGGCGCCGACGGGGCCCTCTACTACTGGGGGAACGCGACAGGACGGACCGTCAGCGGCCCGGTCCGCCTCGGGTCCGGCTGGTCGGGTCTGAAACTCGCCATGATCGACTTCGATTCCGACGGCAAGCAGGACCTGCTGGCCATCAACACCGCTGGTGCCATGCGGCTCTACCGCTCCACCGGCGCGATCGGGTTCATCTCGGAAGCGAGGAGAACCGTCGGCAGCGGGTGGCAGTCATTCCGCCAGTTCTCCGCCAACAAGGGCTTTGCCGGGACGGCCAGCAAGGGCGTGATGGCCGTGCAGACCGATGGACAGCTGCGCTACTACCCGGTGGTGGCCGGCAGCCGGTGGGGCACGTCCTTCGTGGCCGGGTCCGTGGGCTCGGCCACCACCGTGTCGTCGACCTCCGGCGGTAGCTAAGGCCTGACGGCATGAAGAAGGCGGTTCCCCTGTGGCTTTAGGGAACCGCCTTCTTCATGTGCAGTTTTGTTGGTGCCGGGGTCAGTGTCCGGCCATGACGCCGCGGTAGATGCCCGCCAGCTTCTCCACTGCCGCGTCCGGGCCGTGGTACTTCTCAACCCATGCCCGGGCATTGGCCTGCGCCGAGACCGCCAACGGGTCCTCCAAGACGTGACGAGCCTGGGCCGCCAAACCCTCAGGCCCGTCACCCTCAAGCACAGGCGCGTCCACGTAATAACCCTCACCAAGGTTCATCAGCACCGGAACACCCATCGACAGGGCCTGCAGCTCACTCATCCCCATGATCCCGCTCGACTGTCCGACGATGCAATGAGCTCCCGACATCCACTGCAGGTAAGCTGCTTTGGGCATCCGCGGGACTAGGCGCACGCCTAACGCCTCTGCCTCCGATGCCATGTTGCCCCAGTCGAGTCCTTCAAGGACCACCTCACCCTGCACTACGTCCCTAATGGCAGCGGCAACTTTGAGCTGTTCAACCCCTCCTTTTGAATTTTCCCAGCGTGAGGCAAAAACCACCCGCGGCGGACCGGCCGGAGTCCAGGCCGGCAACTCAGCAAAGTCCACCGGATTCGGCAGATAAATCGCATCAAACCGGACAGGTTCAGCATGCTGCCGCAAATCCGGAGTCGAGTACACGACCGCAGCCGCATGATCCGCCCCCCACTGGACGTTCGGGCGCCCTTTCGGTGTGTGGTACGTGGTGCGGATGTCCGTGCCGTGCCAGTGCATAACGAAGGGGATGACCGGCCTACTGTTGGCGACCCCGCCACGGGTGCCGAAATGGACGTGCATCAGATCAGCGCGAAGTGCTTCCACCGTCCGGCGTATCCGCCAGGACACGTTGGTGTACTTGGTCTGGAAGGCCCCCGAGGGAACTGCACCGCCTTGGCCAGGGGCAAGGGCGGGACGATGCCGCCAGTTGTATCCTCCCCGCCTGCCATAAGAGACCAACGTCTTGCCGACGTCCGCGCAATCAAAGAAATGGACAACGGACGGTTCGTGCCTAGTTTTTCCCACGACAGCAACCCTAGCATCGCGGTCTTCCACGAATCCGGCCCCGAGGCGAGGCCAGAGGGCCGGCGCCTGGCGCAAGCGGATAACCTGCCGCATAGCATTCTCCAGTAACCTGATCCATGTATGAAAAATCTAATCTCGGTTTTGCGGCCCCTGCTATCGACCCTGCCAGCCGGGAGCAGGCGGTTCCTGCTGAGCTATGGCATCGCCAGCGCCTGCCTGGCTCTGTTGGACATGCTGGCACTGGGAATGATCGCGCTGCTGCTGCCGTCCCTTGTCTCCAATAGGCCGGTCACGCTTCCGGTATTCGGGGACGTCTCGGACTACGTACTGCCAATCCTTGGCGGGGTCTGCACGCTCATCGTCCTCAAAGGGTTGCTGGCCGTCCTTCTCCTGAGGGTGGCGACGCGGCGCTTCGCCCAGCACGAAGTCGCGATCGGCGACCGACTGTTCGCCTCGTACCTCGCTTCGCCTTGGGAAAACCGGCTGAAGAAGAATTCCAGCGAGCTTATCCGAATGGTCGACGTCGGAGTTGGCATCACGGTTTCCGGTGTCCTGATCCCGGCGATGACACTCTTCGGTGAGTTCGGCACGCTGATTGCTGTCATCGTCGTGCTTTTCGTCGCAGAGCCGCTCATCGCCGTCGTCACTCTCGCCTACCTGGGCATCATCGCCTTCCTCCTGGCCCGCGTGATCTCTCCCAGATCCGTCGCTGCGGGCAGGGAGAACCGCCACTGGTCCGGACGCACCGTCGTGATGCTCACCGAGGCGATGAACGCCCTCAAGGAACTGACCCTTGCGGGCAGGGCCGGTGACGTGCAGGAAGGGGTCCACGACACGAGGACGCGCAGTTCTGCCGCCCGCGCTCAATCGATATTCCTGGCGCAGGTCCCCCGCTACGTTCTTGAGACCGCCTTGATTGTCGGCTTTGCCCTCGTGGGCGGAGTCGGCCTTGCCACTGGCGGACCGGCAGGGGCTGTCAGTGCGATTGGACTCTTTGCCGTTGCCGGCTTTCGGCTCGTGCCGTCATTGACCAGGCTCCAGGCCGTCCAGTCACAGGCAAACTCCAGCGCCTCCTTTGCCCACCAGGTCATGCGTGACATCACCAGCGGCGAGGAGTTACTCGCAACCAAGGCCGCCGAGCGGCCGCAGCGCGAACTTGGCAGCGGCAAGACTGACATTGTCCTGCACGACGTTTCCTTCAGCTACCCGAATGCGGATCAGCCTGCGCTCAGCGGCGTGGACATGACGATTCCTGCCGGAACACACGTAGCGCTGGTTGGTTCCTCTGGGGCCGGCAAATCCACTCTGGTGGACATTCTTCTCGGGCTGCTGGAACCCAGCGGCGGCTACATCGAGGTTGCCGGCCAGAACATGGACTTCGTGCTGGACGACTGGCGCAAGCGCATCGGCTACGTTCCCCAAGAGGTCTCGCTCTTCGACGCGACGGTGGGCCAGAACGTGGCGCTGACCTGGAACCCCGACAACGTCGACCGGGAGAAGGTGAAGGCGGCCTTGCGACGTGCCCAGCTTCTTGACACGGTGATGGGCCGCGAGGGCGGCATCGATGCTGTGATCGCCGAACGGGGCCTGGCACTGTCCGGCGGCCAGCGCCAGCGGCTCGGCATCGCCCGGGCCCTCTACAACGAGCCGAAGGTGCTGGTAATGGACGAGGCCACCAGTGCCCTCGACACCAGCACGGAGGCCGCCGTCACCAAAGCCATTCACGAACTGCACGGTGAGGTCACCGTCATCACCGTGGCTCACCGTCTCTCCACGATCCGCGACGCCGACATTGTTTTCTTCATGCGGGACGGCCGCGTGGTGGCCCAGGGCTCCTTCGACGAGGTCGTGAAGAGCGTGCCGGACTTCGCTGTCCAGGCGGCGCTGGCGGGCCTGAGCTGATCCCTACTACCGCTTCAGTCCGTCAGCAGATCCGGACAGTGAGGAATAGACCGCGGACAACTCCCTGACGATCCTGTCCGGATCATGGTGCTCGATGACCCAGGCGCGTGCGCCAAGCCCGGCCGACACTTCCCGGGCATCCTTCGCGGCGGCCACGATCGAGTCGACCTGCTCGCCTAGGGAGCCGGTGCCCACAACAGGCACCGTGCCGGGGTAGAGTCCCGGGCGCACGTTCGAGGCCGTCGGGACGCCTATGGCCAACGCCTGCAGTTCGCTCATGCCCAGCAGCCCGGTGGATTGCCCGACGACGGTATGCGCCTTCGCCAGCCACTGCAGATAAGCGGGCTTGCTCATGACAGGGACGAGTTCGACGCCGAGCTCTGCTGCCTTTGCGGCATTCTCGCCCCAGTCCAGCCCCTGCAGCCGGATGCAGGTCCCCTGCACGGCCCGCGCCAGCTTGGCGGCCAGTTCGAGCTGCTCTGTGCCACCCTTGGCGGCTCCCCACCGGGAGGCAAACACAATTCGCGGCTCAGGGGCGGGCTGCCATCGGGGCAGTTCCGCAAGGTCCACGGGATTGGGAAGGTAGCGCGCGTCGGAACGGGCTGCCAGCGCGTATTCGGCCAGATCCGGCGTCGCATAAAAGACTGCCTGGGAGTTATCGGCGCCCCACTGGATTCTCTGGCGCTGCCTGGGGTCCTGGTAGAACTCCCTGATATCTGTGCCGTGGAAATGGACCACGAAGGGGCGCCGCGGCCAGCGCGTGGCAATGTCCACCCGGGTGCCGAAATGGATGTGGAGCAGGTCAGCCGGCAGCGTCAGCTGCCAGCGCCGCGCCGTCCACCCTGCGACTCCACGCAGCCTGTTCGTCCGTCCCAGCAGATCCGCTCCGTCGTATGCGGTGTCCCGGGCCGGCAGGTAGCTCCACTGCTGCCCTTGGGACCGGGCGGCCCTGACCAGTGTGGCACCGACGTCTGCGCAGTCAAAAAGGTGCACAACCCGCGGATTCCCGTTGCTTTTCGCCATGGTTCGAACCTAGCAGACAGGCCAGGACCGGGCGGACAGCCAGGTCAGGGACCAGGGACGGTACAGTAATACGGTCAGAACACCGGAAGGAATCTAGTGAGTTCACCGAAGCGCCCCCACCTGTTGTATGTCGCTTGGGGCTTCCCTCCCTCGCGGGGTGCCGGCGTCTACCGTGCTCTGGCTACTGCCAACGCCTTCGTCGAGGCGGGCTGGAAAGTGACGGTCCTGACAGCCACCCGGGAGGTGTTTGAGTACCAGACAGGCACGGACATCGAACTGGAACTGAAGGTGGATCCGCGCCTTAACATCGTACGGGCGCCGTTCAGCTGGGTCCGTGGTGAACCCGACCTGGCCAAGTGGTCGCGGATGCGCATCACCTCAAACCTCCTGTGGTCCTTCGCCCGCGCGAAGTCGGACCGCCTCGCCTTCCCGGAGCCTGTTTATGGTGGCTGGAAGCACGCATTGCTCAAGGAAACGGACCGGATCCACAAGGACGATCCGGTCGACCTCGTGATCGGCACCGCCAATCCAAACGTTGACTTTGTTCCCGGCTGGCACCTGCACAAAACTGCCGGCGTTCCCTACGTTATGGACTACCGCGACACGTGGCACCTGAATGTCTACACCGACACCTTCGTGGGCTCCCGCTTCAGCCGGTCCGCCAGGCTGGAGAAGAAACTCCTGCGCTCGGCTGCTGAGGTCTGGTTCGTGAATGCCCCCATCCGCGACTGGCATGCGAAAACCTATCCGGAGGGATCGGAGCGCTTCCACGTGGTGGCCAACGCTTTCGATCCGGACTTTGCACAGGCCTTTGCCGGTATCTCCAAACCGTCCCGCTCCCCCGCTGACGGCCTCGTATTTGGCTACCTCGGGACCATCTACGGGCCGATGCCCCTGCGGGAGTCTCTCGAAGGGTGGAGGATCGCCCGCAGCCGTTCCGAGCTCGTGCGCAACTCCCGGTTCGAAATCCACGGCAGACTGGGACATTACGCGGAGCCCGATCCGGCGATCC
The DNA here is from genome assembly GCF_042673905.1 of Arthrobacter sp. NPDC057009. Taxonomy (NCBI): domain Bacteria; kingdom Bacillati; phylum Actinomycetota; class Actinomycetes; order Micrococcales; family Micrococcaceae; genus Arthrobacter; species Arthrobacter sp. NPDC057009. The sequence continues at coordinate 302,529 of NZ_JBHUSB010000001.1, forward strand.
TGGCGCTCCTGGAGGAATATGCGGGGGACGGTGTCAGCTACGAGGGTCCTGTCAGCAAGACGGCAGTAGCGGACAGATACAAGAGTTTCGACGCCCTGATGCTCATTCTCGGCCGCAGCAAGTACGTGACTAGCGGCAAGGTCTTCGAGTACGCGGCCAGCGGCCTTCCCATCGCGTCCCTGCACCACCCGGAAACCGCCTGCACGTCAATTCTCTCCGGTCACCAGGACTGGTTCCCGGTTCCGGATCTCGCTCCGGATAGCATCGCGGAAACGATTCTCAAGACAGCCCAGCGGGCGATGGTGATGACTCCCGGGGACTACTCGCGTAACCAGGCCTGGGCAGACCACCTCTCCAGGGATAAGCAACTGCAGCCCCGCATCGGACACCTGACAGAACTAGTGGCGGAGGCCAACCGTGGATAAACCCCTGCACGTCGTCATAGTCGTCGGCTCCCGTTCCGTACCGGAGCAGCTGTTCCGTTCGGCACTGGGTGAGCTCTCCCCGCAGGCTGCACTTCGCCGGGCGGTAGGAAGGGACGTCAGCGTTTCAGTGCTGTCGCAGCTTCCGCCCGATGAAGCCGGGGACCTCTCGGCTGTGCACGTGGTCTCCCCTTCCCGCAGGCCGCTGGCCGACCGTGTCCTCGCACGCCTCCCCCTAGGCGGTGCAGAGACGGTCCTGCGCAAGTCGCCTCTGGGCCGCCTGCTTATTTCCCTCGGTCCGACAGACCCTTCGAGGGTTTTCTGGCGTGCAGTCCGTGCAGATCCCGCAGCGCTTGCGATGCTATCCTCGGCGGACGTTGTGCTCGCTGCCGACCTTCCGGCGGTCCGAACGGCTTGGCAGGTCCTTCACACCGGGAAAGTTCCGCAGGCCTACTTTGGCCTGCAAGCAGCGGAAAAGGTCTTCACGGCAAGGTTCCGGGACACCCAGCCGGCCGTCTGAGCGCGGCGGGCAGGTGCAAAAATTACTGAAGCGCCTGCGCGTAGATGTCCAGCAGCCGGTCAACAGTGGCGGCTGTGGAATGATGCTTTTCGATCCAGCCCACGCCCGCCGCTGCGCGCGCCTCAAGATCCGAACCGTTGAAGAGCTCCGCGGCGACGCATCCTGCAAGCCCCTCCGGGTCGGAGGAGCGGCCCCAACCTACGGGCGGATTGTTCGTGTACAGCCCGGGAGCCAGGGGCATATAGAGCGGCACGCCGAGCCCCAGGGCTTCCAGCTCGCTTGAGCCCAGCAAACCGGAGGACTGACCCACTGCCGCGGAGCAGCCTGCAAGGAATTCCAGGAACTCCTGATGACTCATCTTCGGAACGAGGGTGACGCCGGACTGTGCTGCCGTGATTGCATAAGGCCCCCAGTCCAGTCCCAGCACCTCATACCGGCCGCCGCTGAGCCGGACGAGCTCGCGGGCGGTGGCCAACTGCTCCACGGCACCCTTGGAATCATCCCAGCGGGAAACAAAAAATATCCACGGTTTATCTGACGAATCCCTCTGCCGGGCCGGCAGGGATCCGAGGGTGATGGGCACCGGCAGGTAAATGGCGTCCGGGCGAAGGCCGATAACATGCTCGCGCAGGTCGGGCGTGGTGTACATTACCGCTGCTGCATGACGCACGCCATTGTGGATAGACCTTTGCCATCGGGGGTCGTATTGGAGCGTGCGGATGTCCGTGCCATGCAGCGTCAGGACGTATTTTTTTGGAACGAACCTGGTGTGGTGCAGCATGCTGCCGGAATGGATGTGAAGCAGGTCCACTTTCAGTGAGCGGCTGGCCAGACCTCCGAGCCAGGCAAGGCCTTGCCGTGCATAGGCCAGCTTGCCGGCAAGACCTCCCCACTGGGAACCCGCGACCGCGCGCGGGTAGAACCCCCACGGCAGACCGCGTGTCCTGGCGTCCTCCAGGACACGGTGGGCATAGAAGGCACAGTCATTGACGTGAAGGATCCGCAAATCCTTCCGGTCCCCGCTCATAGTCCCTGACCGGGGTGGGAATCCACTGTCTCCTTGTTCGCAGTCTGGCCGGCCACCGGTACGTGCTCCCAAGGCCGCTCAGCTTCATCCAGTGCAATCCTGCGGGACAGTTTGGTGAGAGTGGTCTCGGTCTGCCTGAAGCGCTGGTGTGTTGTGGACATATACACCAGGAACGAGACGATGAAGGCGTACAGCATGAGATCAGTACCGCGGCCCACGCCAACGAGACGTGCCAGCTGGCTGAGAATCGTGGGAAAGAAAATGGACAGGACAGCGGAAATGGCAAAGAGCATGACCATGATCCGGCGCACAGCCATATGTTTCGCGTTCGATCCTCCCCGCACGAGCATGAGCGAGAAGAAGATAACGACGAGAACCAGGATTACTTGAACGATAATGATCATAGGGTCTACCTAAATAACAGGTCCGCCAGAATGTTGACGGAATTGAGGAGTGACTGGCCCTTCGACTTCGAATACTGTGTGTAGATGATCTCCACCGGGTGCTCAGTCCATCTCGGCTTAAGAGCAGCAAGGATCTGAATCAGCTCGGAGGCGTGGGCCATCCTGTTCTGTGTGAGGTGGATGTTCGAAACCACGTGACGGTTAAATGCACGGAGCCCGTTGTGGGCGTCAGTGAGCGGCATGCCAGTACTCCAGCGGGACTGCACCGCGGCGGTGCGCAGAACCAATCTTTTAACCGGGCCGATGCGAGTGCGCGAGTCAAGGAACCGGGAGCCGAGGACGACGTCGGCTTCCCCACTTTGAATCCTCGCCACCATGGCCGCGGCATCGCTCACGCGATGCTGCCCGTCGGCGTCGAAGGTCACGACGCAGGACATCTCGGGATCCTGGAGAACGTACTCAAAACCGGTCTGGAGCGCCGCGCCCTGCCCGAGGTTGACCGGGTGTTGCACCACCACCGCACCGGCGGCCCGGGCGGCTTGGGCCGAGGTGTCGGTGCTTCCGTCATCGACGCAAACGACATGCGGAAACTCCGGCAGAAGGTCTTTGATGACGGAGCCGATGACAGGGGCCTCATTGAACAGAGGGATGACAATCCAAGTACGACTCACTACGCAAGTATCGCATAACAGGCCTACAGGATTCGAAGCAGAGCCTCTGCCGGAGAGGGCCGTGAGCGCCGCCGGCGTCGGGTCACGCCGGCGTCTGCCCGTAGAATCGAACAATGCGTCCTAAGATTCTCTGCATCTCGTTCTCCGATATCAAGGCCGACGCACGCGTGCTCCGGCAGCTTGACGTCCTGGCCGAGTACGGCGACGTGACGACCCTCGGTTACGGGGAGAAACCCGATGCAGCGGCCGAACATCTCCGGCTGGACGCCGCGCTCCCCTCGCTTCCTCAGACGGTGGCCGGGGTCGCTCTTCTGGCAGTCCGGTTCTACAAACGCCTTGAGCTCGCGGCGCCCGCCGTCAGGGCGGCCGCCGATCTTGCCGCCGGCCGCACCTTCGATCTTGTGGTTGCGAACGAGGCCAGGGCGCTTCCGCTGGCACATCATTTGGCGGCAGGAGCACCCGTCTGGGGGGACATGCACGAATGGGCTCCGGAGGAACGGGTCCACGTCCTGTCCTGGCGGCTACTGATTAAGCCCTTTATGACCTATGTCTGCGCGAAGTACCTGCCACGGACCCAGGCAGTGACAGTAGTCAACGACTCCATCGCCCACCTGTATGCACAGGAATTCGGGTGCGATACCGCTACCGTCCGTAACTCCCGGGCGTTCGAGGACCTGCATCCGAGCCCCCTGTCCGAGGAAACGATCCGGCTCGTTCACAGCGGTGCTGCCGTACCGGGCAGGAACCTGGAAGGAATGATCCAGGCGGTCAACATGCTGGGCCCCGGGTACAGCCTCGACTTCTATCTTGTTCCTGCGAGGGACGGAGGGAAGTACCTGCGCTTCCTGGAATCCCTCGCCTCGGGTCCCAACAAGGTGACGTTCCATCCTCCTGTCAGCCCTGCGGACCTGCCTCGCGTACTGAACGCCTACGACGTCGGAATCTTCAGCCTTCCGCCACAGACCCGCAACCATGCGCTGATGCTGCCCAACAAGTTCTTCGACTTTGTCCAGGCCCGCCTGGCCATCGTCTTTAGCCCTTCACCTGAAACTTCCCGGCTCATTGAGCGCTTCGACCTCGGCGCCGTGACCGAAGACTTCTCACCGGAATCACTCGCCGAAGCCCTTCGACGGCTGGACAGGCCGCGGATCGCCGCGAGCAAGGCCAACGCCCACGGTGCGGCCATGGAACTGAGCTCGAAAGTCGACGAAGACACGGAGCGGGAGATTCTTCGCCGGCTGCTCCCGCAGAACTGATATTCCACCGCCCCGATTCCCGACCCCTCCGGATGGAACGGTAAAGTCCTCTTCATGCGTATTCTCAGCGTGGTTGGTGCACGCCCCCAGTTCGTGAAGCTTGCTCCCATTGCGTCCGCCATGAAGGGCCGCGCAGACCACCTCATCGCTCACACCGGCCAGCACTATGACGAGCTCATGAGCGACGTCTTCTTCCGCGACCTCGGCATCCCCGCACCGGACTTCAACCTTGGCGTCGGCTCAGGCAAGCACGGCGCCCAGACGGGCGCGATGCTGCACGGCCTGGAAAACGTGATGGAAGAGGCGGCGCCCGACTGCGTCCTCGTCTACGGCGACACCAACTCCACCTTGGCCGCTGCCATCGCCGCCATCAAGATGCACATCCCCGTGGCCCACCTCGAGGCCGGACTGCGCTCGTTCAACCGCCGGATGCCTGAAGAGCACAACCGCGTCCTGACCGACCACAGCGCAGACCTCCTGCTCGCACCGACCGAGGTGGCCGTCAAGCACCTCGCCACCGAAGGCCTCGCCGAGCGGACAGTCCTGGTGGGGGACGTCATGACCGATGTCCTCTTTAAGGTCCGCGACATGCTCGACGGCGGCGGGCAGCCGCTGCCCGTCGACGCCACTCCGGGCGCATACTACGTCTGCACCATCCACCGGCCGGACAATACCGACTCCCCCGAACGCCTGGCCGCCATCATCGGGTCCCTGGCCAGCCTCGAGCAGCCGGTCTTCCTGCTGGCCCACCCCCGGCTCGTCAGCCTCGCGGCCAAGCACGGCATTGAGCTCGAGCAGGGAGCGGTGCGGGTTGCGTCCCCGCTGGCTTATCCGCAGCTGGTCCACGCTGTCCGCAACAGCGCAGGTGTCATCACGGACTCAGGCGGACTGCAGAAGGAAGCCTTCCTGCTCCGCACACCCTGCACCACCATCCGGCCCGAAACGGAATGGGTCGAGACCGTTGAGCTCGGTTGGAACGTGCTGGTGAGCAGGGATCTCAGTGTCCTGGCCGACACCGTGCGCAGACCGGCGCCGGCCGCGACGGATGCCACACCCTACGGCGACGGCCATGCCGCCGAACGCACCGTCGCAGCGCTGATTCAGGCATTCGGAGGCTGACGCCACTGCCCGTTTCAGCCGATATTTGGCGGTACGGTAAAAGCCCCCGGTCCTGCCACCGCCAGGTGGAAGGACCGGGGCTTTTTGCCGCCGCCTGCATTTATCCGCAGGCTGTCACCTTGTAGAGTTTGGCGTCGCCCTCAGAGTCCACCAACTGCAGGCTCCGTGACTTCTCAAGGTCCTGGAGGCCCGGATACATCCGGCTGGACGGGTGGTTCAGCAGATACTGTTCGCCGAAGTCCAGGGCGTAGGTGACCTGCAGCTTCCGTACTGCGGCACACACCTTGGGGTCAGAGGCGGCGTTGGCCAGGTCCTCGGCGATAATCCGAAGGTCATCGTTCATGCGCTGGGTCTGGTGGTATTCAAGGACCTTGCGGTCGGCGAAGGCATAGGCCAAGGATCCGCCGTTCCACGGGTTCACCGCGATCACAGCATCCTCGGGCACCTCGGCGGGAAGGCGGTCAAGCAGCCTGTATTCGTCCGACGACAGGATCGATTCCTTGGTATCGCGCTGATAAAAGATCTTGTTATCCACGATGTAGTCCCGGACCGTGCCAGTCTGCGTCAGCACAAGAAGGAGCGCGCACACAACAACTCCTCCGGCCAGGTCCGGCAACCGAATACCGCGAACATCCATGAACGCTGCGCGCCGGGCGGGATACAGGGCCTGCAGCCTGCCACCCTGCCGGGAGATCATCCTGCGGACGGCTTCAACTACGGCAGTGACACCGAGAGCAGCCAGGACGACGGCGAAGATCGGCAGATAGGCTGCAAGCCGGTTAACGTCCTGGTACCAGGTTCCGGTGAAGAAGTCCCGGGCCCACCCGGCCTCGTAACCTGCATCCACGACATATAGATATCCGGCCACCACGTAGCAGGCGAGCAGCCACCACAGCGTCCGCCGCCTCACAATAGTGGCAATGCCGATCAGGGCGAGGATGGAGGTGAGGATGGCGACGTCGGTCCCCGCAGGGGCGTTGCTGACGACTTCACCGATGGCGCCCGGCACAGTTTGGTGCGGTTTCCAGCCGCCGTAAAAACCTGGGCGGACCAGCTTCCAGATGACGGCTGCGGCCGCGGCCGCCAGCACCGTAGCAGTAACCGGGAGGATGTACTTGCCCAGAGGCGCCCGGGCGCGGATCAGTCCCCTGACGTGCACCGCCAGCTTCCACAGCAGTATCGGGGCGCTGAAGGCCAGGAGCGCGTTCACGGAACTCATATGGGACAAGGCAAGGCCCGGTAACCCAACCAACAAGGCCAGCCAGGAGCGCAGACGCGGCTCATCCGTGTCCGGGGCGATCCTGCAGACCAGGATGACCGTGGCGAGTGCCGCAGGCAGAACACTGGCTGAGAGAAGGTTCGGGAACAACGGTCCCCAAACCATGAGGAGATAAGGAAAAGCGACGAAGCCCCCGGAGAGCACCGCGGCAGCGGCCAGTGCCATCAGCCGGGGCCCCAGGATGACGCGCGTGAGGAAAACAACGGAGAGTGGCCAGATGACCGCCCCTGCGACAAGGTTCACCACATTGACCGAAACCGCTATTTCAGTCCCGGTAACCTGCGTGACCAAGGCACACAGGGAGTGCCACACGGCTGGATAGATCGTGGCCCTTCCGCCGCCGTTGCCGCCCATCCGGCCCAGGTCCAGGGACGAGGCATTTTCGGTATCCAGGACGTAGCGCACAGCGTTCAAATGGAAGACGTTGTCGTACCGCTGGGAGATATTGTCCGGGGCTCCCACGAGCTGCGTGATGCGGCGTCCGACCATCAGTGCAGTTACGGCAATGGCGGCCGCGACGCCCGCGACCAGGGGCCATTTTTCCGGCGCGGCAGCGCCCAGCGCGGCCCGCCGGCCCACGAGGAACCAGGCACCCGCAGTGGCCAGGACAGTGATGGCCAGTACCACGGCCGGACTCCAGGGGACGCCCAGCCAAGCGGCAATAACGGCCCCTACCCCGGCCAGGGTCAGAGAGAACAGCGGGGCCAGTCCGAAAAGGCTCAGTCTCCGGATCCCGAGGCCCCACGCCAGCGCGGCACCCGGAAGGAGCACGATTGCCAACGCAACAAACACAGCTGGCAAGGTCTCGAGCCAGGACACATTTCCTCCAATTTGAATTTACGAGTGTTGCCGCGGCCGCTTGGCAGGCGGCCGTCCGGCGCGCCCAGCCGTTGACAGATCCGGGACTAACCGTGGTGGTGCGGGGGCAGGAGCCTAATTGCCGCGGAGGCGGCCAATCACGTCGGCCACGGGGCCGTCCATGATGACCCGCCCATGTTCCAGGAGCACCCCGCGCTCGCAGACGTGCGCAACAAGGTCGAGGTCATGGCTGACCACCACCAGCGTCTTGCCTGCCGCCGCGAGTTCCTTAATCTTGGCGAGGCACTTCTTTTGGAACGGTTCGTCGCCCACGGCCAGGATTTCGTCGACCAGGAAGACGTCGGGGTCCGTGTGGACCGCCACCGAGAACGCCAGCCTGAGGTACATGCCCGAGGAGTAGAACTTGACCTCGGTGTCGATGAACTCCCCGATCTCGGCAAACTCGACGATGGAGTCGAACTTTTCCTTGATCTGGGCCTCTGTCATCCCAAGGATCGCTCCGTTGAGGAAGACATTGTCACGCCCTGAGAGGTCCGGGTGAAAGCCGGCACCGACCTCAATCAGGCCAGCCACCCGCCCGCCGGTGCGGACCGTGCCCGAATCGGGAAGCATGACCCCGGAGATGTGCTTGAGCAGCGTGGACTTTCCGGAACCGTTAAGCCCCAGCAGGGCCACTGTCTCGCCGTGTTCGACGTCGATGGACAGGTCGCGGAGGGCATGGAACTTCTTGGACAAATCACCTTTGCGGCCCCGCAGGAGCCACACCAGTGCTTCCTTGAGCGACCGGGTGTGCCTGAGCACGAACTGCTTGTTGATATTGCGGATTTCGATTGCGGTGGTCAAGGCTTACAGCTCCTGTGCGAAGCGGCCCTCGAGCCGCCGGAAAGTCCACTGGCCGAGGAGGAGGATGGCAAGCGAGACCAGAATCCCCACCGGTACCCACACGGTGAGCAGGTTCGGCGGACTTCCTTCCGCCCCGGCCGTGGTTGGGAGCCAGAAGGCATGGTGGAAACACTCGACTGCGATCGTGATCGGGTTGAGCTGGTACACCGTGAACCAGGTTTCGCCGGCCTTATCCAGCACCATCCGCCAGGAATAAAGCACGGGTGCCACCCAGGTGGCGATCAGCAGAATCAGGTCAACCAGGTTCTCTGAATCACGGAAGTAGACGTTGACGGACCCGAAGAACAGGCCCAGCCCCGTGGCCAGCAGCGCGATCATGACAAAACCGGCAACGGCGGTCACCAGCTCCATCAGGCCGGGGCGCCAGCCGCTGAACAGGCAGGCCACCACCAGGACAAACAGCTGCGGAAAGAAGTGCACCGCGGAGACCCACACCGAGGAGACCGGAAACAGTTCCCTCGGCAGGTAGATCTTGTTGATCAGCCCGCTGTTGTTGACGATCGACCGCGTGGCCGTGCTCAGCGACTCCGTAAAGAAGTTGACCAGGATGATCCCGGAAAACAGGTAGACCGCGTAGTTGGGAAGCCCGCCCCGGTTCGTCGGGCTCTGCTCCAGGCCCAGGAAAACCCCCAGGGCAATGTAAAAAGCAACGAACTGGACCCCGGGCTTGACGTAGGTCCACAGCAGTCCGAGGATCGAGCCCCGGTACCTGATCCTGAGCTCCTTGCGGACAAGCAGCTTCAGGAGGAACCGGGAACGGAACACGTCTACGAGCCCGTTCCCGGTTCCCGGAGCCACCAAAGCCCGGCCGGAGTCCTGGTGTGTTGGCAAAGTGCGTCCGTTTGTCACTGACCAGGCTTCTGCTGTTCAGCGCCGGAGCCGGAGTTGGCAGCAAAGGTCTTGCGCCAGGCATCCGGGGACGTGAAGTTCGGCAGATCCTTCTTATAGGCCGCCGAGAGTTCGTCCCAGCGGGCCACCACACGTGTGTGCAGGGCGAGGCTGCGCAGCAGCTCCTTGCGGAACCGGACGTTGTCCCGGCGGTACCAGGAGGCCCCCGTACCGTCAGACGCCGACACCAGGGCTGAATCCAGGTGCGCAAGCCGCCACCAGCGGGCATCCGCCGCGGGCACCACTGCCTCAGGGTGCTCGGTTGCAGCCGGGTCCACGGGCTTGAGCTGGCGGATCGCCCCGGACAGGGCGCCGGTTACGGTCTGCGCAAAGTTCTTGGGGCGCGCCGGAACCCTGCCGAACTTGGGCAGGTGCAGCCGCTTGACGGCGGGGAACTCGGTGATGTCCTTGCTGACCTGGGCATCCGGGAACTCCGCCCGGACCTTGCGGATTTCCGGGAGTTTGCCGCCGATGGTGCGGTGCAGATGCGACGGGCCATCGAGAAGGTCCTGGAGGGCACGGTTCCGCAACTCCACCGCCGAGTACTGCAGCGAAAGGAGGTGCCTGACGTCCTGCAGGAAGCTCTCGATGGGCAGCCGTCCGCCCTTTTCGTACTGCGAATACAGCAGCGCCGCCACCCAGCGGTTCCGCTGGTGGAAGTAGGCCTGCCAGTCGATGGTGTCGTCTTTCTCGGTCCAGGGCATGTGCCACACCGCCGCACCGGGCAGGCTCACCGTGGTGTAGCCGTTCGCCTTGGCGCGGATGCCGTATTCGACGTCGTCCCACTTGATGAAGACGGGCAGGGCCAGCCCGATTTCCCGGATGATCGACGTCGGGATCAGGCACATCCACCAGCCGTTGTAGTCGACGTCGATCCGGCGGTGCATCCACGGGGTGGTGCGCAGGTTGCTGGCGGCAAAGTCGTGGGCGCTCTGGCCCTCGCCCATCGGCTGGTACTGGAACCGGTATTCGTTGATGCCTTCGCCGAAGTTGTGGATGACGGAGCGTTCAAAGAGGTTGAACATGTGCCCGCCCACGATCGTGGCGCTGCGGGTGAAGTCGGCGAAGTTGACGGCCCGGAGGACGCCTTCGGTTTCCACGACGACATCATCGTCCAGGAGCATGACGTACTTGCTTTCGCCGCCCTCGACAGCCTCGTGCATGCCCCGGGCAAAGCCTCCGGATCCGCCGAGGTTGCCCTGCTCCACGAGCTTGAACTTGTCGCCGAGCACGGCCGCAGCTTCTTCGAAGCCCTGCTCATCGCGGACCTTTTGGTTGCCCTGGTCCGTGACGATGAGCCGGTCCATGACCGCGAGCAGTTCCTCGGACTCGGCAAACGTCCGCAGGTGCTTGACGCAGTAGTCCGGCCGGTTGAACGTGGTGACCGCAATGGACAGAGACCCCGGGCTGAAGCCTTCCGGCTGCGGAACGGACCAGTCCGCCTGCTTCAGGGTGACATCCTCGCCGTGGGCGACGAGGTCGAACCAGTACCAGCCGCCGTCGGCGAACGTGGTCAGCGTCAGGTCGCAGGTGGCCGTGGTGCCGCCCGTGACGTGCAGGCTCTGCACGCGGTTTGAGCTGCCGCGGGGGCTGGACTTGTAGACGATGACCGTAGCCTCGGCGTCCACCTCAACGCTCAGGCGGACCTGCTGGACGTCCGTGTGGGCGCGCCAGTAGCTGGCGGGGAAGGCGTTGAAGTACGTCCCGAAGGAAACGCGCCGGTGAGCCGGCAGCGACAGCTGGCGGCGGCCCAGGATGAAGTCCGAGCGCATCTCGCTGCGCAGCACCGCCTGCTGCGAACCGGCGGCACCCTTCTTGCTATCCGATTCCTGCGATTCCACCACACGGCGTGCAGCGTCGAAGTCGACGTACAGCGGGAGGGTGTCGGTGTCGCCGTCGACCGGGAAGACAACCCGGTGGACTGTCTTCCACACTGCCTCGTCGCTGCCGGGTTCGGTTCCCTGCCGGAACTCCGTCGCTACGCTCATGCGTCTACTCCTCCGCTTTCCAGCTTCGCGCCGCCGCTGAAGTGCGGCTTGATCTTGTTGTCGAACATGCTCAGGGCCGAGCCGATGGCCATGTGCATGTCGAGGTATTTGTAGGTTCCCAGCCGGCCTCCGAACAGCACGGAGTCCTCGCCGCGGGCAAGGTCGCGGTAGGCCAGGAGCTTCTCGCGGTCCACCGCCGTGTTCACCGGGTAGTAGGGCTCGTCGCCCTTCTCGGCGAAGCGGGAGAACTCCCGCATGATGACCGTGGCGTCCTTGGTGTAGTCGCGCTCCGGGTGGAAGTGCCGGAACTCGTGGATCCGGGTGAACGGGACGTCCTCGTCCGGGTAGTTCATCACCGAGCAGCCCTGGAAGTCCTCGATCGGGAGCACCTCTTCCTCAAGGTCGATGGTGCGCCAGGACAGGTCGCCTTCGGCGTAGTCGAAGTAGCGGTCCACGGGGCCGGTGTAGACCACCGGCACCTGGCCGCGCACGGCCGACTGGCCGTATTCGCCGCCGTCGAAGAAGTCCGTGTTGAGGTGGACCTCGATGTTCGGGTGGTCGGCCATCCGCTCGATCCACGCCGTGTAGCCGTCAACCGGCAGTCCCTCGTACGTGTCGTTGAAGTAGCGGTTGTCGTAGTTGTAGCGGACGGGAAGCCGGGAAATGATTTCGGCGGGCAGGTCCTTGGGGTCCGTCTGCCACTGCTTGCCCGTGTAGTACTTGATGAACGCCTCGTACAGGGGGCGGCCGATCAGCTGGATGCCCTTGTCGTTGAGGTTCTGCGGATCGGTGCCAGCGAGTTCGCCTGCCTGCTCCTGGATGAGGGCACGTGCCTCGCCGGGGCCCATGGAGGACCGGAAGAACTGGTTGATGGTGCCCAGGTTGATGGGCATGGAGTACACCTCGCCCTTGTGGCTGGTGTAGACCTTGTGCTGGTAGTTGGTGAACGCCGTGAAGCGGTTCACGTACTCCCAGACGCGCTCATTGGAGGTGTGGAAGAGGTGGGCGCCATACCGGTGGACCTCGATGCCGGTCTTGGCCTCATTTTCGCTGTACGCGTTGCCTCCGATGTGGTGGCGGCGGTCCAGGACGGCGACTTTGAGCCCCAGTTCCGTGGCGGCGCGTTCCGCGATTGTCAGGCCAAAAAAACCCGAACCGACTACGACGAGATCAGCGTTCACAACTCTCCTGTGTGTTTTGGTGGCAGGGTTCAGCAGCCCTATCTGCCGGGTCTAGACTACCCGAAGTTAAAAAGCGTCCCGCATTCGGGGGCGGCCCCGCAGGGCCGCCCCGGTGGTTCAAACTAGCCCTTGGACGCTACGGTGGACAGCACTTCAGCGGCGGCATGCTGCCCTGACGTTGCCAGCGAAGCATTCTGCTGCACCCAGCCGGCCCTGGCATCCCGGCCGTCCGCGTTGCCGCCGGACTTTTCAGCAGCCGCAACACGGCACATGGCGGCGGCGACGCTGTCCACGTCGTAGCTGGCCGCTTCACCGAGTCCGTTGCCGGACACGAGCGCCGCGCCCTCCCCGGTTCCGGCGAAGACCACGGGCGTCCCGCAGCCGGCGGCGGCGTAGATCTTGGTGGGCTTGGCAAAGTCGTAACCCTGGCCCGGCTTGATGCTGACCAGGGCTGCGGCTGCGCCCCGGATCCAGCGGGCCGCGTCAGCGGGCGGGATGACCCCGCCGAACGTCACACGGCCGGGCGCTGTTTCCCCGGCCAACTCCCTCAGGTGGGGTTCGTCGGCACCCTGCCCGAAGAACCGGATGCTGGCGCCGGGGTATTCGGCGAGCACCGCAGGCAGGGCACGGATGAAGATGTCGGCGCCCTGCCACTCGGACATGGTTCCGGTGTACACAAAGTACGGTCCGTCGGACCCGGCGCTCTCCCCCTCGGGGCCGAACACCGAGGTGTCGATGCCGTTGCCGACGACGGTCACACGGTTCTGCGGAACACCGAACTGCTCGACTTTCTGTGCCACGGCGTCGGAGATGGCGATGACCTTGGCAGCCCTGCGCAGCGCAAACCCCTCGGCGGCGCGCATCACGCGGATGACGACGGCGGGCACGTCCGTGGCGGACAGGGCTTCAGTCCAGATGTCCGCCGCATAGTAGACAAACGGCCTGCGCCGCAGCGCAGACGTCAGCGCCACCACCACCCCGGTGGTGGGCGGCGGTTCGGACACCACCACGTCGGCGCGCGAAAACAGCAGCCGGAAGAAGGCGGGCAGGTCAAAGCTCATGTACTGCACGTAGCCGCGCACATTGCCTCCGGCGTCGCGGAGCACTGGCCACCGGGAGACCTTGTACCGGGGCTTGAACGCCGGCGATCCCTTGGGCGGCCTGGTGGTCACCACGCGGACGTCCGCGCCGCCGGCCACCAGTCCGTCCACAAGAGCTTTCAGCCGGAACGAGGCCGCACCCACTTCGGGTGTGAACAGCCGTGTTGCCACGGTGACCCTGACAGGTCTGTTGTCACTCACGAAGCGGCAATCTTCACGATCTGCCGGTTGGTGGCGGATTCGAGCACGGCTTCGGCCACGCGGAGGGTGTCCAGTCCTTCACGCATGGTGACGATGTCGTTGCGCAGTCCGAGGACGGCGTCGCGGAAGGCTTCGTGCTCGGTCCGTAGCGGTTCGGGCTTGGCGATGGCGAGCCGGGTGACGTTGCCTTCGGAAACGCCCCGGAACGCTGCCATGGATTCCCATTCGGTGGCGACCGTGCCGTTCTCGAAGAACGTCAGGTCCGCGGTGATGGTGTCGGCCACGAAGGCACCCTTTTCACCGGTGACGATGGTGAGGCGTTCCTTCATCGGGGAGAGCCAGTTGACCAGGTGGTTGGTGATGACGCCGTTGCCGAGCTGCCCTGTCGCGGCGACCATGTCCTCGTGCGGGCGGCCGCTGCGGGTGGTGGTGCGGGCGAAGATCGACTCGAAGCGGCTCTGTGCCAGCCACGCGGTCAGGTCGATGTCGTGCGTGCCGAGGTCCTTAACCACGCCGACGTCGGCGATCCGGGCCGGGAAGGGGCCCTGGCGGCGGGTGGCGATCTGGTAAACGTCACCGAGTTCGCCGGCTTCGATCCGCTTGCGCAGTGACTGCAGCGCCGGGTTGAACCGTTCGATGTGGCCGACGGCGCCGACGAGGCCCTTCGCGTCGAAGGCGTCAACGAGGCGCTGGCCGGCCTCCGCGCTGGAGGCGATGGGCTTTTCCACGAGGGTGTGGACGCCGGCGTCGGCCAGGGCCAGGCCGACTTCCTCGTGCAGGCCGGTGGGCACGGCCACCACAGCCATGTCAATGCCGGCGGCGATGAGTTCCTCGACCGAAGACAGGACGCCGAGCTGGCCGGCAACGCCGTGCGGGTCGCCGAAGGAGTCGGCGACGGCGACCAGGTCGACGCCGTCGAGCTCCCGCACCACGCGCGCGTGGTGGCGGCCCATCATGCCCAGGCCAATGAGGCCGACGCGCAGGTTAGCCATCACGCACCTGCCCGGACGAGCTTGTTGACCGCGGTGACGATGCGGTCCAGGTCGTTCTGGCTCAGCGACGGGTGCACCGGCAGGGACAGGACTTCCTTCGCCGCGGTTTCCGTGTTGGGCAGGTCTTCGGTGCGGTTGAACGAGGGCAGGCGGTGGTTCGGAACCGGGTAGTACACTCCGGTGCCGATGTTGAATTCCTCGCGCAGGGCCTTGGCCAGTCCGTCCCGGTCCTCCGGCACACGGATCGTGTACTGGTGGTAGACGTGCGACGCGCCCTCGGCGACCTTCGGCGTGCCGACGCCCTGGAGG
This sequence comes from Arthrobacter sp. NPDC057009, assembly GCF_042673905.1. Taxonomy (NCBI): domain Bacteria; kingdom Bacillati; phylum Actinomycetota; class Actinomycetes; order Micrococcales; family Micrococcaceae; genus Arthrobacter; species Arthrobacter sp. NPDC057009. Next base: position 317,608 of record NZ_JBHUSB010000001.1, read on the forward strand.
TTGGCGGTGAGGAACGCCGCGTTCTGCTGCCGCTGTTCGGTCCAGCCAAGGACCTTCTTCAGCTGGACCCGGCCGATGGAGGCGTGCAGGTCGGTCATCCGGGCGTTGAAGCCCACGAGCTCGTTCTCGTACTGCTTTTCCATGCCCTGGTTCCGCAGCAGGCGCAGGTTCCGCTCCACGGTGCTGTCGGGGGTGGAGACCATGCCGCCCTCGCCGGAGGTCATGTTCTTCGTCGGGTAGAGGCTGAACATGGCGAACTTGCCGAACGTTCCCACCTTCTGGCCGTTGAAGCTGGCGCCGTGGGCCTGGGCTGCGTCCTCGTACAGGTCGATCCCGCGCTCGGCAGCGAGCTTCCCGAGGCCCTCGACGTTGAACGGGTGCCCGTACAGGTGGACCGGCATGATGCCCTTGGTCTTCTCCGTGATCAGCGAGGCGACGTGGTCCACGTCCAGGGTGTAGTGGTCCAGTTCGATGTCGGCAAACACCGGGGTGGCCCCGGCCAGCGCCACCGAGTTGCCGGTCGCGGCAAAGGTGAACGAGGGAACGATGACTTCATCGCCTGCGCCGACGCCGGCGGCCAGGAGGCCCAGGTGCAGGCCCGAGGTGCCGGAGTTGACGGCCACGGAGGAGCGGCCGTCGAGGAGAACCTCGGAGAATTCCTTCTCGAATTCGGCGACCTGCTGGCCCTGGGCCAGCATTCCGGTGGCCAGAACGGCGTCGACGGCGGCCCGCTCGTCATCGCCGATGATCGGCTTCGCCGCGGGGATAAAGTCGTAACTCATGCGTTCTCCTCAGACTCTTTCAGGGAATTTCCGTCTTCAATGTATTTGGCGCCGGTGGCGGGGCAGACCCAGAAGTCCCCCTCCTGGCGCAGCGGCTCACCGGCCTTGCCCACCCAGCCAAGACGCCGGGCGGGAACCCCGGCCATCAGGGCAAAGGCAGGCACATCCTTCGTGACAACAGCGCCGGCGGCCACCGTGGCCCAGCGCCCCACGGTCAGCGGGGCAACACACACCGCGCGGGCACCAATCGAGGCGCCGTCCTCGATGGTCACGCCCACCGGCGTCCAGTCGTGGGCGCTCTTGAGCGAACCGTCGGGGCTGACCGACCGCGGGTAGGTGTCGTTGGTCAGGACCACGGCCGGACCGATGAAGACGCCCTTGCCGAGCCTGGCCGGTTCGTATACCAGGGCGTAGTTCTGGATCTTCGTGTTCTCACCGATCTGCACTCCGGTGCCGACGTACGCGCCGCGGCCCACGATGCAGTTCGCGCCGAGGTTCGCCTGTTCCCGCACCTGGGCCAGGTGCCAGATCTTCGTTCCCTCGCCGAGGATTGCCTGGTCCGAAACGTCGGCGCTCGGAGCAATGGTCGTCGTCATACTGTGATTCCTCTCAAAAGTGCCGCTGCGGACCGGCCGCAGCGGCCAAGGCGGCCGCGAAGCGCTCTTTAGGCCTTGCCGATAACGCGGTAAACGACGCCGTCCCACCGGTCAGCCGAGCTCACCCGGCGGCCGTCAATGAAGGCCTTGATGCCGGGCAGGTCAGCCGGGGCCAGCGTGCGGTACTCGGCGTGGTCGGCCTGGACGATGGCCGCGTCAACGGGCTCGCCCACGTGGTACGCGGTGAAGCCGAGCTTTTCCAGTTCAGCATCCGTGTAGAGCGGGTCGTGCACCGTCACCACGGCACCGCGCTTCTCGAGGCTGGAAACGGCGTCGAACACGCCGGAGAAAGCGGTTTCCTTCACGCCCCCGCGGTAGGCGGCACCGAGCACCACCACACGGGCATCGGTGAGATCGCCGTAGGCACCCTCGAGGAGGCCCACGGTGTAATCCGGCATGTCGGCGTTGGCCGCGCGGGCCGCCCGGACCACCGTGGCCTCGGGGTCGTTCCAGAGGTACAGGCGCGGGTAGACCGGGATGCAGTGACCGCCGACGGCGATGCCCGGCTGGTGGATGTGGCTGTACGGCTGCGAGTTGGAAGCCTCGATGACCTGGTAGATGTCGATGCCCGCGGTCCCGGCGAACCGGGCGAACTGGTTGGCCAGGCCGATGTTCACGTCCCGGTAAGTGGTCTCGGCCAGCTTGGCCAGCTCGGACGCTTCCGCGGATCCCAGGTCCCAGACCCCGTTCGGCCGGCGAAGGTCAGCACGCTCGTCGAAGTCCAGCACCGACTCGTAGAACTCAACGGCCTTGGCCGCGCCCGCCTCGGACAGGCCGCCCACCAGCTTCGGGTACTTGCGCAGATCCTCGAACACCCGCCCGGTCAGCACACGCTCCGGCGAGAAGACGAGGTGGAAGTCCTTACCCTCAACCAGCCCGGAGCCCGCCTCGAGGGCCGGCTTCCAGCGCGTCCGCGTGGTGCCCACAGGCAGGGTCGTTTCATAGGACACCAGGGTGCCCGGCGTCAGGTGCCTGGCCAGTTCCGCCGTTGCGCCGTCCATCCAGCCGAAGTCAGGCTTGGCATCCGCGTCCACGAACAAAGGGACCACCAGCACCACGGCGTCCGCACCCGGAACAGCATCGGCGTAATCAGTAGTGGCACGAAGCCTGCCCGCCGGAACGAGTTCGGAAAGCTTCTCCTGCAGGTGGGCTTCACCCGGAAACGGCTCGGTCCCCGCGTTGATCAGCTCCACTACCTGCTGGTTGACGTCCACACCGACGACGTCATGGCCTTTGGAAGCAAACTGGACAGCCAGCGGCAGCCCGATTTTTCCCAACGCAATTACAGCAATCTTCACGAGTCAGAAGCCTTTTCTCTCAGGACTGGCAGGCGGCAGCCACGCTGCCACACCCGCTTTTGCTTAACACTATCCGCTGACCGGACCTTACGCCGATTCCGCGGCCGGGTGCGGCGTAGCAGGACTCCGCGGTCCGGGGAAGCGGCCGGGTTTTCCACATGGACCAACTCACGGCCTCACTTCGGGCCGCGCCGACACTAGCGTGGTGCCCAGGTTTTCCCGAAGAACGGAGATCGCCGGTGCTGCTGCAATGCACTCTGGTCCGCGCCCCCGGTGCTGCTTCCAGCGGCCCCGGTTTCCCAACCATGCCAGTAGAGCTGACGGTGACGGCCCCGGAGGGGTGCCCCGGGACAATATTGGAGGCTGAGCTCACGCGCACATTCCGGACTGGCGCGCTGTCAGTAGCTGGCCTGCCGCTCCGTGAGCTGACTGCCGGCCACGCGCCCCTGGTCAACGGGGCTGTCCTCGTGGACGGCCCTGCCGCCTGTCCGGCGTCCGGCCCTGCCGCCTGTCCGGCGTCCGGCCCAGGAACTGCCGGCGAACTTGCCGCCGCCGTCCTCCTCACGGTGGACAGCGGCCCTGCTGCAGGCTCCGTGCTTCCGCTGCGGCGGGGAAGCTACCGCATCGGCCGTACCGGCACTGAGCTGACGATTACGGACGCCGACCTGTCCCGCGAGCACGCCAAAATTGAGGTTTCGGACACAGCCCTGACCCTGGTGGACCTTGCCAGCGTCAACGGCACGGAGGTTGACGGCAAACGGGTGTCAAAAACAGCCATCGCGATCGGTTCCCGCATCCGCTGCGGCAATTCCTCCATGTCGGTCGTTCTGGCTGCGCCGCCGGCTGCTCAGCAGGATGACCTTGGGTTTGCCGGGAGCACTGTGGCGGAGCCCATTGCCGTGCCCGGTCCGGCCGCACCGGCTGGCCGTTCGGTGCTGGTTCTCGGGGCCGTTCTCCCGGTGATCATCGGTGTGGGCCTGGCCCTGATGACGGGGACATGGATGTTTCTGGCCTTCACGCTGGTGTCGGCAGTAACCCTGCTCGTCCCACTGGTCTCAGGCGCCCGGCAGCGGCGTGAACTCACGTCGGCAGTCGCGGCGGCAGCCGCGCAGGATCAGGAACGACGACGACGGTCCGCACCGTCCGCTGCTGTCCTGGCCATTGGCGCCGCGGTTGCCGTGAGGAGCCCTGCCGGCGGCGGACCGCACCTCGCCCGGGAGGTTCCGCTGTCCACGGACGCGCCCAACCCTGCGCCCGGTGTCTGGCTGCGGCTTGGCCTGGCCGACCAGCTGGCCAACATCCGCCTGGAGCCGGAGCGGCCGGGCTTCAAACCCCCGGGGCTCGGCGCGGTGCCGCTGCTCCTTGACCCGGGGCCGGCGGTCGTGACCGTCCGGGGGCCGGAAGCGGAGGTTCATGGCCTGGTCCGCTACTTCCTCATGCAGCTCGCCGGGTACCCGCTGGCCAGGGGCACCCGGATCGCGGTTCACGGACCGGTTTCCGTCCTGCCGCTGGCTGCCCGGTTCCTTCCCGGCGTGTCACTCCATACCAGGGCCCCTGACACCATGGCGGCCCTGACGGACGCGTCCGGCAGGAAGGGCACGGCACGCATACTGCTGCTGTTCGGCAGTGCGGAAGCCGGCACCGCGGAGGCAGGCATTGTCGCAACCGCGCGGGGGCTGGGCTGGCGGGTGCTTCATCTCCCTGGGCCCGGACAGCAGCCGTCGGAGACCGACATTGAACTCGGCGAGCGCGGAGCGGTGCTTCGCATGCGGGACTCGTGTCAGCGCTTTATCGCAGACTTGGTGCCGGCCGGTGTTTTCGACCGCTACTGCCGGACCCATGGGCCGTCCCTCCCTGACGTTCCGGCCGACGGGCATGCCGTGCCTGCACGCTGCGGGCTGGGCGATCTCCTTGATGGGTCGGCCGCTGCGACGGCGAAGCGCTGGGCGGCGGGCAGACTGGCGCCAGGACTCACCATTCCCCTGGGCCGCACCGCCCGGGGCGTGCGCGTCCTCGACCTTGAGGCCGACGGCCCGCACGTCCTCGTTGCCGGCACCACGGGTTCCGGGAAATCGGAGCTGCTTCGCACCATGACCGCCGGGCTCGCACTGTGCTATCCGCCGGACCGCGTCAATGTCCTCTTCCTCGACTTCAAAGGCGGGTCCGGGCTCAGTCCGCTGACTGGCATCCCGCACTGCGTTGGCATGCTGACGGACCTTGCCAGCAGCCAGCTGGAGCGTACGGTGGTGTCCCTGCGGGCAGAAGTCCGCAGGCGAGAACAAGTTCTCGCAGCCGCCGGAGCCCCGGATCTGGCCGCCTATCGGCTGGCACCGGCTGGCGGGCCGCCCCTCCCCCAGCTGATCCTCATCATTGACGAGTTCCGGATGCTGGTCGAGGACGCTCCGCAGACCCTCACCGAGTTGATGAGGATTGCGGCCATCGGCCGGTCCCTGGGTATCCACCTGATCATGGCGACCCAGCGCCCACAGGGGGCTCTCACCTCGGACATCCGCGCGAACGTCACCACCAGCATCGCCCTGCGTGTGCAGTCCGCGCACGAGTCGGCCGATGTCATCGGCACCGAAGCGGCCTCGACGATACCCGTTAACCGGCCCGGCCGGGCCTACCTGGCGAGGGGAACCGAACCTGCGGAGGAGTTCCAGTCGGCATCACTTGCCGCGGTGAACGAGGACTCCTCGCCTTGCCTCAGGGTGCTCGAGACCACCGAGGCGCTTGCCATGCTGCCTTTCGTCGACGGAAGCAGTCCTGCGCCGGCGACCCCGTCCGACACTGCCAGGCCTGTCGTGGAGCTGGCGGCCGCGCTGTGGGCGGGGATCGGCGGTTGCGCGGTGCGCCGTCCGGTGGCTCCACCCTTGCCAGACGAGTTGGTGGTAGCCGCTGACGCGGCAACACTCACCGCGCAAGGCCCGGGCCCTGAAAGTCCTGTCCCTGGCGGCCCCCTCCCTGCAGGCACTGTGTCCGTCGACACAGTGCCGGGGATGACCGGTGACTGGGCCGTCCGGCTGGGTTTGCTGGACCTGCCCGACGAACAGCGGCTCGCCGATCTCAGCTGGCGGCCCGGAACTGATGGGCATCTGGCCCTGATCGGCGCGGGATCCGGCGATGCTGCCTGCACCGTGTCAACGGCAGTCCAACAGCTCTTGACCCATCCCACCGAATGCCACCTCTACGTCCTCGATGCGGACGGGTCCCTGGCGGGACTGGCCGGCGCCCACCGCACCGGATCCTTTGTAAACCTCCACGACCTCCGCCGCGGCGTGCGCCTGCTGGAGCGCCTGGCCGCCGAAATGTCCGAGCGGCTCAGCCGGCCTACGGAAGCTCCTGGTCCGCCGCTGGTACTGGCCGTTTCCGGCTGGGGCTCCTGGCTGTCGGCCCTCCGCTCAGGTCCTCTGAACCGCGCCGAAGACCATCTCCAGGACATTGTCAGGGATGGCCGCCCTGCCGGAATCACCGTCGTGATCTCCGGCGACCGCGAACTCGTAACGTCGCGGTTCTTTCCGGCCATCCCCAACCGCGTCTACTGCCCGCGGGGCGCCAGCGCCGAGAGCAGGCTGGCGTGGCCCAAAATGCCAGACCTTCCGCCGGTTCCGGGGCGCGCCGTCGCATCCGGCGCCCTGTGCGCCGGGCGCCAGGCCGTCTGCCAGCTTTTCGTCCCGGGTAGCGGACGCGTCGGGCGCGGAGGAGGCACGGCCGCCGGCGGGGCCGCGCAGAGGGCGGTACAGGTCAGGCCCTTCCGCGTGGATCCCCTTCCGGTGCGGCTCTCGGTGGCGGACGTACTGTTCCGGATGCCCGGAGCCGGGCAGGCTTCAGCCGTTCCCGCCTCAGACGGCCCCGACGATGACGCCCGCCGCTTCCATTCCCCGAATTCGGATGCCCCTGCACCCGGGGCCGTTCCCGCACCGGCTGCCGTTCGCACAGCCTCACCGCGCCTGGTGGTCGGCGTGGGCGGGGACGAACCCGCCCCGGCCGCCGTGTGCCTGCCGAGAGGGTCAGTCCTTGCCGTGCTGGGCAGTGCAGGTTCTGGCAAGTCCTCATTCCTTGCCTCCCTGCCGGCGCTCAATCCGTCGGTGACCGCGTGGCTGCAGGCCGGCCAGGAAACCGGAACGGACGGCTTCTGGACTGAAGTCCACCAAGATGCCGTGGAAGGCCGCCTGCCCCGGGACGCGATACTCCTCGTCGATGACGCCGACCTGCTGCCTGCCGCCTCGCACCAGCATCTCGCGGACCTGAACAGCCGCGGTTGGGCAATAGTTTTTTCCGCTGCTTTCAGCCAGTCGCTGATGCAGCGCGTCCCGCTCGCGCTGGCGGCCCGCAGTGGCGGCAAGGGCGTCCTCATCGCACCCCGCAGTCCCCTGGATGGCGACATCTTCGGGCTGCGGATTGAGCCGGATTCCCATCCCCCGCCGGGACGCGCCCTGCTCGTGGCGGACGGTACGGCACTGCCAGTCCAGCTGGCACTGGCCGAAGATGGAGCCAAAATGCCGGGCAAGCGGCCGGACGAGGGCACTGCAGGGTGAGACACCCAAGCTGCGTCAGGGCGCCACCCGCGTCAGGGCGCCAACTGCGTCAGGGCGCCAACTGCGTCATAGTGCCGGCGGTGCAGAAGCTGCGCGGGAGGCGAAGCTAATCACACGCTTGTCGAACAGCAGGATGATGGCCGTGGCGGCCGGGATCAGCATCGCGGCACCGGCCACGGGAAACCCGCCGGTGAGGGTCGGGAACCCAATCGTCAGCACGAACAGCTGCGCCACCAGTGCCCCGGCGCGCGGCCAGCGGAAACCCCGGAACAGGAACACCGCAACGGCGTACAGCCAGGCCGCAAATGCCAGGAGCAGGCCGAGTGTGAAGACAGCACCCCAAAACGACATGACGGGCGCGCCAGTAACGAGCTGGAAACCGTACCAGGCCGCCGCCCCCAGCAAGGCGGTCGCCTCGGCTGCCACAATCGCGGAGATCACGGCGATCGCGCGGGGACGGCCCTGGTTTGAGGGCTCCGCGCTAGCCGGGGCCGCCTCCTCCGGGATGCCGTTGTCCCCGTCGTGGGAGAACGGGCCGGACGGGTCTTTTGGGGCTCTTGACACACTGGCACACTACCCGAGATAGTCGACACGCGGCGGGACAGCCCGTGGATGTGATGCATCGCTCACGTTTCTGGCGGATTTCGTAGTCCACTACCCCTTGTTTACACAGCGTTAACATGAAACGCTTGATCCAGATGACCAAGGGGGCCCTGCAGGGCCCCTTTCCTATGTAAGCCCTAGTGAATTTTTTCACAAAGGCTATTGACTTCCCAGGAATGGAGTGACTGATCAGCATGGATTGGCGTAACCGCGCGGCCTGCCTCGACAAAGACCCGGAGCTGTTTTTCCCCGTCGGCAACACGGGCCCGGCCCTGCTGCAGATCGAAGAAGCGAAGAGCGTCTGCCGCCGTTGTCCGGTAGTTGACACCTGCCTTCAGTGGGCGCTGGAGTCCGGACAGGACGCCGGCGTGTGGGGCGGCATGAGCGAGGACGAGCGCCGTGCGCTTAAGCGCCGGGCAGCCCGGGCACGCCGCGCTTCCTGACGCGTTACTGCAGCAAACAGCTGCCACAGGAATTAAAGGCGACGGCCGCGGACCATTGGTCCGCGGCCGTCGTTTTTTCATGTCAGCGGTTTGCCAGACTCAGGACAATCTGCACCGCGGTTCCGCCGCCCTCACGGGGCTGCCACTGGATGGTGCCGCCCAGTTCGCTCGTGACCAGCGTCCGGACAATCTGAAGCCCCAGGCCCTCCACATGCGGCGTGTCCGGCAGTCCAACGCCGTCGTCCGCCACGGTGACAGTGAGCAGTTCCTCGTCGTCCTCGTTCGCCGAGCGGTCGGCGAGCAGCCACACCGTGCCGGTACGTCCCTCCAGTCCGTGTTCGACGGCGTTAGTGACGAGTTCGTTGATCACCAGCGCCAGCGGCGTTGCGAAGTCGCTGGGGAGCTCACCGAACAGGCCCGACCGCTGCGTCCGGACCTGCTGGGACGGCGAGGCCACCTCCGCGGACAGGCGGAACTGGCGTCCGATGAGTTCATCGAAATCAACGCTTTGGGTCAGCCCCTGCGAGAGCGTCTCGTGCACGAGGGCAATCGTTGCCACGCGCCGCATGGCCTGTTCGAGGCCCTGCTTTGCTTCGTCGCTGACCATCCGACGGGACTGCATGCGCAGCAGCGCGGCAACCGTCTGCAGATTGTTCTTGACCCGGTGGTGGATTTCACGGATCGTGGCGTCCTTCGTGACCAGTTCCATCTCCCGGCGGCGCAGCTCGGAAACGTCGCGGCAGAGGACCAGCGCCCCGAACCGCTGCTGCTCGTCCCTGAGCGGAATCGCGCGCAGCGACAGGCTCACGCCGCGGGATTCGATCTCACTGCGCCACGGCATCCGTCCGGTTACAACGAGCGGCAGCGTCTCGTCCACCATGCGGCGGTCCTTCAGCAGACCCGCGGTGACCTCTGCCAGTGAGCGGCCCTCCAGGGATTCGCCATCACCGAGGCGTCGGAAAGCCGAGACGCCGTTCGGGCTGGCGTACTGCACGATGCCCTCGGCGTCGAGCCGGATCAGGCCGTCCCCCACGCGCGGAGCACCGCGGCGGGAACCGGTCGGCGAGGCGAAGTCCGGCCAGAGACCCAGTGTGCCCATGCGCAGCAGGTCATAGGCACACTGGCGGTAGGTCAGCTCCAGCCTGGACGGCATCCGCGAACTGGACAGGTCCATGTGCGAGGTGACCACCGCGAGCGTCCGGCCGTTCCTGACCATCGGCACTGCTTCAACCCGCAGGGCCATGTCGCTGCTCCAGTTCGTCTCACTGGAACGCTCAATGGTGCGGCTCTCCCACGCCTTGTCCACCAGCGGCTGCAGGTCCGACCGGATGCCCTCCCCGACGAAGTCGGCGTGGAACACCGTATGTGTCGTGGAGGGCCGGACGTGCGCCAGGGCGACGTAGCCGTGCTCCGGATGGGGAAACCACAGGGCAAGGTCGGCAAACGCGAGATCGGCCACCATCTGCCAGTCGCCCACCAGGAGGTGCAGCCACTCGGCATCCCCCGGCCCGAAATCAGCGTGTTCCCTGATGGGGTCCGTAAAGATTGCCACTGCACCTCCAGTTTTTCGACGGCAGGACTTTGTCCTAGCGTCGGACGATTGACCTCAAGAGCCTCAATGCTACCGAGAGCGAGGCCATGTCGTCCGCTTCGAGGGCGTTGACCTCATCGAACATGCTCTTCGCCCGGCCCAAATGCTCCGCGTTCAGCTGCTCCCAGTCCCTCAGCCTATCCTCGGCGGACGATCCTTCACCGGTCGAGTCCAGGACCGCCGTCGTCATGTCCGAGACGGTCGAGTAAAGGTCATCGCGCAGCGCGGCACGGGCCAGGGCCTGCCAGCGGTCCTTCCGCGGCAGGGAACTGATCCGTTCCAGGAGCGAGTCCACGTGGAACCGGTTGAACACTGTGTAGTAGACGTGGGCGATGTCCTCCACCGGCTCCTTGCGGCTGTGCGCGATTTTCGCGATGTCCAGCAGCACGAAGCTCTCGAACAGCTCGGCCCAGCGGTGGCCCAGGTCCTCGGGCAGGCCCCACGACCGTGCCTTCTCAAGCCAGGAGGCAACGCGCGCACGGTCGTCACCGCGCAGGTAGTCAAGCAGCCGGGCACGCATGGGTTCCATCGGCGGCTTGAACTCGGCGACGATATCGGCGATGGGCCGTGACGCGCTGCCCTGGGCAAGAACCCACCGCACCGCACGGTCCAGGAGCCGGCGGATATCGAGGTGCACCGTGCTCCAGTGCTCGGTGGGGAACGACGCGGGCAGCTCGTTGAGCTCGGACACCATGATGTCCAGTTCATAGATTTCCCGCAGCGCCACGAACGCCTTGGCCACAGCCACTTCGCTCGCAGAGGTCTCCTCCATGGTCCGGAAGGCAAAGGTGATGCCGCCCAGGTTGATCATGTCGTTGGCCACGACCGTTGCGATGATTTCCCGGCGCAGCGGATGGGTGTCCAGTTCGGCGTCGAATTTCTCCCGGAGCTGGACCGGGAAGTACTGCCGGAGCGTTTCGCGGAACCAGGGGTCGTCGGCCAGGTCGCTGTCGCGCAGGGCCGTGGCCAGCTCGATCTTGGCGTAGGCGGCCAGCACGGACAGTTCTGGTGAGGTCAAGCCCTGGCCCTGTTCCAGCCGGTCGTGAAGGACGGCGGTGGAGGGCAGTGCCTCCAGGTCCCGGTTCAGGTCCGCCTTCTTCTCCAGCCAGTCCATCAGGCGTTCGTAGCTCGGGCTCCATTCCGCGACCTTCTGGCGGTCATTCAGGAGCAGGATGTTCTGGTCAACGTTGTCTTCCAGGACCAGCCGCCCCACCTCGTCGGTCATGGATGCAAGGAAGTCCGAACGCTCGCCGGCGTCCAGCTTGCCCGCCGCCACCATCCGGTCTACGAAGATCTTGATGTTGACCTCGTGGTCGGAGCAGTCGACGCCGGCCGAGTTGTCGATGGCGTCCGTGTTCAGGATGACGCCCTGCAGCGCCGCTTCGATGCGGCCGCGCTGCGTCATCCCGAGGTTGCCGCCCTCGCCTACAACCTTGACACGAAGGTCACGGCCATCCACGCGAATGGCATCGTTGGACTTGTCACCGACCATGGCGTGAGTCTCCGTACTGGCCTTCACGTACGTGCCGATGCCGCCGTTGTACAGCAGGTCCGCGGGGGCGAGCAGGATGGCCCGCAGGAGTTCGGGCGGGCTGAGCTGGGTCGTGTCCTCGGACAGGCCCAGCGCGGAGCGTACCTGCGGCGAGACCGGGATGGATTTCGCCTGCCTCGGGTAGACCCCGCCACCTTCGCTGATCAGGTTCTTGTCGTAGTCGTCCCACGACGACCGGGGCAGTCCGAAGAGCCGCTGCCGCTCCGCGTAGGAGGTTGCCTCGTCCGGGTTCGGGTCGAGGAAAATGTGGCGGTGGTCAAACGCCGCGAGCAGCCTGATGTGCTTGGACAGGAGCATGCCGTTGCCGAAGACGTCTCCGGACATGTCGCCGACGCCGACTACGGTGAAGGGCTCGGACTGGGTGTCCAGGTCCAGCTCGCTGAAGTGCCTCTTGACGGATTCCCAGGCACCGCGGGCGGTGATGCCCATGGCCTTGTGGTCATAGCCCACCGAACCGCCGGAAGCGAAGGCATCGCCCAGCCAGAATCCGTAGTCCGCGGCAAGTCCGTTCGCAATGTCAGAGAAGGTCGCCGTGCCCTTGTCCGCTGCGACCACCAGGTAGGAGTCGTCGCCGTCGTGGCGCACAACGTCCGACGGCGGGACAAGCCGTTCGCCGTCTGCTCCCGTCACGAGGTTGTCCGTGATGTCCAGCAGGCCCCGGATGAAGGTCTTGTAGCTTTCGACGCCCTCTGCCATCCAGGCCGACCTGTCCTGGGCAGGATCCGGCAGCCGCTTGGCGAAGAACCCGCCCTTGGCGCCCGTTGGTACGATCACGGCGTTCTTGACCGTCTGCGCCTTGACCAGGCCCAGGATTTCCGTGCGGAAGTCTTCGCGCCGGTCCGACCAGCGGAGGCCGCCGCGGGCCACCTTGCCGAAGCGCAGGTGAACACCCTCCACCCGGGGCGAGTAAACCCAGATTTCGAACATGGGCCGCGGGAAAGGCAGCCCTTCGATGGCTGATGGGTTGAGCTTGAAGCTCAGGTGCGGCTTGTCCTGGTAGAAGTTGGTGCGCAGCGTCGATTCGATCAGGTTCGTGAACGTCCGCACCACGCGGTCGGCGTCCAGGGTGGCGACGTTTTCGATCGACGCGGCGAGCCGGGCGCGGACCGCTGCCTGCTTGTTCGCCCGCTCGGCCTCGGGCACGCTGGGATCGAAGCGTGCCTCGAACAGCTCAACGAGCCCGAGCGTGACCTCAGGGTTGGCCAGCAGTGTGTCGGCCATGAACTCAAACGAGTTGGTGTTTCCCATTTGCCGCATGTACTTCGCGTAGGCCCGCAGCACGATGACCTGCCGCCATGTCATGCCCTCGCGGAGCACCAGCCGGTCAAAGCTGTCGGATTCGACGGCACCGGAAACGGCCGCGCCGAAGGAATCCGCCAGCAGCCGGCCCGTGGACACCGGGTCCACCCCGGCCGGGTATTTCAGCCCGAGGTCGTAGAGGAAGAAATCCCGGCGGTCCGCGGTCTCGATCTCGAACGGCCGCTCGTCCAGCACCTCCAGCCCCAGGTTGTGGAAGTAGGGAAGGATCTGGCTCAGGCTCTTGGGCTCCAGCATGTACAGCTTGACGCGGGCATCCTCTTCGAGGGTCGCGCCGGCGCCTTCGGGAAGGTACACGTGGACGCCCGGCCGCTCCTGCCGTGCACCAAGCATGCGCTCGGCTTCGGCCCCGTACTGTTCGAACCGGGCGATGTCCTCGAGGGCATCTTCGATTTCATAGTCGACGCGGTAGCTGGCCGGGAAGGCCTCGGCCCAGATGGCCGCCAGTTCATTCGCACCGTCGTCGGCGCTCCGCTCGCGCAGTACCTCGGCGATTCCTTCACTCCAGGACCGGGCAGCCCGGACAAGCCGCTTTTCCAGCGCGTCCGTGTTGACGTGGCTGACGTCCTGGCCCTTGGGCAGGCGGATCCGGAAGAACAGGCGGGCGAGGGCTGATTCCGTCATCCTCGCCTCATAGTCAATGGACTCGGCATGGAACGTCTCACGGAGTTCCTGCTCTATCCTCAGCCGGACGTTGGTGGTGTACCGGTCGCGCGGGAGGTAAACGACGGCGGACATGAACCGTCCGTAGATGTCGGGCCGGAGGAAGAGCCGGGTGCGGCGCCGTTCCTGCAGCCTTTGGATTCCTGTTGCCGTCGCGGCGAGGTCGGGAATCTCGATCTGGAAGAGTTCGTCGCGGGGGTACGTTTCCAGGATGCCCAGCAGGTCCTTCCCGGAATGTGAGTCCGGCGGGAAACCGGCGCCGCGCAGCACGGCCTCGACCTTTTCCCGGACAATCGGGATATTCCGCACGGAGTCGGTGTAGGCGCTGGTGGCGAACAGTCCGATGAACCGCTGTTCGCCGTTGACGTTGCCCGCGGCGTCGAAGCTTTTGACCCCGATGTAGTCCAGGTAGGCGGGACGGTGCACGGTTGAGCGCGAATTGGCCTTGGTGATGACCAGGGCACGCTTTTCACGGGCCTTGCGCCTGCCCGCGTCGGTGAGGTGCTGCACCTGGCGGGTGTCGTGGTGGGCCCGCAGCAGGCCCAGTCCGCTGTCCTCGCGCAGCTCCAGGACATCCTCGCCTTCTTCATTGACCAGGTCGTATTCCCGGTAGCCGAGGAAAGTGAAATTGCCGTCGTCGAGCCAGCGAAGCAAATCCTGCGCCTGGCGCAGCTCGGCGATCTGTGCCGGATGCGCCACCTTGTCCAGGTCCTGCGCGATCTGCAGCGCCTTGCTGCGCATCTTCGGCCAGTCCTCGACGGCGGCACGGACGTCCCCGAGGACGCGTTCCAGCCCCTCCTGGAGCTTGTCCGCAGCCTCGTCGCTGGCCCGGCCGATCTCCACCGCAATCCAGGACTCCATGTGGGAGGCGTTGTCGCCCTGGGCAATCAACTGGGAAAGGACAGGCAGCGCAGCGGTGTCGCCGCTGGAGATGCCGAAGCCGGAAGGGACCCGGTCCACTTTGACCAGTTCGTTGGTTTCGCGGTTGCGGGCGACCACGAACATCGGGTGCAGCACGAGGTGGATGGCCGAATTCTGCCGGACCAGCTCAGCGTTGACGGAGTCCACCAGGAATGGCATGTCGTCGGTGACGATGTATACGACGCTGCGGTCGCCCTCGGGAACGATGGATATGTTGGCCGTCCCCGGCTTGCGTTCAAAACCGACTGCACGGTGGGTTTCAGCCCGGGCCGTCAGCAGCTCGTGCGGGTAAGCCCGCGCGTCCTCCTCCGCCAGATGCTCGTAGTAGTCCGCAAAAAAGCCTTCCTCAGCTTCGATTGAACGGGACTGATCCTCCACGCTGGACCCAGACGACATCGACACACGCCTCCATCACACAGTTTGCGGCTGCTTCCTTGCAGCCCTCACCGTGAGCCTAGCCCGTCCGTCTGCGCCTTGCTGTGGATGCGAATACAGAGGATCTCCGCTTTTGCTGGGCAGATGCACAAACCAATCCGGCGATGGCCGAGCGAAGCCGTGATTCCGGAGCGGTTTCAAGCAGCAGCGACCCCGCCAGCAGGGCGGCGTCCGTCGTGTCCGGCTCCCACGGCAGGAAGGCCTTAATGCCTGCCGTCGGGGCGAACCGCTCCCATGCCTCGCGAAGCTGACGTTCCGGGGACCGGCCGACGGCCGAGGCCCGAACCTTGTTGAGCACCACGTCGGGGCAAATTCCCGGTACCGAACCTTCGAGCTCCGCCAGCGCCCTGATAAGGCGGGGGACGCCGACCGGATCCGCGGAGCCAACCGCAATCACGGTGTCGGCCATTTCAAGGCTCCTCAACGTCGCCCCGTTGCGCCGCGGCGCCATGGTGTCGAAGCTGAGCTCTTCGTCAGCTTCAAGGCAGAAACCGGCGTCCACCACGATGACGTCGGCGACTTCCCGCGCCCGGTCCAAAACGAGCGCCAGCGCAGCGGCACGAAGCTCGGTCCAGCGGTCGGCCCGTGTGATCCCGGTCAGAACCCGGAAAGTACCGGCCGTGGCTGCAACCGGGACGGCAACGCGCAGCAGCGCTTCCCGGTCCAGGAGCCCCTGGTCGGCCAGCCGGCACGCCTGCGCCAGACCTGCCGCTTCGTCGAGGAGCCCAAGGACCCCGGCGACGCTGGCCCCATAGCTGTCGGCATCGACCAGCAGGACGGATTTGCCCGTGGCAGCCAGCTCGCCTGCAATGTTGACCGCGACAAGAGTCCTGCCGGGCGCGCCGGCCGGTCCCCAGACCGCCAGGACCTTCCCCGTTCCGGCGGCCGCGGGTCTGTTTCAGCATCGACAGGCTCCGGGTGCAGTGCCGCGGCGGAATCCGCAAAACCCGTACTGTAAACGGGTGCGGCACCGGGACCCGGTCCCGCCCGGCCTATGCCTGCATGCCTGCTGACGGCGTCGGCGATGCTTTCAGCAAGGTCTGTGGATTCAACGGTCGACGGCGCTGCCGTGACTCCGATACTGCGAAGCCGCAAGCGCTCCTCGGGGCTGTCCGTGAGCGCAATGATGACGACTCCCACGGCGCCGAGCCTGTCCACCAGCGAGGCAGTCAGGTCCTGGCTCCCCGCAGCCACAACGGCCGCCCGGGCCAGCCCGCTTTGGCAGGCAGCCAGCAGCTCCGCGAGCTCCCCACAGCGCCGGACGACCGTGACGGGACCATGAAGCCGCTCCAGTCCACCGACCAGGTCTTCCTGCGACTCCCCGACGGTGACAACGGGGATGCTCACTTGGCCGTCCCGCCCGGATTCCACACCACGGATATTTTGGCCTCGTTTGCCTGTGCACCGAGGAGCGAGGCCATCTGCCCGTCCCCTACGAGGACCATCAGGACCGTGGATTTCGAGGCACCCAGCGCAGTGGATCCCTGCGAAACCTCGGCGATTTCCGCACCTGGGAGCAGCAGCTTCGGTTCAGCAAAGCCGTTCCGGGCGTCGGGCATGGAGACCCAGACGTCCACCCTGGTGCCCGCCACTGCCTGCTCAGGCAACGCTTCCTGGACAGTGATGGCCACCGGCTTTCGGTCCAAGGCATCAACACTGCCGAGGCTTTCCCGGGGAACCAGCTGGTCCTTGGCGATCCGCTGGACGGCCACCTGGCCGTCTGGAAGGCCTGACTCCGCCGTGACGTAGTGCGCTTCGACGTCGCCGAGTCGCACCCTGACCCGGCTGATATTTTCAGGCGTCAGTTTCTGGCCCACGGCAATTGCCTCACGGGCGGCAAATACTTCTGTGGTCCGGTCCGCGCTGCCGACGAGTGCAACAACTCCGGCGACGGAGGCCAGGACAAGGAGCACACCCACCAGCAGCCTCGGATCCTTCCAGGAAGGTTTCTTCAGCCTGGCCCCGCTCGCCGCCGTGCCTGCACTCATGCGTACCGCTCCCCCTTGACGCCTGGGCGCCTGGATCGCGCCGGTCATGATCATTGTTACGGCCTGCCTGCCCGTTCGGAAGGGTCTTGCAGCAAACGACATCAAACTGTGGATAACGGCATCATTTGGAACCAACGGTGGCACAATAGGACTATGCCCCGATTCCTCACGCTTGCAGATGTAGCCGAGCAGCTTCAGATCAATGCGCCGGCGGCGTACGCCCTCGTCCGCAGCGGTGAACTGAAAGCCATTCAGGTGGGTGGCCGCGGGCAGTGGCGGGTCGAGGAAAAGATGCTTGAGCAGTACATCGAAGAACGCTATGCCGAGGCAAGCCGCATGATTCAAGAGTCCAAGTCGAAGTCCCTCTGAACTCAGAACTCCCCGCCGCGCCTTGAGCGAAGCGCATCCAGCGCCTGGAACGGAACTGTAGCCACGTCGGCCACCCGGCCCGCCCTGCGCGCTTCCCCGGGCAATGTCAGGGCGAGGTCGAAAAAGTCCCGCCCCACCCTGTCAATCACACCTTGAAGCTGCGCGTCCCGCGGCTGTCCCGCCAGCAGGACGGTCAGTTCAGCGCGGTCCCGTGCCAGTCCGCGCAGCGCGCTCGCGAGGCCCAGCTTACGTCGCACAGCCGAAGCCTCCGCGACCGCAAACCGCCCGAGGCCGCTGTAGTGGCTTACGGCCGCATATGGAATCAGCACCTGGTGCAGCGGCTCGTCAAGGACCAGGCTTTCCGCACCCGCATGTGTAAGCGTGCCGGCAAAGACCTGCCCCGACCCCAAGAGGACGCCAACGTGGGAGCCAAGTGATCCACGCAGCCTGTCTCCGAGCGCAATGGCAGCCGTCTCTGCCCGGGAGCGCTCGGCAATCTCGGACTCCAAATCCAGAACTCCTGCTTCGGCCAACTGCAGCTCAAGGTCCTGGAAAAGTGCGTTCCATCGCATGGCGCCAGCGTAGGCGTGCCGGTCAAGAGGGTCAATTCATCCACAAACTTCCCTGGGTCCATAGACAACACCGAGAGAACTGGCGCAAACTTACTCCACACGGTTTACATCACATCAAAGTGGACCAAATTGCATCAAACAGGATCATCTCGGGGGAAGTCATGACGGAAGCAATACAGCGCCCGGTGAGGGCAGAGGCCGCCCTGGCGGCTGTCATCCTGGGGCTGGGAATCTTTCTTGCTTTCACCGGGAGCTCGATGATCGGCCATTGGCAGCTGTCCGCTGCCCGGGGCCAGTCCCTGTTGTTCGACGACCTGCTTGGTCTGTTGGCCCTCGCCGCCGGGCTGGCCGTGACCACCTGGTGGCTCCTGTCCCTCGCAACCGCCTTTGCATCAGCCCTCTTGGAACGCGCCGGGCATCACGCTGCTGCCCGCGCCACTGGACGCCTCAGCCCCGTGTTTATGCGGCGGCTGGCCGTAGCTGCCGTGGGTGTCCAGCTCCTCGGCGCACCGCTTGCCCATGCGGATGCCTTGCCTCCCGCGGGCCATTCCTCGGGCAACGGGTCCTCCCTGTCCGCTGCTTGGATGCCCCTGACTGAGCGGCTGCCACTCCTGCCCGAGAGCCATTCCGCAGACGCCGGCACCGCGGAAAGCACTGTCGCTGGCGGCAGCGGACTCCAGCCCCAGTGGAAGCCGCGCGTCCCGGCGGTGGAGCCGGGCCCCGTCGCCTCATTGCCGGCCAGGACAGACGCCGGGCCGGCAGATACCCGCCGTGAGGTTACGGTCAGGGCCGGCGAATCACTGTGGACTCTCGCCGCCCGCGAGCTGGGACCCGGGGCAACCGATGTGGAAATCGCTGCCCGCTGGCCACTCTGGTACCAGGCGAACCGGGATGTCATCGGGGCCGACCCCAACGCCCTCCTTCCGGGCCAGCTCCTCAGCCCGCCGCCACCCCCTTAATCTGCCCCGCCTACCTCCACGCCGCTTTCCTCCCACGCCGCTTTCTTTCCGCACTGCTTTGCTTCCGCGCTGCTTGCTTTCCGCGCTGCTGACTCTGCGGCCGCACCTGCGTGCGGCCTGCCCAAGCCCGCCCAACCAAAAGGACCGATCATGACTGCAGTAACTCCAATACGGCGTGCAGGAAGCGCTGTTCTTGAACCCGTCCCGGCCGCGTCGGCCCGAACAGCAACGGCTCCCGCCCGCGTCCCCGCCCCGGGCGACGAGGTCCGCGAAATATGCGCCATCACCAGGGCCACTGTCCAGGCCGCCATTGAGGTCCTGGCGGGAACGCGGCCGATCCACCAACTGGCACGGCGGTTGGACCAGCGCTGCCTCACCGTGCTCCAGCACCGGGCCACCCTGACCCGGAGGGTGGCTGCCAGGGCGCCCCGGAAGATGGGGCTGCTCCACCGCAACGCATCGGTACGTTCCGTCCACGCCTGCGTGGTGACGCCGGACGTTTACGAGGCCAGCGCCGTGGTGGCTGATGAACTGCGGGTCCGGGCGGTCGCCGTCCGGCTGGAACGCAGCAAGAACGTCTGGCGCGTCACCGCTCTGGAAATTGGCTGAGAGCAGAACGGGAAGGGACCGGAGCCTGAGCTCCGGTCCCTTCCGTAAATGTCCGCTGGCTAGCGCTTTTTCTTCTTCCCGTCGCGCCGGTCCTGGGCAGCGGCCTTGGCGGGGTTGCCTGAGCGGCCGGCAGCGCGGCCCTCGATCCGGGTCTCCGCTCCGCCGTCCTCCCGGGGCGCGGTGTACTGGAGCTGCGCGGGCTTTTCCGGAGCCTCGAGACCTGCCGCGCGGATTTGCGGCTCGTGGTGCTCAGTGTGGCCGCCGGCCGCATCCGCAACCACGACGTCCTCGGCCGGAGTGACTTCCACTTCGAGGTTGAAGAGGAAACCGACGCTCTCTTCCCGGATGGCTTCCATCATGGACTGGAACATCGTGAAACCTTCACGCTGGTATTCCACCAGCGGATCACGCTGGGCCATGGCGCGCAGGCCGATGCCTTCCTTCAGGTAGTCCATCTCGTACAGGTGTTCCTGCCACTTCCGCCCGATGACGGAGAGGACCACCCGGCGCTCCAGTTCGCGCATGCTTTCGGAGCCGATGGCTTCCTCGCGTGCCTGATACACCAGCTTGGCATCAGACATGATTTCTTCCTTCAGGAACTCCACGGTGATGCGCGACTTGCCGCCCGCCTCGTCGATGACGTCGTGCGGTGTGACAGTGACGGGGTAGAGCGTCTTCAGGTTGGTCCAGAGCTGGTCGAAGTCCCAGTCGTCACCGTTGCCCTCGGCCGTTGCTTCGTCGATCAGTGCGTTGATGGTGTCTTCCAGGAAGAACTGCACCTTTTCGTGGAGGTCGTCGCCCTCCAGAATCCGGCGCCGGTCGCCGTAGATGGCTTCGCGCTGGCGGTTGAGGACGTCGTCGTATTTCAGGACGTTCTTGCGCTGTTCCGCGTTCCGGCCTTCCACCTGCCCCTGGGCCGAGGCGATGGCGCGGGAGACCAGCTTCGATTCCAGCGCGACGTCGTCGGGCACGGAGCTGTTCATCAGCCGCTCCGCTGCACCCGAGTTGAACAGGCGCATCAGGTCATCGGTCAGCGACAGGTAGAAGCGGGATTCGCCGGGGTCGCCCTGGCGTCCGGAACGGCCGCGCAGCTGGTTGTCGATGCGGCGGGATTCGTGACGCTCAGTTCCCAGCACATACAGGCCGCCCAGGCCCAGTACTTCCTCGTGTTCATCCTTGACGGCCTTTTGCGAAGCTTCCAGGGCGCCGGGCCAGGCGGCCTCGTACTCGTCCGAGTTTTCCTCCGGGTCCAGCCCCCGCTGCGCGAGTTCGGCGATGGCAGTGAACTCGGCGTTGCCGCCCAGCATGATGTCGGTGCCGCGGCCGGCCATGTTGGTGGCAACGGTGACCGCGCCCTTGCGGCCTGCCTGCGCCACGATGGCGGCCTCACGGGCGTGGTTCTTTGCGTTGAGGACCTCGTGCCGGATGCCTTCCTTTGCCAGCAGGCGCGAGAGGTATTCGCTCTTTTCCACGCTGGTGGTGCCCACCAGGACCGGCTGGCCCTTCGCATGGCGTTCGGCGATGTCGCGGACCACGGCCTCGAATTTCACGATCTCGTTCTTGTAAACGAGGTCGGACTGGTCAATCCGCTGCATGTCGCGGTTGGTGGGGATGGCCACCACGCCGAGCTTGTACGTGCTCATGAATTCGGCGGCTTCAGTCTCGGCCGTGCCGGTCATGCCGGAGAGCTTGTCGTACATGCGGAAGTAGTTCTGCAGCGTCACCGTGGCGAGGGTCTGGTTCTCGGCCTTGATCTCGACGCCCTCTTTGGCTTCGATCGCCTGGTGCATGCCTTCGTTGTAGCGCCGGCCGGCGAGGATACGGCCGGTGTGCTCGTCAACGATGAGGACTTCACCGTCGAGGATGACGTAGTCCTTGTCCCGCTTGAACAGCTCCTTGGCCTTGATGGCGTTGTTCAGGAAGCCGATCAGCGGCGTGTTGGCGGATTCGTAAAGGTTCTGGATGCCGAGGTAGTCCTCAACCTTTTCGATGCCGCTTTCCAGGACGCCGACAGTGCGCTTCTTCTCGTCGACTTCGTAGTCCTTCTCCGGCTGCAGGCGCAGGACCACCTTGGCGAACTCGCTGTACCAGCGGTTGGTGTCGCCCTGGGCGGGACCGGAAATGATCAGCGGCGTACGGGCCTCGTCGATGAGGATGGAGTCGACTTCATCGACGATCGCAAAGTGGTGGCCGCGCTGCACGAGTTCAGACTTGTCCCAGGCCATGTTGTCGCGCAGGTAGTCGAAGCCGAATTCGTTGTTGGTGCCGTAGGTGATGTCAGCGCTGTACTGCTCGCGGCGGACGGCGGGGTCCTGGTTGGCGAGGATGCAGCCGCTGGTGAGTCCCAGGAAGCGGTAGACGCGGCCCATAAGCTCAGACTGGTATTCGGCCAGGTAGTCGTTCACGGTGACAACGTGCACGCCATTGCCGGTAAGGGCGTTGAGGTAGGCCGGAGCAGTGGCCACCAGCGTCTTGCCTTCACCGGTCTTCATTTCTGCGATGTTGCCCAGGTGCAGTGCAGCGCCACCCATGAGCTGGACATCGAAGTGCCGCATGCCGAGCGTGCGGGAGGACGCCTCACGCACTGCGGCGAAGGCCTCCGGCAGGAGGTCATCAAGCTTTTCGCCATCCTGGTGGCGCGCCCGGAGCCGGTCTGTTTCTTCACGCAGTTCCGCGTCCGTGAAAGTTTGGAACGAGTCTTCAAGGGCGTTAATGGAGTCAGCATAGTTCCGCAGTTGCCTCAGAAGCTTCTTGTCACCTGTGCGGAGAATTTTTTCGATTAGTGATGCCACGTGAAGTTGCTCCCAGTCTCATGCTGCCGAATTCTGGCGTGATTTAGTCTACGGGAGAGACGCACGGCACGTGGCCCTGTTCCCTCACAGCGGATAGCCGTTCATGGCGGCGGCGACGGCGGGAGCAAGGTCCCCCACCGGCGCGACGGCCACGCCGTCCAGTCCCAGCCAGCCGGCCATCAATTGCAGCTCGGCGGCAAGTTCGACGGCGGTGTCCGCCGGCGCGTCCGGCTCACCGAAGCACGCCTTGGCCAGCAGCGTGCCCGCGGCCCGGTCTGCCTTAAGGTCCACCCTGGCGACAATGCGGTCGCGGAGCAGGAACGGAAGCACGTAATAGCCAAAGCGGCGTTTGGCCTCAGGGGTGTAGATCTCGATCCGGTAATGGAAACCGAAGAGCTCTTCGAGCCTGCGCCGTTCAAACACCAGCGAATCGAACGGGCTGAGCAGTGCGCGGCCAACTGCCTGGCGTGGAAGCCGGGCGTCGGCGTGCCGGTACACCGCCCGGTCCCACCCCGCCACCGTCACCGGCTCCAGGCGGCCGGCATCCACGAGGCGCCGAACGGAGGCCGTTGCTGCCTTGAGTGGGGTTCTGAAGTAATCCGCGAAACAGCGCACACTGCCAATGCCGTGGGCCTGCGCGGCCGCCTCGATGAGCCGGTCCATGGCGGCCGAAGGGTCCGGTACCGCCTCAAGATCATGGCCCGGTAAAACCTGCCGGGTCAGGGCGTACTGCCGCTCGAACTGGTCAGTCCTTGACGCCGACGACACAATCCCCTCTTCGAACAGGTGCTCCAGAACGCGTTTGACGGCGTTCCAGTTCCAGCCCCAGTTGACGTGCTTGCGGTCCTCAACGTGCCCCAGCCTGGCCGTGAGCTGGGCAGCCGTCATGGGTTTTCCGTCGGCGAGCGCCTCGAGGACGCGCCCGGTCACGCCGGAGCGGAGTGCCGGGTCCATCCCTGCTGCTCCCACCCATTTGCGGTTCTGCCACACCACCAGGTCCAGGAAATGTTCCGGGCGGACGTAGCTGGCTTCGTGGGCCCAGTACTCCACCATGCGCCGTGGGTGCTTGCCTGCCATTTTCTGGAGGATGGAGCGGTCGTAGTTGCCGAGCCGGGAAAAGAAGGGCAGGAAGTGGCTCCGGGCCAGAACGTTGACCGAGTCGATCTGTACGAGGTGAATCCGGGCAAAGGTCCGGCCCACCGCCCGTGACGTCACGGGGCCGGCGGGCCGTCCTTTGTCCAGTCCTTGGGCTGCCAGTGCAATCCGCCGTGCCTGCGGGAGGCTCAGCGATGCACCCATGTCAGCCCTTTCGTTGCCTGGGCTCCATCCTATGCAGTTGCGGCCGCATCATCCGAGCGGTACGCGATGATTTTCTCCTCATGCGTGTTCTCGCCGGGTTCGCAGTAGTGGTCCAGGGTGATGACCCCATATGTCCAGCCGCGGCGGCGGTACACAACCGATGGCGCGTTCGTGGCCTTGTCCACGAAAAGGTAAAAATCGTGACCGATAAGTTCCATGTTGTCCACGGCGTCGTCAAGGGTGAGCGAGGTGGCCGGGAATATTTTGCGCCGGATCAGTACCGGCGAGTCACCGGCAGGGATGTCGTTGTCGACGTCGTACGGCGATTTTTCAGCCGGTTCCGGAGCGGCCTGGGCATTATTGCTCGCTTCCACGTAGATCGGCTGGTTGGAGCTCGCGGGCTCCAGCGTTGCAGTTGCCTCGCGTACGGCCTTGGGCGTATGCCGCCCGTGGTGGACCTTCTTGCGGTCCTTGGCCCTGCGCAGCCGCTCAAGCAGCTTGTTGTAGGCGAGGTCGAACGCGGCGAACTTATCTGCGGCGCTTGCTTCGGCACGGATCACGGGGCCGCGGCCCAGGACTGTCACTTCTACCGTGAGCTGGTCACCGGTCTGCCGCGCATTTGTTTCCTTGGAAACCTTCGCGTCGACCCGCTGGACCTTGTCCCCAAGCGATTCGATCTTCGAGATCTTCTCGCCGGCGTATTCGCGGAAGCGGTCCGAGACCGTCAGATTTCGTCCGCTGATCATGAACTCCATGGTGCCCTCCAAATGACTTCGGTGACACGACGGCGGCACTTCCGGGGGACGATCTGATTGACAGTCGAGCCCCTTTCCGAGCCGCTATCGAAAGGTACAACTGATCTTGGTACCCATATCCGACGTTAGTTCATAGCAACCAGTTATTCATCCTTTCGCAGTTTATTTTTTTCCATGTCTACCCCAAAGTGTTGCGGGACCTGCACCTAGCCAAGCTGGCCTAGGTGGGACCTGAATTGAGGCCGGGGCGTCTGAATCCACGATGGACCCGGGCCGTAAAGATACGTCAGCGGTGGCTGACCGGCATGAAGGACATCGTGCTCTCGCAGCCCGAAGGGACTTGCGACTGGAGAGACCGCGCGGCCCACCCTCACTGGCTTGAAACGCCTCCGCTGCCGTTGTGTCGACTTTGACGAATTGTCTCACCCAAATGTTGCTAACGGCCCACTCTCGCGTCCGCATCCGCTACCCGCCGCGGAGGTTGGAACAACCACCGGAACCGAGAACCAATGGCTAGGTCATATGCCGCGAGGGAACCTGCAGTAGTGACTACAACCATGAGCGGGACTGCTGCCACATTAAGAAGGACCACATCCTGGGGGATAGGACTTCGCCCACCACCAAGGAAAATAGCAATCCCGCCCAGCACACTCAACAGCACGGGGTGGACCAAATAGATAGGCAAGGTCCGCGCCGAGAGGTACCTTGATGCTGCGCGTACAGGGGCGAAACGGGACGCCCACACCGAAAGGGTGATCGCCGCCATCAACCCGGTAACGGTCGCCACAGTCAGAACAGGCAACTCAGTGCCCCGGACATACACCAAGTAGGCCATCCCGCCGTAGATGACGACTGCTCCCACCATCAACGCACGTGTCCCTGTGGCAGCCAGACGCCTCACATATGTTGATGCGTAGCATCCGACGAAGTACCAGAGCGCAAAGGTGACTAGGCGGCCGATGTTAGTTGCCAGTGCGTCAGGAACGAACTCCGGAATTTGCCGTGCAACAGCCGGCTGAACAACCAATAGCAGTAACGCCACCAAAGTAGTGAGTTGTGGATGCCCGCGCAACAATTTGGCGGTGGCAAAGAACACCACGAGCACAGGCAGAAACCAGTACGCTGTCCCGCCCTGAAGGACCGTCCCCAAACTGAACTCTGTGTATCCCCAAGGATCAGTAGGTCTGTATGCGACGCCGGCCACCAGGGCAAACACCACACTCCATAGGATGTACGGCCAGAGGATGTCCGCGAAGCGGGAACGCCAGGACGTCCTCCATGGACGGTGAATAGCCTTCGAAGCCAACATGCCGGCCGCCAGAAAGAACAAGGGCATCCGCACCGGCAACAGCATTCGGCTGAGTTCATTCCATACGGTCATGGCGAAACTAGTTGTGCCTGGGAACAACATGGTTATTCCCGTGCCGCTCACGTGATAGAGCACTACGAGAAGTATGGTGGCGGCTTTCGCGGTGTCTACCCAGTGCAATCTTCCTTCCTGGTGGCTATGGGCATCGATCGGGCTAGGAAGGCGAGAAGTCACCGAGCAAATTTACCACCAACCAAGGCGCCTGCAGGCTCTTTTCGTCGGTACCCCGTCCTACTTACTTGCGGATGGCGGCCACCATATCAAGACGACTAGATACCACCCCTGAAACGGCCCACACACAGCGACGCTATCACCGGGCCTCCGAAGCATGCCGCATGCTGGTGAACCTACAACGGAAAAGCAAGCTCCAAGAGAGCTACCCCTTGGCAGATGTTCTCGACTCCCAAACGCATGTCAGCCGGGCGAGCCCTTTACCTGGAAGGCTCGTCTCGAAGGCCCGTCGCTGAACCTGGCATTTTACGTAGCTAGTGGGGCTGCGACTTGCACCTGTGGCCGGGTAATTGCGAGCGGTCTTGCCGCGCTTCATGGCGGAGCGTGCAGTGTTTGGATCGGCTGACTCCGCGCTCCAACGTTGCGGCTCCTGCAGGCCTGGGTGTCAAATGCTGGTGACCGTAGGTTGGAGCAGTCGTTCCGTTTCCCGTTGGCCGGTTGGTCAGGCTCTTCCACGATAGGGCGTGATGTCGATCGGATAGCAAACTGCGGTTGGTCCGGCGGATGCGCGATCTGCCCCTTTTCCTGGACGTGAAAACCGGTATGTGTTCCAGTGTGGCGGCAATCGTGGTCGTGTCATTGACGTTGCGGGCGGTCGGCTGAGAACGTCCCCCTTTGCCGTCGGTGGCCATGCGAGCCTGGAAGTCAGCGGCCGCCGGACCGTGCGCTCGCGTGGGTCGAGGCTCCCCCACTACGTGACGGGGAAGTAGGGCGCCTTACTGGTGGACTTCCCATTGTGGAATCTGGACTCGCCCCAATGGTCACCGAGGGTTTCGGCCAGACTGCCGCGACTGCGCCGGAACGGCCGCCGCGTCCGGCGGGCGGGTAGCGGCCAGGACCACGGCGCCGCGCACTATTCCGCCGGCCTCGTGGATGGCCCGGGCAGCTTCCGCCAGCGTGGCGCCGGTAGTCAGGACGTCGTCGACAATGATGCACTGCCTCCCCCGCAGGGCACGTCCGCGGGCACCCCGGGCGCTGCGCATGGAGCCGCGGACCCGTCGGGACCTGTCTCCCCTGCCAAGCCCTTTCTGCCCTCCCAGCGAGTTTCCTGTCCTGGGGTTCCTGACTTTGCGCAGCGCGTCCAGGTACTCCGGATGCCGGCTGCTGATGCTCCACGGGGCGCCGGCCAACAGCAGATGAACCGGGCTGAATCCGCGTTTTCGGTACGCGCCCGCGCTGGTAGGGACCGGAACGAGGACCATCCGGTCCGTCCCCGCATAGGCTGCCGCGAGCGCGCCGGCGAGTATCTTCGACAGCACGCTCCGCAGCTGTCCCTGCCCGTGGCGCTTGAAGGCCAGGATCGACTGGGAGAGCTCCTCGCGGTAGATGCCGGCGGCCACCACAGGAAGGATGACGGATCCGTCGGTGTCCATGAGCGCGGGTGAACCGGTCTCCGCCCGGAAGGGATGGCGGGTGAGCATCCGGAGCCTGCGCTCGCAGCCGGAACAGAGCGTCAGGTCCTCCTTGCCGCAGCAGACGCATTCCACGGGCAGCACCAGGGCGACGACTTCCGCCGCGGCCCCCGCGAGCAGATCCCAAACCCGCAGGAACCGATGCCGGTGCTCGCCGCGGTGGCGGGCGGGCCAAGGCGGCCCGGCCACGAGGTCAGGATCCGCCAAAGTCCTCTGCCCGCCAGTCCCCTGCCTACCAGTTCTCTGCCCGCGGCCCGATCTATGGCTCCCCACGGGTCAAGGTTCCGGTACCGGCACGGTCCCGCAAAAGGGCCGGCGGCCGCCATGTGGAAAACGCCGGCACACGAAGGCCGGGCAAAGTCAGCCCGGGAAGGACGGGTCCGTCGGCCCCCTCAGCTGCGCCGACCACCCATTGCCGAGCCGCTGGAAGATGCCGTCCCTGGACTGTGCATAGATCTCCTCGGGGCCGTTGCCTGCGCTGAGCGCAACCAGCCCCGGCCAGGGGGCGAGCTTCTGCGGCTGGGGGGAGGCGAGGGAGAGAAGCTCGGGGGTCACGTTGGACGTCGCGGCGCCCTTCATCACCACAACGGTGGTGTCGTTGACCCAGACGCCCTGGTCCGGGTTCCCGCTGGACGGCAGGGTGATGGGCGCGGTCAGTTCCTTCGGCGTTCCGTCAGCGCCGCGGATGATCCCCGTTACCTGCACCCGTGTCTCGCCGTTCTGCTCGGAGATGACCAGAGCCCGAACACCCTCACGGGACACCCGGAAGTCCTTGACGTTGCGGCCTGCCAGCCAGGAGGGGGTCAGGGTGACAGCCGGCACGGGTGCGCCCTGCGCCACGCCGGTGGGACGGAAGGCCTTGATTTCCGTGACGCCCTGCGCGCCCGGACCGGCAGTCCACAGCCAGTCGTGCAGGCTGAACGACGGGTGCGTCAACGTGCTGCGCGTAACCAGGGCGCGCGCAGGCTGGCCGGGCACCATCGAATAGAGCGTGTTGCGGCTGCCGTTCAGGAACGCCACCGTCTGCGAGACGGGCGATTCGGCAGGTGACCGCGGTTTCAGCGCCGCCACCGGCTGCATGTCGGGCAACGGTGACACCCGGTTGTTCTCGTACCGCACCAGTTCACCGTTGCTGATGGCGATCTGGCGTGCAGGGGCGCTTTTGTTCTGGACCGGCGGAAGGACCGAACCGTTGTCCTCCACGCGTACGAGGTCCTGGTTCGCCCGGAGCTCCACGTTGATGACGTCCGGCTGGCTCCGGAATGTGAGGGCCAGCTGCGTCTGCATCCGGAGCCTGTCCTCGGTGGAGGCTTCGGTCAGCTCCTTGGCCGACAGGTCCACCTGGGCAGCGCCGGAAACTACCGGCACCGACTCCCTGGCGAGTTTCATTCCGGACGGGAAGGCGCTGACGACGGCGCCCTTAAGGTACGGGGCAGGCCCGGCGAGCAGGGCGCTCGTCATCGCCTTCACCGTTTTCTTCTTGATGAACCACCGTACGTCGGGCACTGCATACGTGAAGCTGGGGTCATAGAAGTAGATGGGATAGGCGCCGTAGATGACCTTGAAGGTCTCTTCGGGGATGGCGGTGCCGTCAGGGATCTTGGAGATGCGCCATTCGCCGTCAACCTGCACGAGGGTAACGGGGATGTTCTCCTTGGTGCCTGCGGGCATCTGGGTGGCGACGCCGTCGGAATCCACTGAGTAGGCGACGTCGAGTTCGTAGTTGTAGACACCCTCGACGCCGGTCTTCACCACGCGCTCCGAGCGGAACACGAGCGTCCGCTGGTCCGGCTTCCAGGCGACGGAGGAAGCCTGGGTCAGATACTGGCGGGCAACGGCGTAGTCGTCCTCATACCCGCTGCCCGCCAGGTAGAAGTCCTCAATGACGGCTTCCGGGCTGGACCCGCTGCGCGGGGCGACGGGAAAGAAAACGGGCGCATTGGGGTTTCCGGCGCTTTCGTCCGTGCTCTTTCCAACCGGCCCGGAGCGCGGGATCTGGGCGCACGATGCCAGGAAGAGCAGCATGACAGCCAGCAGCCCCGCGGCCAGACCGCGGGCTGCCGGGGGCACCCGGCTCACGAGCGCTCCCCTGTTCGCGCCGGCTCCGGTTTGCCCGGACCGGCGCCGGCAGCACGCTCGGCTTCCTTGCCGAGTGCAGGGCTGCCCGGCACAGGGCTGGCCGGTTCAGGGCTGGCGGGTTGAGGGCCGGCGGGTTCAGGGCTTGCCGGTTCAGGGACCGCCGGTTCAGGGACCGCCGGCATAGCGGTGGCGCCCGGCCCGAGGACGAGGACGCTGTGGTCGCCGGGGGCACCCAGCCCCACGTCCGTCGGCTCAAGGGGCAGCGGTGACTTGGTGATGGTGCCGCCCTGTTTGAGCGGAAGCGTAAGCCGGAAGTTGGAGCCGACCCCGGTGTTTCCCCAGGCCTGCAGCCAGCCGTTGTGCAGCTTGGTGTCTTCGGTCGCAATGGACAGGCCCAGCCCGCTGCCGCCGGTGGTACGTGCCCGGGCAGGATCGGCGCGCCAGAAGCGGTCGAAGACCCGCGCCGCTTCGGCGGGGCTCATGCCGATTCCGTGGTCCCTGACAGTGACGGCGACGGCGTCGGCATTGGAGACGACGGAGATATTGACGGGCCGGCCTTCGCCGTGTTCGAGGGCGTTCAGGATCAGGTTCCGCAGGATCCGGTCGATGCGCCGCGAGTCCATTTCCACCACGACGCTGCCTTCCGGCGGCGCATTCAGCACCATCTTCGAGCCGTATTCTTCGGCGACCGGGGCCGCGCCTTCCATCACGTGCGAGATGAGCTGGACGATGTCGGTCGCCTCGGCGTCGAGCATGGCTACGCCGGCGTCGAACCGGGAAATCTCCAGCAGGTCCGCCAGCAGTGACTGGAACCTCTCCACCTGGTTGTAGAGCAGTTCGGCCGACCTCTTGTTGATGGGGTCAAAGTCGTCGCGGGCGTCGTATAGCACCTCGGCGGCCATCCGGACGGTGGTAAGCGGGGTGCGGAGCTCATGGGAAACATCCGAGACGAACCGCTGCTGCATCTGCGACAGCGTGGCCAGCTGCGTAATCTGCTCCTGCAGGCTGGCGGCCATGTGGTTGAACGACGCCCCGAGGCGGGCCACCTCGTCCTCCCCCTTGACCACCATGCGTTCCTGCAGCTGGCCTGCCGCCAGCTTCTCCGACACCACCGCGGCATGGCTGACAGGACTCACCACGTTGCGCGTGACGTACCAGGCGATCGCCCCGATCATGAGGATCAGCGCGGCGCCGCCGGCCCAGAGCACATTCTGGATTTCATTAAGGGTCTTCTGTGCCGTATTGAGGTCGTAGATCAGGTAGAGCTCGTAGACCGTGCCGTTAAAGGTCACCTTGTTGCCCACGGCGATCCCCGGCCGGTCTTCGGTCCCCACGGGGAATTCCGTGGACGCCCAAAACTGTTCCTTGCCGGAATCCTGGACTGCCTTGCGGAGGTCCGGCGGGATGACGCTGATGGTCAGCTGGTCGGAGGCCCGCGATTCCACCCACCGGTTGCGGGGCTTGGTCTGCTCCGGCATCGCCTCAAACACGTAGCGGCGCTGGATCACGGAGCCCCTGCCTTCCACCGCATTGAGGGTGTCGTAGACGAGGGTGATCACGCTGGACTGGTCGGTGACCTGGGCGCCGTCGAACGTGTCCTGCACCTGCTTGACGTTGTAGCGGGTCTCGGACTCAGCCTGCGTCAGCCGCTCCTGGAACAGGTTGTTGGCGATCTGGTTGGACAGGTAGGCGCCCACGATCGCGAATGAACTGATGGACAGCAGCAGAGTGGTCAGGACTGTGCGGAACTGCAGTGACCGCCGCCATCGGCGCTGGAGGGAATGCAGCAGGTAGCGGATGCCGGGGAAGATGCGGTCGACGCCGGTGCGCACCAGCCGGCCGACCCGCAGCACGACGATCAGTGCCCGGCGCCGCCAGATCCGGGCCTGCGACGGCAGCCTCGCGAGCCCGGCGCCGAAGGCGTCGGTGTGCTCCGGGCCTGGGCGGTGACCGGGTTTGCGCGAACCGTCCCGGGCATGCTCCGCCGCGGGAGCGGCTGCGCGGGATTCGGCGCCGGATCCCGCGGGAGTCTCAGGGGGATTCTGGCCCTGGGGTTCAGGATCCTGCTTTGTAGCCGACACCACGAACCGTCAATACAACTTCCGGGGCTTCCGGATCACGTTCAATCTTGGACCGCAGTCGCTGGACATGGACATTGACCAGCCGGGTGTCAGCCGCGTGGCGGTAACCCCACACCTGCTCCAGGAGCAGTTCGCGGGTGAAAACCTGCCAGGGCTTGCGCGCCAGGGCAACCAGGAGATCGAACTCCAGGGGGGTGAGCGAAATGCGCTCGTCGCCGCGGCTCACCAGGTGGCCGGCGACGTCGATGGTCACGTCCGCGATGCGCAGCGTCTCGGGCGCCTTCTGGTCGCCGGGGCGCAGGCGCGCGCGCACACGGGCAACGAGCTCGGCCGGCTTGAAGGGCTTGGGCACATAGTCATCGGCACCTGATTCCAGTCCCCTGACCACATCGGAGGTGTCCGATTTGGCCGTCAGCATGACGATCGGAACATCCGACTCCGAACGGATCTGCCGGCACACCTCGATGCCGTCCGTTCCCGGCAGCATCAGGTCGAGGAGCACGAGATCCGGCTTTGACGACCGAAAGACGTCCAGAGCCTGTCCACCGTCCGCGCAAAAGACGGGCTCGAACCCGTCATTGCGCAGGACGATGCCGATCATCTCTGCGAGCGCCTCGTCATCATCAACCACCAGAATGCGTGCCTTCATAGTTATATATTCCCTTATTGATGTTGCTTTGTCTTATTGATGGAGTTTTCGGCGGGGCGTGTGCCGGACCGGCGGGAACGGCAACCGGCGGCTTCTCCCGCCCGGCCAGACCCGGAAGCTAGGATGCCCGACGGCGGAACTATAGTCTGGAGGTGCCCGGCCGTTGGCCGGTGCGCACCTTGGGGAGGAACAGGTTGTCAGAGCAGGATCCGCAGCACCCGCCGTCCGGAAACCGGCCGCCCGAACAGCCTGCCGGCCAGCCGCACCCGCCGTGGGCGCCGCCGCACCAGCAGCCGCAGCAACCCTGGGGCATATCCCCGCAATGGGGCAGCCCGCAGCCTGGCCCCTATCAGCCTGGACCGTACCAGCCCAGCGCCCACCAGCCCTACGGTCCTCCGCAGCAATGGAGCAGCGGACCCAATATCGCAGGTCCGAATCCCGCAGCCCCCTATCCCGCCTACATGGCCCCGCCGAAGCCCGGAGTGGTGCCTCTGCGGCCGCTGATGTTCGGCGAGATCATGGACGGCGCGTTCCAGACCGTCCGCCGGAATCCCAAGGCGATGCTCGGAGCAGGCCTCCTGGCACAGGCACTGGGCGCTGTGATTGCCAGCGTCCTCCCGCTTGTGGCCCCGGCCTCCGATGCGTCGGCGGAGGCCTGGATGGGGAACCTCGGCCCCTCCGAAATGACCTCCATCTTCGGGGCCCTGGTGGGCGGCTTCCTGGTTGTGGGCGTGGTGTCCCTGTTCATCGCCCTGGTGATGCAGGGGGCCATGGTGGTGCCTGTGGCCAGGTCCATCCTCAACAGGCGCACGGGGTTCCGGCAGATGTGGCTGCTGGCACGCGGACGCGCCTGGGCCCTGGTCCGGCTGGCCGGGCTGGGTGTGGCAGCCGTGCTGCTGGGCATTGCCCTCATTGTCCTGGCCACCGTGGGGCTGGCCAATTCCATGGGGACGGGATCGCTGGTGATTGTGCTACCGCTGTTCCTGGCCTTTGTTGCCGCCTTGATCTGGGTTTCGGTGAAGCTGACGGTTGCGCCGGCCGCGATCGTCGTCGAGGACGTCGGGGCGCTGGATGGTATCCGGCGTTCCTGGGCCGTTACGCGCGGCAACTGGTGGCGCGTCCTCGGCATCGTCCTCGCGGTGTCGCTTCTCATAGGCATCATTAGCCAGATCGTCCTCATCCCCGTCACCCTGCTCGCGGCGCTGCTCACCGCAGTCGCCAGCCCCCAGGACCTGGCGAGCCAGTCAACAGCCCTGCAGGTGGTGGGTGTTGTTGTCATGGCGGTGGTCTCCGCCGCCGTTGGCGCGGTGGCGTTCGCCTTCCAGACGTCGGTCATGGCATTGCTTTATATGGATTTGCGGATGCGCAACGAGGGACTGGACATCGCGCTGCTCCGGCTGCTGGAATCCGGAAACGACGACGGCGGGATCCCGGGCCGGGGCGTGCCGGTCTACGGCCCTGGCCGCTACAGCGCCGGCCCGCCCACGATGCCGGGATGAGCGCCGTCGGCTTCCTGCCGGCCCTGCAGCATGCCGCCGTGCTGCTGCAAAGCCCGTTGGAACCGCCGGTGCAGCCTGACCGGGAAGAAGCGCGCCGCTGGGCGGCGGAGGAACTCTCCAAACGCGAGTACCGGGAAGCGGCGCCCGGGTGGCTGGAAACGCTCTGGCGGCAGTTCCTGGACTGGCTGCAGTCCGTGACCGACGGCCAGTCCCTCGCCGGCGGACCTCCGGTGGCGCCCCTCATCGGCCTGGGCATCGCCCTCCTCGTGGCCGTGGCCATCATCCTCGCCCGGCCGCGGCTGAACGCCCGCCGCCGCGCATCGAAGGAGATCTTCGACGCCGAAGCAGCCACCACGGCAGCGGACTACCGGGCGCGCGCAAGTGCCGCCGCCGCGCGCGGCGACTGGGCGGCCGCCGTCGTCGAACAGTTCCGCGCAGTGGTGAGTTCCGCCGAGGACCGGGCGGTCCTGGACCCCCAGCCCGGCCGGACGGCCGACGAGGCCGCCGTCCAACTCACGCGGGCGTTCCCGGCAGCCGGCCACAAACTGGGCGCCGCGGCCCGCATGTTCGATGCCGTCCGCTACGGCCACGGGAGCGCGCAGGCATCCGACCATGCCGCGATGGTTGAGCTGGACTCGACCCTGGAACGGCTCACGCCGTCTTATGCAGAAGCTGCGCCTCGCGGACTGGCGGTGCCCAGATGACACACGTCTTTGTGGCGGCCCGGCGCAGGAAAACCGGCTGGGTCCGCAGGCACCGGGCGGGAATCCTCTTCGGCGTCGCCATGGCCGCTGCCCTTGCGGTGGTCCTCATACTGCAGTCCACGCAGCGGTCCGACAGCCAGGAGCTGTCCATCCACAACCCCGGCCCGTCGGGCGCCAGGGCGGCGGCCCAGATCCTGGCCGGACAGGGCGTCAGTGTTAACCAGACGGAGTCGTTCCAGGAAACCTTGGCCGCGGCGCGGGAGGCCGGCCGCAATGGGTCCGGCTCAACGGTCCTGGTCTATGACGAACGGGGGTTCCTTCCCCCCGAAAAGCTCCCCGCGCTTCTTGCCGGAACGGACCGGCTGGTGGTGGTTTCGCCGCGCCTGGCCACATTGACCGGCCTGGGCGGCACCATCCGCCAGGCCGGGGTGGTCCCCGGCTCGGAGCAGACCCTGCAGCCCGGATGCGCCGTCACCGACGGCGAGGCCGCCGGTGACATCAGCGCGGACGGGGGCTTCCTCTACACCGGCGGCACTGTGTGCTACGGCTCCGGCGCCACAGGACGGGGCCTGTACGCCTCGGCAGAGAACGGAAAACTCGTCGTGCTCGGCAGCACCGCCGTGCTCAGTAACCAGTTCCTGGCCGACCACGGCAACGCCGCCCTCACGCTCCGGACCCTGGGCAGTCAGGACCACCTCATCTGGTACCTGCCGGGTCCCGGGGACCTCGGCGCCAGCCCCGCACCCAAGACCCTCGCCGAGCTTGCACCGGCATGGTCGGCGTTCGT
Source organism: Arthrobacter sp. NPDC057009 (assembly GCF_042673905.1). NCBI lineage: Bacteria > Bacillati > Actinomycetota > Actinomycetes > Micrococcales > Micrococcaceae > Arthrobacter > Arthrobacter sp. NPDC057009. The sequence continues at coordinate 352,561 of NZ_JBHUSB010000001.1, forward strand.
GGCCCCGTGGCTCATTGTGGTGGCGCTGTTCGCCGTGCTGTGGCGCGGACGCCGCCTCGGCCCGCTGGTCTTCGAACCCCTGCCGGTGGTGGTGAAGTCCGCCGAAACCGCAGAGGGCAGGGCACGGCTGTACCACGAGGCCCACGACATTGCCCGGGCAACAGACACGCTGCGGGCCGGCACCGTCGTGCGGCTTGCCGCCGACCTCCGGGTGGGGGCCGGGGCCGACACCGTGGACGTGGCGGCCGCGGCCGCCCGGCACCTGGACAGCACCCTCCCGGACATGCTCCGGATCCTGCAACACCGTCCCGGAACAGAGGCCGAGCTTGTCCGCTGGGCCCAGGACCTTGTCCGACTAGAGAAAGAGGTACAGGCCAGATGAGCCAGCAGCCAAACGGCCAGCAGCAGGGCACCTACGGTGAGGCGCCGGTGGGCACCATGGCCGCCCCGCGCAGCGCAGGCCATTCCCCGGACCCCGTCCGGCAGGCACTGCTTGACGTCCGGCATGAGGTGGCAAAGGCAGTTGTGGGCCAGGATTCCACCGTCACCGGCATGCTGATCGCGCTGCTGTCGCGCGGACACGTGCTGCTCGAAGGCGTGCCCGGCGTGGCCAAGACCCTTCTGGTCCGTGCCCTGTCCGCGGCCCTGAGCCTTGACACCAAGCGCGTCCAGTTCACCCCGGACCTGATGCCCGGCGACGTCACGGGGTCCCTCGTCTACGATGCCGCCAATTCCGAATTCAGCTTCCGTGAAGGCCCTGTCTTCACCAACATCCTCCTGGCTGACGAAATCAACAGGACGCCGCCCAAGACCCAGGCCTCGCTGCTGGAAGCCATGGAGGAACGCCAGGTGTCCGTGGACGGGGTATCGCGCCGGCTGCCGGTGCCTTTCATCGTGGCGGCCACGCAGAACCCCATCGAGTACGAGGGCACCTACCCGCTGCCCGAGGCCCAACTGGACCGTTTCCTCCTCAAACTGACCATGCCCCTTCCTGACCGTGCCGCAGAAATCGAGGTGGTCCGCAGGCACGCTGCCGGCTTCGATCCCCGCGACCTCGCCGGGGCCGGCGTCCGCCCGGTGGCGGGCGCCGACGAACTGGAGCGGGCGCGGCAGGCCGTGGCCGCCGTCGACGTGGCGCCCGAGGTGCAGGGCTACATCGTGGACCTGGTCCGGGCCACGCGTGCTGCCCCGTCCTTCCAGCTTGGCGTCTCGCCGCGTGGCGCCACCGCGCTGCTGAACACCTCCCGGGCCTGGGCGTGGCTGTCCGGCCGAAGCTTTGTCACCCCGGATGACGTCAAGGCACTGGCCCAGCCGTGCCTGCGGCACCGCGTGGCGCTCCGTCCGGAAGCCCTGATGGACGGTGTCCAGGTGGACGACGTGCTCGGCAGCATCCTCGCCTCCGTGCCGGTCCCCCGCTGATCCCGTGGCCATTTCCGGGCGTTTGGTTCTCCTCGCGGCAGCGGGGCTGGTTCCTGTGCTCCTCTTTCCCGGCTGGCTGACCGTGCTTGGCGTGCTCCTGGTCCTGGGCGCGCTGGCCGTGCTGGACGTGCTGCTGGCTGCGGCACTGCAGCAGGTTTCCGTGGAAAGGTCGGCGCCGGCCAACGTCACGCTCGGGGGCGTGGCGGACGCCGTGCTGACGGTTCGCAACAGCGGTCCGCGTCGGCTCCGTGCTGTGGTGCGTGATGCGTGGCAGCCCTCCGCCGGGGCGGAAAACCCGGTGCAGGAGGCAGAGGTTCCGGCGGGTGAAAGACGCCGCCTGAATGTCAGGCTCAGGCCGGTCCGGCGGGGTGACCTCAGTGCGCCCCACATTACCGTCCGCTCCTTTGGCCCGCTCCGGCTGGCCGCCCGGCAGAAAACGGTCCACGCCGCCGGATCACTGCGGGTAATGCCGCCTTTCAACTCCCGGCGGCACCTGCCGTCAAAACTGCGCCGGCTGCGGGACCTCGACGGCAAGGCCGCGGTGCAGATCCGCGGCGCCGGAACCGAGTTCGATTCGCTGCGCGATTATGTCCGGGGCGATGACGTGCGCTCCATCGACTGGCGCGCAACGGCGAGACGGTCCGCCGTCGTGGTGCGCACCTGGCGGCCGGAACGGGACCGGCGGGTGGTGATCATGCTGGACACCTCGCGCACCGCCGCCGCGCGCGTGAACGACGAACCCCGGCTGGACACCGGGATCGAGGCCGCACTGCTGCTGGGTGTCCTCGCCGAGCGCGGCGGTGACCGCGTGGACTTCTTCGCGTTCGACCGGAGGATGCGCGCCCGGGCGGGCACCACGGCGGGCGGCAACCTGCTGGGACAGCTTGTTCAGGCCGCGGCGCCCCTGCAGGCAGAACTCATCGAGCTGGACTGGGCACAGGTGCCCGCGCAGGTCCGTGCGGTGTCGGCGCACCGCTCGCTGGTGGTCCTGCTGACCTCGCTGGACAGCGGCGCACCCGAGGAAGGGCTCATTCCGCTGGCGGCGCGCCTGGCCCAGCAGCACGTGGTGGTGGTGGCGTCGGTCCGCGACCCCCTCCTTGGGGAGATGCTCCAGGACAGGACGACGGCGGCCAAGGTGTTCCGTGCGGCAGCCGCGGAGCGCGCCCTGCTCGAGCGGGAAGCCGTGACTGCCCAGCTGCGCCAGTTCGGCGTCGAGGTGGTGGACGCGGAACCGCACCAGCTGCCCCCGGCGTTGGCCGATGCCTATATACGGCTGAAGGCGGCAGGACGGCTGTGATGGATACCCCTATCTACCGGCAGGCCCTGGGCGCTGACTTCCGCCGGCTGCAGCCCGAACTGCAGGAGTACTTTTCGCTGGCCCCGGGGTCCGGCAGCTTTGGCGTCGGCGAAGGCGTTTTCGAGGTGGTGGGGTGCCGGCAGCGGTGGCTGCGGCCCGTACTTCGGCTGACCGCCGGAGAGCAAGCCTTCTTTCCGGAATACGGCGAGGGCGTGCCGTTCCGGATCGAAAACCACGCACACCTCGATCCCTTCGGCCGTTCCAGCCTGACCGCCCGGCGGGAGATTTTCTTCCCCGCCAGGACCAGGATCTTCCAGGACACCACGAGTGTTGAGGCCGGTGGCGCCGGCGGCCGCTCACGCCTTGTGGACTACGTGGGCCGGTACCGCCGGCTGGTCACCGACCTGAACCTTGGCGTGACCGCTGAGGGCCGGCTGCGCGGGGTCTCAGAAGTCTCGCGGCTGTTCCTGGGCCCGCTCCGGCTGCCGCTGCCGGCGGCCCTGGACGCCAAGGCCTATGCGGAGCAGTGGTGGGACCCGGCCGTGGGGGAAGCAGGACGGCACAGGATCCAGGTGAAGGTGATCCAGCCGCAGCTCGGCCTTGTCCTGGTCTATGCGGGCCACTTCGACTACCGGCTGGAACCCTATCCACCGGGTACTTCCTCTGCGGGGTTCCTTCCGGCGTACGCCAGGCCGGACCGCTGGGAGCGGCGAAGCTGAGTGAACCGGGCTAGCCCAGCGCCAGCTGGTTGAGGCCGTCGGCAACCTGGGTGAGGCGGGTCAGGACCTCCGTCGCGGCGGCCGGCGACTGCCTTTCCAGGCCGCCCGACGGCGTGACCCGCACCGTGCCGAGCGCCGCCAGCGGCAGTCCCAGCTGCTGCCACGGACGCCGGACAGCCTCAACAACTTCGGACGCCTTCGGCACGCCCGGCCCGTCGGACTGCAGGGCCCCTGCCCAGAGCCGCTTGCCGGCTTCGACCGCCCCCGCGAGCTGCTCCCATTGCCGGGTGGTCAGGGCCCGCAGCGGAACGGCGATGGCATCCGCCCCGGCAGTCATAATCCTGTCGAACGGCGCTTCGATTTCCGGCACCGCCACGGCCACCTCCGCCGCGCCTGCCTCCCGGAGGGCCTCGATTACCACGCGCCAGAGCTCCGTCACCTCTTGCCCCGGGACGGAGCGCAGCGTGCGGTAGCCGCTGGAGGTGCGAATGGTGCCGGCGAGCACCGGGGCGATGTCCGGCTCATCGAGCTGCACCACGAGCCTGGCCCCGGGAACCGCGGCGGACACCTTGGCCAGGTGTGCACCGACGCCCGCGGCGAGGGAGGCGGCGATGTCGCGGCGGGCGCCGTAGTCGATCAGCGCGCGCTCGCCGTTGTGCAGATGCAGTCCGGCGGCCAGGCTCAGGGGGCCGCGCAGCTGGATCTTCAGTTCGTCAGCGGTAGTGTCCTCTTCGCCGGCGATGTCGGCCAGGACGTTGATGTCGGTGGACAGGGCTGACCTGGCCCGCACCAGGTCCCGCCCGGGCCGGTCAACGATCCGCCAGCCGTGCGGCTGGATATCCACTGCCAGGTCCACCAGGAGCGATGCGGTGCGGCCAATGGCGTCAGCGCCGACGCCGCGGTCGGGCAGTTCGGCCAAAAAAGGCAGGTGCGGGCTGCCGAGCTCGCCCCGGATGATGCGGGTGGCTTCCACCGGGTCCTGGCCCGGCCACGGTCCCAGTGCGGTGGCAGTTGCCTGGGCGGGCCGCTGGAGGTCTGCGTCCGGCACGGCTTAGGCGGTAAGGGGTGCGGACGGGCTGGCCGTTCCGCCGGTGGCGTTGTGGTCCTCGGCGATCGCCTCGTGGTGGCGGATCACTTCGCCGATGATGAAGTTCAGGAACTTCTCCGCGAACGCGGGGTCCAGCTGGGCATCCTCGGCGAGCCGGCGCAGGCGTGCAATCTGCGCCGTTTCGCGGCCGGGGTCCCCCGCCGGAAGACGGTGGGCAGCCTTGAGGAAGCCCACCTTCTGGGTCGCCTTGAACCGCTCGGCCAGGAGGTAGACCAGGGTCGCATCGATGTTGTCGATGCTCGACCGGATTGACAGCAGTTCCGCCATCACCGCAGGATCCACATGCCCGGCCAGCGAGCTGGCGGCAGGGTCGTAGGAGTCGGTGTCAGGCAGATCATGGTTTAGCTCGGTCATGCTTCCAGTCTATGGGCACCGCCGGAGTCTCTGCCCGTGTTAAGGATGCGGGCAGAGAATGGAAGTGATCGCAGATACCGATGAGGGAGGATGCACGTGAAGATCGCAGTTCTTGGTACCGGCGTGGTGGGCAGGACCCTGGCGGGGAAACTCGTGGAGTCCGGGCACGACGTCGTTATGGGGTCACGGAGCGCCACCAACGAGGCGGCCGTGGGCTGGGCAGCGGGAGCAGGGCCGCGGGCCAGGGCCGGGACCTTCTTCGATGCCGCCGCGGAGGGCGAGGTGGTCATCAACGCAACTCCCGGCACTGTTTCGCTGGAGGTGCTGGCTGCTGCCAGCACGAAAAACCTCGCCGGCAAGGTGCTGATCGATGTGGCCAACCCGCTGGACCATACCGCCGGCTTCCCGCCGTCGCTCGCCATCTCGAACACCGACAGCCTCGCCGAGACCATCCAGCGGGCATTTCCCACCGCCCGGGTGGTGAAGGCCCTGAACACCATGCGCGCCGATGTCATGGTGGCACCGGACCGGTTAGCGGGCGGGGACCACGACGTGTTCATCGCCGGGGACGACGCCGAAGCAAAGGACGTGGTGGCCGGCCTCCTGCGTGAATTCGGCTGGCGGCCCGAACACATCCGGGATCTGGGCGGGCTCGACGCGGCGCGCGGGATGGAGATGTGGCTGCCGCTGTGGCTGCGGATTTTCCTGCAGCAGGGTGACCGCCTGTTCAACATTAAGGTTGTCTCCGGCTAGGACTGCGGACAGACAGTCGTCCCCGCCCTCAGGGAGGACGGGGACGCAAGTGCTAGATGCCCAGCAGGGCGCGGTGGTCCGCCCGGCGCTTGGCCTGTTCGGCAGGATCCGGCACAGGCAGCGAGGCGATCAGGCGCTTCGTGTAGTCGTGCTGCGGAGCACCCATGACCTGATGGCCGATCCCCTGCTCAACGAGCCGGCCCTTGTACAGCACGCCCACCCAGTGCGACAGCATGTCCACCACCGCAAGGTCGTGGCTGATGAAGAGCGCCGCAAAACCGAACTCCTGCTGGATTTCCCGGAAGAGCTCCAGGACCTTCGCCTGCACCGAAACATCCAGCGCCGACGTCGGCTCATCGGCGATGAGCAGCTTCGGGTTCAGGATCAGTGCGCGTGCCAGGGACGCCCGCTGGCGCTGCCCGCCGCTGAGCTCATGCGGAAAGCGGTCAGCGTACGACGCCGGCAACTGGACTGATTCCAGCAGCTCACCAACGCGCTTGCGCGCCTGGGCCGGTGAAGGGTTGGTGTGGATGACCAGCGGCTCGGCGATGCACTCACCGATGGTCAGCTGCGGGTTGAAGGACGCCGCCGGGTCCTGGAAGACGAACCCGATCTCCTTCCGGAGCGGCTTGAAACTCCGCTCCCTGAAGTTCAGCATCTCGTAGCCCAGCACGTTCAGGCTTCCGCCGGTGGTCCGGTTCAGGCCGGCGATGGCCCGGCCGATGGTCGTCTTCCCCGAGCCCGATTCACCGACGAGTCCGAACACCTCGCCCTCGGACACCGTGAAGCTGACGCCGTCCACTGCCTTGAAGGCGGGGCTGCCCAGCCTGCCGGGATATTCGATGGTGAGGCCCTTCGCCTCCACCAGCACCCTGCCGTCCTGGTGCGCCCGCTCGGTCATCCCTTTCGACGCCGAATGCCGGCCAAGGTGCGGCACGGCGGCCAGCAGCTTCCGGGTGTAGTCCTGCCGCGGCTCGGCGAAGAGGGACTGCGCCGCGGCCTCCTCGACGACGTCGCCCTGGTACATCACCACGACGCGGTCGGCGAGGTCGGCCACCACACCCATGTTGTGCGTGATCAGCACAATGGACGTCCCGTATTTGTCCCTCAGGTCCCGCAGGAGCTCCAAGATCTCCGCCTGCACGGTGACGTCCAGGGCGGTGGTGGGTTCGTCCGCCACGATCAGCCCGGGGTTCAGGGCGAGTGCGGCGGCGATGACCACGCGCTGCTTCTGGCCCCCGGAGAACTGATGGGGGTAGTAGTTGACCCGGGTTTCCGGGTCCGGGATGCCTACCTTGCGCAGGGCTTCGATGGCCCGGGCTTTGGCCTCCTTCGCGGTGACCCGCTTGCCGCCGCCCCGGCCCGCGTGGGCGAGGATCCCTTCGGCGATCTGCCAGCCGACGGTGAACACGGGATTCAGTGCCGTGGACGGCTCCTGGAAGACCATGGCCACGTCCCGTCCCCGGATCTGGCGGAGCCTGCCCGGGGTGACGCTGATGACGTTGCTGCCGTTGATTACCACCGCGCCGGAGCTGATGGCGGTTTCCGGCAGCAGTCCCAGGATGGTCTTGGCAGTCACCGTCTTGCCGGAGCCGGACTCGCCAACGATGGCGAGCACCTCCCCGGCCTTGACCTCAAGGCTCACATCCTTGACGGCGTGGACGTCCCCGGCATCAGTGGCGAACGTGACCTTGAGATGGTCGATGTCCAGCACCGGTCCGGTGCCGGCGGCGTGCCGGTCGGAAACGGATCCGATGTTGATGGTCATGAGCTTTTCCCATCTGCTGAAATGGCTGCCGCGGCCACCGCGGTTGAGGCCGGTCCGCCCCTCTTGCCGGCACGCTTCCGGCCGCGGAGGCGCGGGTCATTGAGGTCGTTGATGCTTTCCCCCACCAGCGTGAGGCCGAGGACTGTCCAGACGATGGCGAGGCCCGGGAACACGCCGGTCCACCAGATGCCTGACGTGGTGTCCGCCAGCGCCTTGTTGAGGTCGAAGCCCCATTCGGCGGCGGACGAGGGCTCGATGCCGAATCCCAGGAAGCCCAGGCCCGCGAGGGTGAGGATTGCCTCGGACGCGTTCAGGGTGAAGATCAGGGGCAGGGTGCGGGTGGCGTTCCGGTAGATGTGCCTGCCCATGATGCGGATGCTGGAGGCACCCACCACCTTCGCCGATTCGACGAAGGGTTCCGCTTTCAGCCTGATGGTCTCGGCCCTGATGACCCTGAAGTACTGCGGAATGAACACCACGGTGATGGAGATCGCCGCGGCAAGCACGCCGCCAAAAAGGCTGGACTCGCCGCCGCTGATCACGATGGCCATGACGATGGCCACCAGCAGTGACGGGAAGGCGTAAACAGCGTCAGCAACCACAACGAGCACGCGGTCGAGCCAGCCGCCGAGGTACCCGCTCACCAGGCCGAGGATGACGCCGGCGAAGATGGACAGCACCACGGCCACCAGGATCACGAGGATGGCGGTCTGGGAGCCCCAGATGACCCGGGACAGGACATCGTAGCCGCCCACCGTGGTGCCCAGCAGGTGCTTTCCGCCGGGCGGCTGCTGGGTGGGGAAGCTGCCGTCGGCGTCGGAAAGCTGCGCGTATCCGTAGGGGGCCAGGAGCGGCGCGAAAATGGCCGTCAGGAGGAAGGTGCCGGTCAGGAGGAGGCCCACAACGAGCATGCCCCGCTGGAGTCCGACGCTCTTATTGAAGTGGGAGATCACGGGCAGCCGCTTGAACAGCGGGGCCCTGCGGTCCACGGTGGCTTCCACCGGAGTTGCAGTGCTCATGTCAGTACCTCACGCGGGGATCGATCAGCGCGGCCACGATGTCCACGATGAAGTTGGTGACGGCCACAATCACGGCCAGGAGCACCACGATGCCCTGGACCGCCACAAAGTCACGGGCCGTCAGGTAGCTGGCCAGCTGGAAGCCCAGCCCTTTCCACTCGAAGGTGGTCTCGGTGAGCACGGCGCCGCCGAGCAGCACGGCGATCTGCAGGCCCATGACGGTGATGATGGGGATCAGGGCCGGCTTGTAGGCGTGTTTGGTGACCAGCCGGAATTCACTGACACCCCGCGAGCGCCCCGCCTCGATGTAGTCGCGGCCCAGGGTGCCGATGACGTTGGTGCGCACGAGCCGGAGGAAGATGCCGGCGGTCAGCAGCCCCAGGGCGACGGCGGGCAGGACGGCATGGGCCATCACGTCGCCGAAGGCGGCCATGTTGCCGCTTCTGAGCGCGTCGAGCCAATAGATTCCGGTAGGCGCCTGGAGTCCTGTGAGGGCCAGTTCGGTGGAGGTTTTGGCCCTGCCGGCGACGGGGAGCCAGCCAAGCCAGACGGAGAAAGTCAGCTTCAGCAGGAGCCCGGCAAAGAATACGGGGGTGGCGTAGCAGAGGATGGCGAAGACGCGGAGCACGGCGTCGGGGAGGTGGTCACGCCGGTGCGCGGCGATCATCCCGAACGGAATGCCCACCAGCAGCGCGACGATCAGCGCGTTGATGGTCAGTTCCAGCGTTGCTGAGCCGTAAGTCACCAGCATCTCGGTGACTTTGCGGTTGTCGGACAGCGTGGTTCCGAAATTGCCGGTGACCAGCTGGCCCAGATATTCGAAGTACTGCACGGGAAGCGGACGGTCATAGCCGGCCGCATGGATCCGTTCCTGCAGCTGGTCCGGGGGCAGCCGGCCGCCCAGCGCGGCCGTGATGGGATCGCCGGTGATCCTCATGAGGAAGAACACCATGGTCACCAGGATGAAGATCGTCGGAAAGATCAGGAGGAACCTGATCAGGAGGTATTGGCCCAGTCCCCCGCCGGACTTCTTTTTCTTGGTCGGCAAGAGGCCGTCGGCGTCGCTTGGCGGCGCCTCGATGAGAGTTGTCATTGCTGCCTGATTCTGTGTTTCCGGATCCCGCGGGGACCTGGAATCGGCTGTTCACTGGCCAGCAGGAAGGCGTCCCGCCTCCGTGGCTGGTCAGGACCGGATGGGGTGGAGCCTACTTCGAGATCACTCCGAGGCGAGTCTTGAACGAAGCGTCGAGGGTCTGCTCCACGCCCTTTACCTCTGCCCCGGCAACCATGAGCTGCGCGCCCTGCAGCAGCGGCAGGGTGGAGAGGTCCTTGGCGACCGCGGTCTGGGCCTCACCCAGCAGCTTCTCGCGTTCTGCCTTGTCCACCGTGGTGAGCTGCTTGTTCACCAGCTCTGTGACGGCGGGGTTCTCGTAGTGGTTCTTCAGGAAGTTGCCGGGGATGAAGAACGGCGTGAGGTAGTTGTCGGCGTCGGAGTAGTCCGGGAACCAGCCGAGCTGGTAGACCGGGTAGGCATCGGCCGTCCGGGCCTTCGAGTAGGTCACCCATTCGGTGGACTGGAGGTCCACCTTGAACAGGCCCGACTTCTCCAGCTGTTCCTTGACCATGGCGTACTCGTCACCCGAGGACTTGCCGTAGTGGTCGGGGTTGTACTGCAGCTTGATGTTGACGGTGCCGGTGACGCCGGCGTCAGCCAAAGCCTTCTTTGCCTTGTCCAGGCTGGGCTTGCCGTTGCCGTCGCCGTACATCTCCTTGAGCGGCTGGATGGCGCCGTTGAAGCCGTCCGGAACCACGGAGTAAGCGGGCAGGTAGGTGCCCTTGTAGACCTGGTTGGCGATCGCCTCGCGGTCCACGATGTTTGCGATGGCCTGGCGTACGGCGAGCGCCTTCTTGGCATCGGCGTCGGCGGTCTTCGCTCCGAACGGCATGGTGTCGAAGTTGAAGACGATGTAACGGAGTTCGCCGCCGGGGCCCTTGTGCACCTTGACCTTCGAGTCCTTTTCCAGGTCGGCTGCGTCCGTGGCCGTCAGGCTACGGCCGGCGACATCGATGTTGCCCTGCTGGACATCCAGCTTCAGGTTGTTGGAGTCTGCGTAGTACTTGATGTTGGCGCCGTCGTTGGCCGGCTTGCCCAGGAGCCCCTGGTAATCCGGGTTGGCCTTGAGGCTGACGAGCTCATTCTTCTTGTAGCTCTCAATCGTGTACGGACCGGCGAACGGCTTGCCCTTGACGATCTCGTCGTCGCTCAGCACCTTGTCCGCCGGGAAGACCTCTTCGTCGACAACCGGCCCGGAGTTGGCGGCCAGAACGCCGGGGAAGACCTGGTCATTGCCGGCCTTGAGGGTGAAGACCACGGTTGAGTCATCCCTGGCCTCCACGGACTTCAGGTTCGACAGCAGGGCGGCCGGACCGTTGGGATCGGCGATCTTGACCACACGGTCGATCGAGAACTTGACGTCGGAGGAGGTCAGCGCGTGGCCGTTGGCGAACTTGAGTCCCGGCTTGAGCTTCACTGTGTACTCAGTGGGGCTGGTAAAGGACGCGGACTCCGCAATGTCCGGAACAGCATCGGCGCTGCCGGGCTTGGAGTTCAGAAGGAACGGATAGACCTGGTTCATCACCATGAATGAGCCGGCGTCGTAGGAACCGGCGGGGTCCAGGGTGACAACCTTGTCCGTGGTCCCGTAGGTGATGGTGCCTCCGCCGGCGTCCCCGGTGGAAGTACCGCCTCCGGACGGACCGGTGCAGGCTGTGAGTGCGAAAGCGGAAACGCCTGCCAGCGCGATAGCGCTCCGCAAGGCCCTCTTATTCTGTGCCATCTATGAACTTTCTGTTCGGTGAGTACGCGCGGGGTGCCCGATCTGACTCGTGTGCGGGCAGCCCGCTGATGCCTCTGATTCAACCAGAAGGTTGCCCAGTGAAACATTGCATCGCGTGAGTTGAGACACAAAATTTATCAGAAGGGCTTGCGCACTGCTGACCGAACGGTCGGAAACCTCGAAAAAGGCAAGAAAAACGGCCGGCGGAACAAGTCCGCCGGCCGTTGTTGCTCCGCAAACCGGAGCACGACTGGAAAGTAGCGCCGCTTACAGTTCCGCCCGCTGCAGGGACCGCGCAGCATCGATGGTCGCCTGCCCAAGGACCCTGCTTCCCTGGTAGAGCACCACGGTCTGTCCGGGTGCGACGCCGCGCAGCGGATCCTTCAAAGTCACCACGAGGCTGTCCCGCTCGATCCCGGCGTCATCAGCAACCCGTTCGATGCGGGCAGTGGCGGGCACGGGGTCGCCGTGCGCTCGGACCTGCGCGTGGCAGTCAAAGTCGGCACCGGAGCCAACCTCGTCAATGGGCAGGCCGGCCCAGGAAACCTTGATGCCGCGGATTTCGTCGATGGCCAGCAGCGCTTCGGGCCCCACCACCACCTTGTTTTCCTTCGGCCGGATCTCCAGCACGAACCGCGGCTTGCCGTCCGCTGCCGGCCGGCCGAGCTTCAGTCCGCGCCGCTGGCCGACGGTGAATGCGTTGGCTCCGCCGTGTTCGCCCACCTTGGTGCCGGTCTCATCCACGATGTCGCCCGTGGCCATGTCGATCTTTTCCGCCAGCCAGCCGGCGGTGTCGCCGTCGGGAATGAAGCAGATGTCGTGGCTGTCCGGCTTGTTGGCCACGGACAGCCCGCGCCGTTCGGCTTCCGCACGCACCTCGGCCTTGGACGGGGTGTCCGCGAGCGGGAACATGGAATGCTTCAGCTGTTCATGGGTGAGCACGCCCAGGACGTAGCTCTGGTCCTTGGCCCAGTCGGCGGCGCGGTGCAGTTCGCGGTTTCCGTCCGCGTCCTCGATGACCTTGGCGTAGTGGCCGGTGCATACAGCATCGAAACCGAGGGCGATGGCCTTTTCGAGGAGCGCCGCAAACTTGATCCGCTCGTTGCAGCGCATGCAGGGATTGGGAGTGCGGCCTGCAGCGTACTCGTCGATGAAGTCCTGGACCACGTCCTCCTTGAACCGCTCGGAGAAGTCCCACACGTAGTAGGGAATCCCCAGGACGTCGCAGGCCCGCCAGGCATCGCGCGAATCTTCGATGGTGCAGCAGCCCCTGCTGCCGGTGCGCAGGGTGCCGGGCATCCTGGACAGCGCAAGGTGAACGCCGACGACGTCGTGCCCCGCCTCGACGGCGCGGGCGGCTGCAACGGCGGAGTCAACCCCGCCGCTCATGGCTGCTAGAACTCGCATTGTGGCTTTCTGTTGACAAGGGTTGCCGAACTATTCTACTGCCCGCCGGAATCACGGCCTAAATTCCCTTGACTGCTCCTGCCCGCGCTTCTAACGTCAAGAGTATCGTTTTTAGAAATGCGGGCTGCAGGCCTGCCGGGCGAATCGAGTAACGCCATGACCCCTGAAAACATCCTCATTGCCGGTGCCGGGCTGGCCGGCGCGACGGCGGCCCGCACCCTTCGCGCCGAAGGGTACGCCGGGAGCATCACCATCGCTGGAAGAGAGGCGCACCCTCCCTATCTCCGGCCGCCACTGTCCAAGGAATACCTGCTCGGCAAAGCCGGCGAGGACGCCGTGGAGGTGGCGCCTGAGGCCTGGTATGCGGAGAACAACGTCACCCTCCGGCTCAGCACCCCGGTGGTATCAGTTGATCCGGCAACCCGCACTGTCCGTTTCGCTGACGGCACGGTCCAGGACTACGGGGCGCTGCTGCTGGCACCGGGGGCAACGCCCCGGACGCTTCCCATCGACGGGATGGGGCTGGACGGCGTCACCAGTTTCCGCACCCTTGATGACAGCCGCCGGCTGCGGCAGCGGCTGGCTTCCGGTGGCCGGAAGGTTGTGCTCATCGGCTCCGGCTGGATCGGCATGGAGCTGGCCGCGGCGGCAAGCACCTACGGCAACCAGGTCACACTGCTCGGGCTTGAGGACATTCCGCTCGCTGCGGCCATCGGCCCGGAGCTTGGCAGTTTCTTCCGCACACTGCACGAGGACAACGGGGTCCGGTTCCGGCTTCCCGCCGCCGCCAAGGAGATCACCGGGGAAAACGGGAAGGTGACGGGTGTGGTGACCGACGCCGGCGAGCACCTTCCGGCGGATATTGTGGTCATCGCCGTGGGAGTGGTTCCGGAAACAGCGCTTGCCACCGCGGCCGGCCTGGAGGTCCGCAACGGTATCCTCACGGACGCCTCGCTGCGCACCAGCGACCCGGATATTTTCGCCGCCGGCGACGCCGCCAATGCCCTGCATCCGTTCACGGGCGAGCACCACCGGAGCGAGCACTGGCACAACGCACTCAACGGCGGCAAGGTTGCGGCCAAGGCGATGCTCGGCCACGATGCCGCCCTGGACATGGTTCCCTACTTTTATACGGACCAGTTCGACGTCAGCATGGAGTACTCGGGCTTCCCCTCCCTGGCGGCAAAGTCGGTTCCGGTCGTCCGCGGCTCGCTGGAGGGCAAGGAGTTCGTGGCTTTCTGGCAGCAGGCCGGGCGGGTGGTGGCCGGCATGAGCGTGAACTGGCCGCGTGCCGTCAAGCCAAGTGCCCAGAAGACCATCAAGGCGCTCATTTCCGCCCGGAGGGAGGTGCCTGCCGAGAAGCTCGCTGACGGGACCGTGCCCCTCGACAAGCTGGTGGCGGAGGCCAGCTGATACTGCAGGCCAACTGATGCCGGAGGTCAGCTAATGCCAGACCCCTGGCGGGCAACCGTGGCGGCCGTCTGGATGGAGGATTCGTGCCCGGCCATCCCCGCTTGCCGCGCCCGGGCATAAGCGCCGGGCAAGGCCGCGAGGAGTGCGTCCACGTCCGCCTCCGTCGACGGGTGTCCCAGGGTAAAGCGCTGCGCACCACGGGCCGTCTCCTCGTCCAGGCCCATGGCAAGGAGGACGTGCGACGGGCGGGGAACGCCTGCGGTGCAGGCCGAACCGGTTGACGATTCGACGCCCGCGAGGTCGAGGAGGAAAAGCAGGGAGTCGCCCTCGCACCCGGGGAACGTGAAGTGGGCGTTGCCGGGCAACCGCCCCTCCCCTTCCGGCCCGCGCAGCACCGCCGCCGGAACTGCGTTCCGGACCCCCGCGATGAGCCGGTCGCGCAGCGCTGAAATCCGCCCAGCCTCACTCGCAAGGTTCCTGGCGGCGGATTCAGCTGCGGCAGCGAAGGCCGCTATGGATGCCGTGTCGAGCGTCCCCGAACGGACGTCACGTTCCTGGCCGCCGCCATGCTGCACCGGCGTGAGCTTTACCGACCGCCCCAGAATGAGTGCGCCAACGCCGACAGGCCCTCCGATCTTGTGGCCCGAGATGGACATGGCATCCAGCCCGGAGGCCCGGAAATCCACGGCGACGGAGCCAAACGCCTGCACCGCGTCGGAATGCACCGGCACGCCGGCGGCGTGCGCTAGCTCCACAATCCGGTGGACGGGCTGGATGCTCCCCACCTCGTTGTTGGCCCACATGACCGTCACGAGGGCAATGGAGTCGGGATCGCGAGCCAGTTCCGCCTGCAGTGCGCCGAGATCCAGCACGCCGTCATGATCGACCGGCAGCCAAGAAACTTCCGCCCCCTCGTGGCGTTCCAGCCACTCCACCGTGTCCAGCACCGCGTGGTGCTCGACGGCGGAGCACAGGATCCGCCGTCGGCGCGGGTCTTCGGCCTGCCGGGACCAGTACATGCCCTTGACGGCCAGGTTGTCCGCTTCAGTGCCGCCCGAAGTGAAGATGACCTCCGAGGGATGGGCGCCCGCTGCGGCGGCAAGGGTTTCCCGCGCATCCTCCACGGAGCGCCTCGCCCGGCGTCCGGCACCGTGAAGGGACGAGGGGTTTCCGGTCCGGGACAGCTCGCGTGTCAGTGCAGCCAGGGCTTCCGCGGCGATGGGCGTGGTGGCGGCATGGTCCAGGTAAACAGGCACGCTTAAATTCTAGGCCCCATTAAATTGCAGACGCCGCTCGATTCCGGAGGCCGCCGGACTTCCGGAACCGTCAGGGCCTGATCCTGGCGCAGCAGCGCCCGGCCGTCCGGTCCCCCTCCACTTTCCCCTCCGGCACCCCACAGGCAGCGGCGGCACCGCTGAGAAATGCCCCGTTCATGGCACAGACCACCTCCCTGTGGCCGTCAGCCAGCCGGTGGAAGGGACAGTTCATGAGGATGATTCCACCCTCGCCGTCCCGCTCCGGCATGTACCCGACCCCGGCGAGCACCTCGGCCAGGGATGCGCCGTCACTGCCCAGTGCGCGGCCCCGTGAGTATGACGCTTCGGCCAGCGCCTTGTCGACCCCTCCCCCGCCGGTCATGGAGGTTTGAATCGCCGTGGCCATCAACTCCCCGGCCAGATCGTAGCTGCGGTCCGGAACCGACGCACCCACTTCCTCCAGCGCCGGCCGGTACAGCTTCGCCGGCCGGCCCGACCCCGGGCCGGCCTTTCCGCCGAGCTTGCGGAACTCGACGGCGAGCAACCCGTCCCGGACAAGCCTGTCCAAGTGAAAGGACGCCGTGGACCGGGGCATGTCCAGCGCAGCCGCCGCATCATCCCGACCCACCGCTGTCGGCTGCCCGGCGACGTACTCAAAAAGGCGGCGCCTTCCGGCGTCCCCCAGCGACGCCAGCGCGGCCAGGCGGCCGGTCCAGGAAAGAGCGGTCCCTGGTTCGCGGTCTTCAGCTATGCGGGTCATAAATCCAGCGTAACTCTAAAATCAAGATCCGTTGCTAAAGAAGGACCGGCAGTTCTAAAATCAAGGTATCCACTTTTAGAAGGAGGCGGTCATGAAGGCCACAACAATGAAGGAGTCCGCAAACGCCCAGGCGCTCACCTCGGATCCGGCGCGGCAGGCGTTCCTGCTCCTGCGCACCGTATTCACCGTGGCGCCCGTCCTGTTCGGCCTGGACAAGTTCACCAATCTGCTGACGGACTGGACCGGCTATCTCGCACCGATGGTTCCGGACACATTGCACCTGCCGGCCCAGACAGTGATGTATGCCGTCGGCGTCGTGGAAATAGTCGCCGGAATCCTGGTAGCCCTGCGGCCGCGGATCGGTTCGCTCGTGGTGGCTGCCTGGCTTTTGGGGATCATCGTGAACCTGATCATCCTCGGCGCCTTCTACGACGTCGCCCTGCGTGACTTTGGACTGTTCGTGGGTGCGCTGGCGCTCAACCGGCTGGCGGCCTCGGCCGCGGCCCATCAGCCGGGCGGAACCACCGTGAGCCACTGAGCGATGTCTGCCCTGGCGGCGGCGAGCGCCGCCGCCGTCGGGCAGGACACCGAAACGTAGACGGACGAGCCGGCCTTGCCGAATACCCGGGCCATCGCTGCGGTGGCCCGGCCGGCTTTTTGGCCGGCAGGCTTGGCAACCCGTTCCAGCGCCAGCACCTCAACCGCCGGCCCTGGTTTGCCCCGCTCACCGCCCCAGCGCAGTGACGCCGGCTTCAGGTAGGCGGGAAGGATCGTGGGGTCGAGGTAGGCAAACAGCCCGGCCGTCGATTCCCTGTCATCGGCCGCCACGAGGGGCCACTGGTTCTGGCGCACCTCGGCCGAAACCTGGCAGCCGTCGGATTTCTGGTAGCGGCTGGTGCCACTGGCCCCCCTGACCACCTGTTTCCAGTGCGGCGCTTCGGCCAGGTCCTCCGACAGCCCGACCGGCACACCATCTGCCAGGGCGGGCCCTGCCGAAAACGGCATGTCGCGCGCGGCCACCGCATCGGCGTCGTGGCCGGGGGTAATGGTGGGCGTGGCCGGCCCGCCGCTGACGGGCGGGCTGCTTGGGACGGCCGGATCCGGGACACCGACGCTGCAGCCGCCGAGAAGCGCAGCGGCTGTAACGGCTGCCGCCACCGCAAATGTACGGCGGGCACCACCGCGGTCTGTCCGGACTCCCATTCCGGAAAGTCTAGCCGTCCTGCGTTTGCCGCGCCGGGAACCGGCAACCCTGCTGCAGTCGTTGTTCCAGAAGACCGCCAAGACCGGCTTATATGCTTGGCACACCGGGCCGCGCAGGCAGGCCGGCAACAACGACCTAAGGACCGTGCTTGACCAAGGGCAGCAGTTCCCACTACGAAGTGCTCCGGGTGGCGGTGACCGCAACGGAGAGGGAGATCAAGGTGGCCTACCGCAAGGCTGCCCGTGCTTCGCATCCCGACCATGGAGGCGACGCCGCCATGTTCCGCCAGGTGACCCTTGCGTATGAGACGCTCATCGATCCCCAGCGGCGGGCCGCCTATGACCGCTCCTATGCGGCCGGCCCGCGCCGGAGCCGGCAGGACAACGGTGAAGCGCACTTCGACGCTCCGGCTGCCGGAAGCCACGCCTCCGCGACGATCCACAAGCCGGGCACGCCCCGCAACACGGCCGGCGACGCGCCTGTGTACGTGCCGCCCTTCGATACGCCCGGCGCTGTTCCGCTCGTCCCGCTGGAGCTGGCGAGCCAGCAGGTGCACGGCATGCCCAGGAAGCGGGGCATCTTCGGGGCTGAAGCCCGGATCCAGCGGGAGCTGCGCACGGTCCAGCTGATCAGCAGGCAGGTCCTTCCCGCGATTCCGGCGGCGCGCCTGATCAACGGGCTGCAGTCCCCGGCGGACAACAGCCACATTGACCACGCGCTGCTCTCGGGCTATCGCCTTGCGCTCGTCGGCTCGATGCTGCTGCCCAAGGGGGCCTACGCCTGGGACGGAAACACGCTGAACCACGGCGGCCGGTCGATCGCCCCGCCGCAGCTGGCCCAGGTTGTCAGGCGGATGCAGGACATATTTCCCGAGCTCAACGTGACGGGGTGGACCGTGATCCACAGCCCCGACGGCAACCTCCACGAACCCGTCATCGACCGCCACCGCCGCTCCCGCGGCGGCTCCGACATCGTCCAGGTGGTCAATGCCGCCGGCCTGGCCCGCGGGCTTAAGGATTTCCTCTCCTCCGGCCCCGCGCCGAACACCGTCAATGTTCCGGTGCTCGCACGGCTGCTGCGCGGCATGCACTGAGGTACCGTCCGAAGGCATGCCCAGCGCCTGCGCGGATGGCACCGGCAACGCCAGCGCTAGGATGGAAGCGTGTTCCGCATCCTCTTCCACACGCCTGAAATTCCCGGAAATACGGGCAACGCCATCCGCCTCGCCGCCATCACCGGCGCCGAACTCCACCTCGTAGAGCCTTTGGGCTTCGACTTCTCAGATGCGAAGCTCCGCCGCGCCGGCCTGGACTACCACGACCTGGCAGTGGTCACTGTCCATCCCAACATCGAGGCCGCCTGGCAGGCCCTGCAGCCGGAGCGTGTCTTCGCCTTCACCTCCGACGGCGAAGTTTCCTACACGGACATTGCCTACCGGCCGGGTGATGTCCTCATGTTCGGCCCCGAATCCGTGGGCCTGCCGGACCACCTGAAGCGCGATCCCCACGTCACGTCGCGGGTCCGGCTGCCCATGCTGCCGTCGCTCCGGTCACTGAACCTGGCAAATGCGGCATCCATCGCGGTCTACGAGGCGTGGCGGCAGCAGGGATTCACCGGCGCACAGCTCTGAGTGCAGCACATCCGCACGGCCACCCATCCACGGGGTGCACGGCACCGAATCCCTTCTGAGCACGTCGGGGGAACGTGCACTTCCATAGGGTGTAAGGAGCGGCAGGTGACAACACTAAGGCCGGGCAACACCGCGTTCCGTTTTACCCGGCACGATGCCGCCGTGGCAGGACACGGAGTGCCGCGCCCGCCAGCAGGCAACCTATGCTTGAGAGTGATGGAAACTCCCAACGCGCCAAACTATGACGCCGCAGCGCCGCCTGGCACCGCCGTCGACCTTAACCAGCAGCTGGCACGGCTGCTGCAGCGGACCGCCCAAGGCGATCAGGCGTCCTTCGCCGAGTTCTACCGGCTCACGTCGCGGCGGGTTTTCGGCATGGCGCGCCGGGTGCTGATCGATCCGGAGCTCAGCGAGGACACCACCCAGGAGGTCTTCCTGCAGGTCTGGCAAAATGCCGCCAGCTTCGACCCGGCAAGCGGAAGTCCCCTGGCCTGGCTCATGACCATCTCGCACCGGAGGGCCGTGGACAAGGTCCGCTCATCCCAGTCCGCGAGTGAGCGCGAAGCCCGGTACGGCGCCAACAGCCAGGACATCGACCATGACTCGGTGTCGGATGAGGTGGACACCCGGCTCGAGGCCGAAGCCGTGGTGCGGTGCCTGGAGACGCTGACCGAGACCCAGCAGGAATCCGTGCGGCTTGCTTACTACGGCGGCCTCACCTACCGCGAAGTCGCAGAAAAGCTGAACGCTGCCATTCCGACCATAAAGTCCCGCATCCGCGACGGACTGATCCGACTCAAGACCTGCCTGGGGGTGAGCTGACAATGACCGATTCAAATGATTCGCGCGGGCGCCAGCTGCCCCGGGCATTTGCCGCCGACATTCCCACCGACCTCGCGGCGGGACGGGCCGTCGAGCTCGCCGAGATATACGCCCTGGACGCCATCAGCGACGCGGAGCGGGAAGCCATCGACGCCTACCTCAGCGACGCTCCGGAAGCGGAGCGAGCGTCCTTCAACGAACGCGTCCGCCAGGCCCGGGAGACGCTGGCGATGTCCTTCACGGCCGAGGAGGAGCCGCCCGCGGACCTGTTCGGCCGGATTGTCTCGCAGCTTCCGGCACCGGCGGCGGTGCCGGCCGCCGCAGACGGTCTGGCGGAAGAGCCGGCGCCTGCCGCTGATGAACTGTCGGCTGCCCGCCAGCGGCGTGAAGCCCGACGGCGGACGGGCGGGCTCCGTAACTGGCTCATCGGCGTGGCGGCTGCTGCCGTGATCGCCCTGGGCGGCGTGGGGATCGGCGCCTACGTGGCCAACCAGAACGATCCCTTCCGGCAGGTCATCGAGGCGCAGGACGCGCGGCAGGCCACCGTGAACGTCATCGGCGGAGGCACCGCGACGGTTTCGATCTCGCCCTCCCATGACGCCCTGGTGGTGCGCATGAAGGATGTGCCGCCCCCGCCTGCGGGCAAGGTGTACCAGATGTGGCTGATTCCCAAGGACGGCTCCGCGCCGGTCTCCGAAGGCCTGATGGACGCGGATGCGCTCTCGAAGCCTGCCCTGGTCAAGGGCATCGGCTCCGCAGCGTCGCTCGGCATCACGGTAGAACCCGTGGGCGGATCAGCTACCCCGACCCTGCCCACAGTGGCCGCCGCCCCTCTCACCACCTGACACCTGCCCTGCCTGGCGGGTCACCTTCCTGGCTGGCGCCCTGCCTTGCTTGACCTTGACGCTGCGTCAACTTCTACGCTGGAGGCATGAAGCAGGAAGAACGCCGGAGCTGGTCCATCGCGGAACTGGCGAAGCTGAGCCGGGTCTCGTCCAGGACCCTCCGGCACTACCACCAAGTGGGGTTGCTGCCGCCTGCCTATACCGGGCAGAACGGCTACCGCTACTACACGCAGCCCGAACTGCTGCGCCTGCAGCGGATCCTGCTTCTCCGCGAACTTGGCCTGGGGCTGGAAACCATTGGCCAGGTCCTAAACGGCCAGGCCGACCAGGTGGATGCGCTGAGCGTACACCGCAAGTGGCTGCTGGCCGAGCGCGACCGCCTGGACCGGATGGCCAGGACCGTCGGGGCAACCATTTCGGCACTGCAGCAAGGAGACACCATGTCAGGCGAGGACATCTTTAGGGATTTTGATGCCAACCCCTACGAGGAGGAGGCACGCCAGCGGTGGGGCGACCGCGCGGTTGAAGACAGCAAGGCACGGCACGCCGCGCTGAGCGCTGACGACAAGCAGGCGTTCATGGCGGAGGCCGCGTCGGTCAACGAGGAGCTGGCCCGCTGCCTGGACGCCGGCCTGCCGGCGGACGACGCCCGGGTGCAGGCCGCCGTCGAGCGCCACTACCGGTGGGTCTGCGTCAGCTGGACGCCGGATGCGGACAGCTATGTGGGCCTGGGCCGGATGTACGTCGAGGATCCGCGGTTCACCGCCTTCTACGACAACAGCCGCGCAGGTCTCGCGTCCTACCTGCTGGAAGGAATCAAGGTCTACGCGGCTGCCCGGCTCAGTTCTGCCGCAGGCTAGGACAACAGGCTAGAAGCCGGCGATGGTCCCCGGGCCGTTGACCATGACCACGTGGAACGCCTCGGCGCTCCGTCCCGCGGGCAGGCCGGCACGTTCGGCATACTCCCGCATGCCGCGGCGTACCCTGGCCTCCATGGCCTCGGTATCCGGGTGCTGGCTGACGTGGACGTGGATCGCCTCTAGCTTGCTCTCCACGTGCTCCGTGACATCCACATAGTGGTTCTCGCGTTCCTCCGGCCCGGCAAAGAACCACAGCCACGGAACCTTGTAGGCCTCGAGGCCGGCCTCGGCGAGGTCGGGATAGGCGAAGGGGTTTTCCACGGCCGGGTAGATGGCGCGGGTCACGGCCTCCCCCACCGCCAGGTGGTCCGGATGGCTCTTCTGGATGCGCTTCCAGTTGCGTTCCGGATGCATGGAAAGCACGACGTCGGGACGGACTTCCCGGATCAGCTTCACCACCCCGCGCATCACCTCATGGTTCGGTTCAAGGTACCCATCCCGCTGGTGCAGGTAGTGGATGTCCTTGACGCCGACGAGGGCCGCGGCGCGTTCCTGCTCTGCGGCCCGGAGCGCGATGATCTCGGCGCGCTGGGCAGGGTCGAAGCCGCCGGCGTCGCCGTCAGTCATGATGCAGTAGCTGACCTCGACGCCGGCCTTCGTCCACGCGGCGATGGTGCCGGCGGCGCCGAAATCGATGTCGTCGGGGTGGGCTGAGAAACAGAGCACCCGCTCAATCCGGTGCTGTTCCGGATTGAACGGGCTCTGCGCTGGTGCAGCGTTTGCGGTCAAGGATTCAGCCCTTGCGCTTCTTGATCTCTTCAGTTGCCTGCGGGAGCACCTGGAAGAGGTCGCCGACGATGCCGAAGTCCGCGATTTCGAATACGGGCGATTCCGCGTCCTTGTTCACGGCGACGATCACCTTGGCGGTCTGCATGCCCGCCTTCTGCTGGATGGCGCCGGAAATGCCGGCGGAAATGTACAGCTGCGGGGAGACGGTCTTGCCGGTCTGGCCGACCTGTGCGTCGTGGCTGATCCAGCCGGCGTCCGTTGCCGCGCGGGAGGCACCGACAGCCGCGCCCAGTGCGTCCGCCAGTTCCTCCACGGGGCCGAAGTCGCCGTCGAGGCCGCGTCCGCCGGCCACCACGATGCGGGCATCGGTGAGGTCCGGGCGGCCGCTGGCGACCTTCTGTTCGCGGGAGGTGATGCGTGCTGCGGCGGCGGTTGCGTCGGCAGGAGCGTCCACGGTCACGGTTTCGGGCAGCCCGGGAGCCGTGGCGGGCTCCGGGTCCACGGTGTTGGCCTTCACGGACAGCACGGTGACGGGGGTGGTGGCCTTCGCCGTCGTGGTATACGAACCGGCCAGCACCGACTTGTGGGCGGTGCCGTCGGCGTCGACGGCGACGACGTCGGTGATGACGCCGGCGCTCAGCCGAATGCCGAGCCGCGCTGCGATTTCCTTGCCCTCGGGGGAGTTCTCGAGCAGGACGGTGGTGGCGCCGGACTTGTCCGCCACAGCAGTCAGGAAGGCGGCCTTCGGGGCGACGAGGTAATCGTCGAGGTCCGTCGCGGACGGGCGGAAGACGGTTGCTGCACCGTAGGCGCCCAGGGTGCCGGCGACGTCATCGGACAGTTCGCCGTTGACGGCTACGGCAGTTTCGCCGAGGGAGCGCGCGATGGTCAGCAGTTCCAGGCTGCTCTTCTTGAGAGCCTGCCCGGGGTTGTCAATGAATACCAGTACGTTTGCCATGTTTGTGGAGTCCTCTTAGAGCAGCTTCTGGGCGGCCAGGAAGTCAACCAGCTTGATGCCGGCGTCGCCTTCGTCCGTGATGATGGTGCCGGCAGTGCGCGGCGGGCGTTCCTCGGCCGCCGTCACGCGGGTCCAGGAGCCGGCGTGGCCCACCTGGGAGGAATCCACTCCGATGTCGGCCAGGGAAAGGGTGGTGATGCTCTTGCGCTTGGCCGCGATGATGCCCTTGAAGTTGGGGTAGCGCGGTTCGTTGATCTGGTCCGTCACGGAGACCACGGCCGGCAGGGGCGCCTCGACCGTCTCCGAGTGGGTGTCCGCATCACGGCGTGCGGTGACACGTCCGTCGTCGACCTCCAGGGATGAAGCGAAGGTGACCTGCGGCAGTCCCAGGCGCTCGGCGAGCTGTGCGGGCACCAGGGAGGTCTCGCCGTCGGTGGAAGCCATGCCGGTCAGCACCAGGTCCACGGGGGTGTCCGCGCCGAGGTGGCGGACAGCGGCCGCGAGCGCGAGGGAGGTGGCGGCTGCATCGGAGCCGGCGAGTGCGGCGTCGGTGAGGTGCACGCCTTCAGTGGCGCCAATCTGCAGGGACTTCTTGATGGCGTTGACGGCACCGGCCGGTCCCATGCTCAAAGCGATCACCTTGTTGCCGGCCTTGGCGCCGCCGCGGGCTTCGGCGAGCTGCAGCGCGGCCTCCAGGGCGTACTCATCCAGTTCAGACAGGATGCTCTCGTCGCGGTCCGTGGTGTGGCCCTCGCCGCTGAGGTGCCGGTCGAACTGGGCGTCCGGCACATGCTTGACCAGGACGACGATCTTCAATGTCTCTTCCACTGTATTTACAGCAGCCTTCCGTGCTTGTGGATAGCCAGCCGGGTGGGGTCATGGCCGTGGAACGCCCGGGATACGGGTAGCTCCTAGCTAACCATATTGGGTCTGTCATATGACGTCCCGTTAACGCCTGTGTCAAAGGAAGGGACAATGACGGCGGGCCGCCCCTGAAACTCAGGGAATGCGGCCCGCCGTGCTGCAGCGCGTGCGCTATTGTCTCTGTCTACTGTTCTGCGGCCTACTGTTCTGCGGCGGCACCCAGCGTCACGTCCAGCTGCTGCTCGCGGCCGTTGCGCAGAACCGTGATCTTCACCGAAGCGCCGGATGGCTGTTCACGGACGGCCGCGGTCAGCTGGTTGGGGTCACTGATAGCCCGGTCGTTGAAACGGGTCACCACATCGCCCACTTTGATCCCGGCCTTGGCTGCCGCCGAGCCCTGCTCCACCGAGGCCACGTCGGCTCCGGTCGAGAAGCCGGACGATGATGCTGATTTCTCCTGCACGCTCACGCCAAGCTGGCCGTGCGTGGCCTTGCCGTTGTCGATGATTTCGTTGGCCACGCGCTTGGCATGGTTGATCGGGATGCTGAAACCGACGCCGATGTTGCCTGTTCCGCCGGCTGCTGAGCTGCCGCCCGCGGAGGCGATTGCCACGTTGACGCCGATCACTTCGCCCTTGTTGTTGACCAGGGCGCCGCCGGAGTTGCCTGGGTTGATGGCAGCGTCCGTCTGGATGACGTTGATGGAAATCGAGCCCTTGTTCGCTGAGCTCTGGCCCTGCCCCTGGCCGGGAGGAGCGAACTCGAAGCCCTGGTCGCCGCCCTGGGAGTTATCGGCGCCGCCCTTGGGCGCAGCCGAGGACGCCACGCTGATGGTCCTGTTCAGGGTGGAGACAATGCCGTCCGTCACGGTGCCGGTGAGTCCGAGCGGTGAACCGATGGCCACAGCCGTGTCCCCGACGTTCAGCTTGCTGGAGTCACCAAGGGTTGCCGGCGTGAGGCCGTCGGGCTTGTCCACCTTGATGACGGCAAGGTCCGAAAGCGGGTCGGTGCCCACGATCTTGGCGCTGAGCACGCGGCCGTCGTTCGTGCGGATTTCGATCTCCGCATTGGCGGCGGTGCCGTCCAGCGTGACCACGTGGGTGTTGGTGAGGATATGGCCCTGGTCGTCGATGATGATGCCGGAGCCTGTGCCACCCTCGCCGCTGCTGGTGGCCTTGATGGTGACGACGCTCGGCGACGCCTTGACAGCGGCCGCCGTGATGGCGTTGACGGAGTCTTGGTTGTTGACGATGACCGTGCCGGGCTGGCTGCCGGAGCTGACGACGGGCGCTGTGCCGCCGCCGTCGAAAAGGTTACCGGCGCCGACGGTCGCGACTCCGCCGCCCACGAGGCCGGCGGCCAGGATGCTGGCCACCAGGGTGCCGACGCCGAACGTCGCCTTGCGCTTGGGCTGGCTGCGGTTGTCCTGGAAGGCGGAATGACTGCTGTGCTGGGAGTACGGGTTGTGCTGGGGACCTGTCGGCTGCCCGGCCGCTCCCGACTGCTGGCCGAAGAAGGGAGCGTGCTGCGGATACTCGGGATGCGGGCCGCCGGAACGTTGCTGCTGCTCCGTGTTGTGCGGCTGCTGCTCGGTGTTGTGCGTAAGCCGCTCAAGCGGCGTCGTGGGGTTGCTGCCGGAGTCAAGGCGCACCGTGGGGTTCTCGGAACCGCCGGCGGTGCGGTAATCGCCGTCCTGCGGCGAAGCCTCGTGGGCAGCAGGCTGGACACCCTCGCCGGGCCCAGGCCGAGGGGTCGGATCTACAGGGCGCCCTGAAGGATCCCGGTTCTCAGGTGCTGCGCCCGGTACTGGGTGCTCAGTCATTGGACTTCCTTTCATCCGCGTCTGTATTAACTATGGACGATCGGACTGAAACTAATTCGGACGTTTGCTGGGAGGTTCCTGAACGCCCTCCGTGATGACGCTATTGCCAGTCTTCAGGCCCGCCACCAGAGTCTTCAGCGCTTTTCGCTGGTGGCATATTCCCCGCCGTGGACGGTCCCTCTGGTGCACCATAGAATCAAGAAGGATTGCCACAGCGACCTGCGGCTTTACACCCGGCGTGGGGGCGCTGCTGCATTCTGTGACGGCTGTTCGTCCCGAACCAGCCGCGGCGTGCTGAAGGGTTGCCATGCGGTCAATGTTGAAACGTGTTCTCGCCGTGATCGGCCTGACAGGGATGCTGGCGGTTCCGGCCACAGCAGCCTGGGCTGAAGATCCGGTCACTATCCCCTCCGGTACAAACATCGTCGATGACGCCAATGTCCTCGGTGGCCGCAAGGGCGAGGTCCAGGAGTCCATCCAAAAGCTCCTCAAAGACCACAAGTACAACCTGTACGTGGTCACCGTTAAGTCATTCCAGAACCCCCCTGATCCCAAGTCCTGGGGACAGGCCGTGGCCGCCGAGAAGGGGATGGGCAGGGCGGATGTTCTGCTGGCTATCTCCACCGAGGGCAAGTATTACTTCGCTCCCAACTCGGCAAGCTCCATAGCGTCGAAGACCGGGAACATCACGCAGAACGCCATTGCGGCAAACCTCGGCGGCGGCAAGCGGGACTTTGCCCAGGCAGCAATTGACACCGCCGGAGCCATCGGTGACGCGGCAGGTGGCGGCAGCGGCAACGTCCCGTCCGGTGCCGGTGCCGGCACGGCCATTCTCGTGGGTGCCGGTGTGGTGGCTGCCGGTGGCGCGGGCACCTACCTTTACCTGCGCAACCGGCGCAAGAAGGCCGCTCAGGGCTCCGGCGCAGGCTATGGGCCGCAGGGGGCTGAACTCGATCCCCTGGCCGGCATGAGCATCGAGGACCTGCGCAGGAAGAGCGGCTCGCTGCTGATTGAGGCAGACGACGCCATCAAGTCGAGCGAGCAGGAACTTGGCTTCGCCGAGGCGCAGTACGGGGAAGCGGCCGTGCGCAATTTCACCAGGGCGCTCGAGGAGGCGAAGGCGCACATGTCCGAGTCGTTCAAGCTGCAGCAGCAGCTGGACGACCACATCCCCGACACCGAAGAACAGCAGCGCAGCTGGCTCGGCGAAATCATCCGGAGGTCGGAAGCCGCGCTCGCATCACTGCAGGAGCAGAAGGCGGACTTCGACTCGCTGCGCGAACTCGAGAAGAACGCGCCGCAGGCCCTCGCGGCGGTGGACACCGGCGCCGCGGCGGCGGACGCCAAGATCGCCCAGGCGGACCACACCCTGGCTGAACTGCGCGGCAAGTACGCCGAGACTGCCCTCGCGCAGGTCTCGGACAACATCACCCAGGCCAAGGAACGGCTGGCCTTCGTGCAGAACGCCAGCGCCACGGCGCGCGAAAAACTTGCCTCCGGAGAGGGCAGCCTCGCTGCGGTCGCCGTCCGCGCGGCGGAGGAGAGCCTGCATCAGACGAACGTGCTGCTGGACGCAATCTCCAAGGTGGCCGGAAACCTGGACTCGGCCCGCCAAGGACTCGAGTCCGCTGTTGTGGACACTTCCCAGGATCTTGCCCAGGCGCGCGCCATGATCCAGTCTGGCGCCCACCCGGAGCTCGAGGGGCCGGTGGCCGGCGTTGAAGCGGCCCTCGCCCGCGTGAAGGGCGAAATCCAGAGCGGCAAGATTGACCCCATCGCCACCTTGGAGAAGGTCGAATCGGCGCACCAGGCCCTCGACCAAGCACTGGGCGGGATCCGGGACCAGCAGGAGCAGGCGCGCAGGGCACAGGCGTCGCTGCAGCAAACCATCATGTCTGCCCAGGCACAGATCAGTGCCACCTCGGACTACATCACCGCCCGCCGCGGCGGCGTGGGAACTGAGGCCCGGACGCGGCTGGCAGAGGCCCAGCGCAACCTCGACTACGCCCTCTCTATCTCCCGCAACGACCCCGTGACCGCGCTGACTTACGCCCAGCAGGCCCATGCTCTGGCGGCCCAGGCCGCCCAGGTCGCCCAGTCCGACGTTGACAGCTTCGGTTACGCGAACCAGGGTTACGGCCGCGGCGGCATGTTCGGCGGCGGAGGGGGCGGCCTGGGCGGGGCCATCCTCGGCGGCATCCTCATCAACTCCATCCTCAACGGCGGCAGCGGCGTCGGCTGGGGCGGCGGACACAGCGACGGCGGTGGCTGGGGTGACGGCGGAGGCTGGGGCGGCGACGGCGGAGGGGACTTCGGCGGGGGCGACTTCGGCGGCGGTGACTCGGGCAGTTTCTAGCCCGAAAGACTAGGCGCCGGCCCGTAAAGCGGTGCCGGCGGGTAGAAGCGGTACATCAAGTGTTCACTGGAATCAGTGGCATATACGGAGCAGGACGAAAGGTAACACCATGGTTAAGCAGTCCATTTTCGGCCGCATGGCGCAGCTGGCGAAGGCAAACATCAACGCCTTGCTGGACCAGGCCGAAGATCCGCAGAAGATGCTGGACCAGATGGTCCGGGACTACACCAACAATATTGCCGAAGCCGAATCCGCGGTGGCCCAGACCATTGGTAACCTGCGCATGCTCCAGGACGACTACAACGAGGACATCAAGAACGCGCAGGACTGGGGGAACAAGGCCCTCGCAGCGTCCCGCAAGGCCGATGAATTCCGCAGTGCCGGCAACGCTGCCGACGCCCAGAAGTTCGACAACCTGGCCAAGGTGGCACTGCAGCGCCAGATTTCCTCGGAAAACGAAGCCCGCGCCGCCGAACCCAACATCGCTTCCCAGACCGAGGTGGTGGACCGCCTCAAGACCGGCCTGGACCAGATGAAGAACAAGCTGAACCAGCTGACCAGCAAGCGCAACGAACTGGTGGCCCGCTCCAAGACCGCAGCCGCGCAGTCCCAGGTCCACGACGCTCTGCGCAGCATCGACATCCTGGATCCCACCAGCGAGGTGGGCCGCTTCGAAGAGAAGATCCGGCGCGAAGAGGCCAAGGTCCGCGGCCAGCAGGAGCTCGCCGCTTCGAGCCTCGACGCCCAGTTCAACCAGCTGGAGGACCTCGGCGAGCAGACCGAGATCGAGGCCCGGCTTGCGGCACTCAAGTCAGGCAACGCCAAGCCCGCCATCGGGGCAGGCGGCACCGCGGGGTCCGCATCCTCAACCACCGTAGACGAGGCGGACTTCGACAAGCTGTAGGCACGCACCGAACCTGAGGCGCCTTTAGCCGCCACCGGCAGAGGCCGGGACCCGCGCGGGTCCCGGCCTCTGCCGTCTCCGGCATGTGCCTCCTGCCGGACGTGTAGCGTGAAACCATGGCCTCCACCATTGTCTGGCTCCGGGACGACCTGCGCCTCGACGACAACCCCGCCCTAGCCGCCGCGGCCGCCCTCCCGGACCCGCTGACGGTGGTCTACATCCTCGACGAGGTCTCCCCCGGCATCCGCCCTCTGGGTGCCGCAGCCAAGTGGTGGCTCCACCACTCGCTGTCCGCCCTCGCCGCCAGCCTCGAGGCGCACGGGTCACGCCTGCTGCTGCTCCGAGGCGCCGCCGCTGCCGTCATCAACGGCCTCGTCGCGGAGACCGGCGCCACGAGAGTGTTCTGGAACCGGCGCTATGGCCAGCCGGAGCGAAGCATCGACGCCGGCATCAAGGAATGGGCTGCCGGGCAGGGCATCGAGGCCGCGAGCTTCCAGGCAAACCTGCTCTTCGAGCCGTGGACGGTGCGCACGGGCTCGGGCGGACCGTACAAGGTGTTCACGCCGTTCTGGCGCTCCTGCCAGGCCGGAACCGAACCGCGGCTTCCGGCCGAGCCGCCGCGCCACCTGCCGCAGCGCGCAGCCGGCCCCTCCGGCCGCCCGCTGGCCGGCGACCACCTGGACGACTGGGGGCTCCTCCCCCGGCACCCGGACTGGAGCGGCGGCCTTGCCGCCACCTGGACTCCGGGCGAGGACGGCGCCCATGAACGGCTGGAAGAATTCCTGGACGGCCCCGTGGAAGATTACGCCAAGGGCCGGGACCTGCCGGGGGTGGAAGGCACCAGCCGCCTCTCCCCGCATCTCCGCTTCGGCGAGATCAGTCCCTTCCGGGTCTGGCATTCCCTCCGGGAGCGCTGCCCGCGGCACGCACCGGCCGACGTCGGGATCTTCCGGAGCGAGCTGGGCTGGCGCGAATTCTGCTGGCACCTGCTGTACGAAAACCCGGACCTGGCCACGCAAAACTACCGCCGGGAGTTCGACCACTTTGCCTGGCAAACGCCGTCGGACGCTGAACTGGAAGCCTGGCAGCAGGGTCGCACCGGCTATCCCCTGGTGGACGCCGGCATGCGGCAGCTGTGGCAGACCGGCTGGATGCACAACAGGGTCCGCATGGCAGCGGCCTCGTTCTTGGTCAAGAACATGCTGGCGGACTGGCGGGTGGGCGAGGCCTGGTTCTGGGACACCCTCGTGGACGCGGACGCGGCGAACAACCCGGCCAACTGGCAGTGGGTGGCGGGCTCTGGCGCGGACGCGTCGCCGTACTTCCGCATTTTCAACCCGGTGACGCAAAGCAAGAAGTTCGACTCCGGAGGCAGTTACCTTCGCGGATACCTGCCGGAACTGGCGGACCTGGACGACCGGAGCGTGCACGAGCCATGGAAGAACCCGGCGGCAGCTCCCGGCTACCCCGAGCCCCTGGTGGGCCTGCAGGAGTCCCGGGAACGGGCGCTGGAGACCTACCAGCGGCTCAAGGACGGCTGAGTGGCAACCTGGCCTAGGCCCCCGCGGGCTAGCGGCTGGTGACCTTGCCCATGAGGGACGCGATGGGGCGCAGGAACAGCGGCCGGGCCAGGAACCATGCTGCGACCATGACAGCCACTGACACCAGGAAGAACCAGAACCCGACCCAGCTGACGTCGTCGCGCACGCCGTACATGTGGTTGAGATTGCGGAGCGCCCCCGTGGCCAGAACCAGGAAGACGTGCACCACGATGAAGGCGACGAAGTAGATCATTACCGGGAAGTGCACGGCGCGGGCGGCCTCGATCGGGAAGGCCTTGTTCAGCCCGGCGGCCTTCTTGGGCCACGCGGCGGACATGCGCAGGCCCGTGATGAAGGCCAGCGGAGCCGCGATGAACACCGTGACGAAATAGGTCAGCAACTGGAGGGCGTTGTAGTTGACCCAGCCGTTCTCGGTGGGCCAGTTCAGCGAGGCGTACTGCAGGCCGGCAGACACCGCGTTCGGGAAAACATCCCAGGACGTGGGGACGATCCGCATCCATTGGCCGGTGGCGAAGAGCAGGATCACAAACACGAGCCCGTTCAGGATCCACAGCGCATCCAGGGTCAGGTGGAACCAGAGTTCCAGGCTGATCTTGGTGGGCGCCGTCCGGGTCTTGATGAGCCCCTTGTTGTTGCGGGTCCAGTAGCCGGCGGGACGGGTGGTGGTGCGGACTTGCCAGCCCGTACGGATGATGAGCAGCAGGAAGAACGCGTTCAGGAAATGCTGCCAGGCAAGCCACGCGGGGAAACCGACGGGGGCGCCCGCCGGAAGCTCGGAATGCCCCGGGTAGTCCGCAATGAAATCGCGGACGGCGGGCAGGCCGGTGATCCACTTTGCGAGGAGCACCACCAGCACCAGGGCCACGAGCGCCGCAGGCACTGCCCAGTACAGCCTGGCGCGCTTGCCCCTGGCAGTGCCGGACTTGTTCTTCGTTGTGGACATCGAGCTACACATTCCTCTCGAGAATGACTGACCAGTGTGGGCGCCCTGCGCCGGCCAGGAATTCCGGGCCCTGCGAATAGAGAATACTAGGAACCCCGAGCACATGAACAAATGCTCCGGTAATGCAGAAAGCCCCGACCACACTGTGATCAGGGCTTTCCCTTCTGGTTGCGGGGACAGGATTTGAACCTGTGACCTCTGGGTTATGAGCCCAGCGAGCTACCGAACTGCTCCACCCCGCGTCGCTCGGTTAACATTACCCTACTTTCCCGGCAGCTTTGACCACCGGGGTCCTCCGGGCCCGTGAACTGCCCCACGCAGCAAAGCCTCCCGGGCAGGCCCCAAAAAAGGGTTATAGGACAAAACGTGTGTATGGGATGGGGCTGCTTCCCAGTAACGGCGCGCGAATTCCGGGGTAGCTAAGCTTTTGGAGCTTAGGGTGGCTGGGGTGCTTGCATATCTCTGGAGTGTTTGATTTGTGGTCGGGGTTTGGTTCGGAACGGAAAAACGGCCGCGGGTAAGCAGCGCTACCGGTGCCTGGATTGCGGGGCGAGCCGTTCTGGTGAGCGCCCGGACGTAAGCCGGCGGGCTGAGCTGGACGCCTTTCTGGGCTGGCTGGTCGGCACCGGCAGCCAGCAAGGGGTTGCGTCGCTTGGCACCGCGCGGTCCTTCCGTCGGCGCACCGCCTGGTGCTGGAACATCACGCCGCAGATCCCGGTCACGGGCGAGGTCCATGACCAGATCCAAGTCGACGGGATCTACGTCGGGTCATGGTGCTGCCTGATCGCTGTCGCCGGGGACTACGTGCTCGGCTGGCAGTGGTGCGACACCGAAAAGAAAGCCGCGTGGGCGGCCTTGCTCGCCCGGTTCCCGGCCCCGACGGTGGTGATCACAGACGGCGGTTCAGGGATAGCAGCGGCCCTGTCCGAGTGCTGGAGTGAAACCGCCGTCCAACGCTGCCTCGTCCATGTCCAGCGCAACGTCCGCACCTACCTCACCGGCCGGCCCAGAACCGAGGCGGGCCGGGCCGCCGAAGAAGGCCTCTGGACCCGGAAAGGATGGGCAGGACGCACATGACACACCCGGGATTTACACACGTTTTGTCCTATAACCCAAAACCGGCACGAAAGAATCGGGAACAGCAAAAAACCCGGACCACCAAACGGTGATCCGGGTTTTTCCTCAGTTGCGGGGACAGGATTTGAACCTGTGACCTCTGGGTTATGAGCCCAGCGAGCTACCGAACTGCTCCACCCCGCGTCGCAAGAACTACTCTACCGGCCGGTGAACAGGAGGCCAAATCCAAACGACGTGATCTGCGTCTCCGGCCCCCGGACGTGTTGCCCGCATGCGAAAGGCCGGCCCTCCCCGTCGCGGGAGGGCCGGCCTTTCACTGCGCCAGTAAGGATCAGTTGCTGGGCGTGTCAGTTGCTGGGCATGTCAGCTGCTGGGCGTGGGCGTCGGTGTTGCTGACGGCGACGTCTGGCTGCTGGCCGTTCCGGTGCCGGCAATCCTTGCCTCTGCATCGAGCGCCTTCTTCAGCGCGTCTGACAGTTTCTTCTGCTGGTCGCCGTACGCAGCGAAGTCACCCTTCGCCAGAGCCTCCTGGCCGGCCTTGATTGCGGCGTTGGCTTCGTCCAGGGCTGCCTTCAGCGCTGCCCGGGCATCGGCCGTGCCGGTTGGCGGCGGCGTGGTCCCGCTGCCGCCCGGAGGCGCCGGCGTCTTGCCATTGGACGCGTCCCCCGCCTGAGCGCCAGACCGGCCGCCGAACAGCTGGTTGAGGGCCTCATCAAGAGTGGGCGCGAAGCCGATCTTGTCACCGAACGCCACGAGCACGCGCTGCAGCGTCGGGTAGGACGTCTCTCCCGTGGACCGGAGGTACACCGGCTGGATGTAGAGCATGCCGCGGCCGGCGGGAAGCGTCAGCAGGTTGCCGTTGAGCACATCCGAGGCACCCTGGCGCAGCAGGTTCAGGGCCTGGGAGACCGTGGGATCCGAGTTGAACTTGTTCTGCGCCTGGCCGGGGCCGGGCACCTGGGATTCCGGCGGGACCTGCAGGAGCCGCAGCTGTCCGTAGCTCTCCGCCTTCACGCCCTTCTTGGAACCCGCGTCGGAATCGGCGGCGAGGAATCCGTAGAGGACGTTCCGGGCATTGCCGTCCACGACCTGCGGAATGTAGGACGACGTCAGCTGGAACGCGGGAGCCTTCTGGTCGGGCATCTGCAGAGACATGTAGAACGGCGGCTGCTTGACCTCCTGCGAAACGGTGGGATCGTTCGGAACGCTCCACGCGTCGTCGTTCTTGTAGAAGCTCACGGGGTCCGTCACGTGGTAGCGGCCCAGGAGCTCACGCTGCACCTTGAACAGGTCCTCCGGATAGCGGACGTGGCTCATGACCGCGGCGGACATCTCGGAGTAGGGCTTCAGTGACGTCGGGAAGACCTTCTGCCAGGCCTTCAGCAGCGGATCCTGGTCGTCCCAGGCGTACAGCGTGACCGAGCCGTCGTAGGCATCAACGGTGGCTTTGACCGAGTTGCGGATGTAGTTCACGGAGCTGTTGGGCAGTGCCACGTTGCGTCCGGCGGTGGTCTGCGAGTCCGTGGTGGCCTCGGAGAGCTGCTCCTGCTGCGAGTACGGGTAGTACTGGCTGGTGGTGTAGCCGTCCACGATCCACTTGACCCGGCCGTCAACAACTGCCGGGTAGGCGTTGCCGTCGACCGTCAGGTAAGGGGCCACCTTCTGGACGCGTTCCCGCGGGTTGCGTTCGTACAGGATCTGGGAGGCCTCGTTCACACCGTCGGACAGCAGCAGGTCCGAGGACTGGAACTTGATCGAGTAGAGGACCTTGTTGAAGAAGCTGCCAACGTTCGGGCCGCCGTTGCCGGTGAACGTGTACTGCGTTTCACCGCCGCCTTCCGACGCCGGGCGGTCCTGTTCACGGTGCGGCGCACCTTCCGGGGCGCCCACAATCGAGTACTCCGGGGAATCCTCGCCGAAGTAAATCCGGGGTTCGTAGGTCTCGTCGTTGCCGAGGACGCCGGTGGTGGGGATGCCCGACTGGAGGAATTCCGGCTTTCCGTCGGCCGTGAACTTGTTGCCCTTCGCGGCCACAACACCGTACCCGTGTGTGTAGACAATGTGGCGGTTCAGCCAGGACTGCTGGTCAGCGCTGAGGCCGTCCGGGTTCAGCTCCCGCACCGCGATGACGGTGTCCTGCACCTTGCCGTCCACCATGTACCGGTCAACGTTGAGGGCCTTGGGGAACTGGTAGTAGGGGCGGAACTGCTCCAGCTGGGAGAAGGCGTCCGAGATCAGGTTCGGATCCAGGAGGCGGATGTTGGCAGTGGTCTGCGCGTCCGGGGCCAGGGCGCCGGCGGTCGTGGTGGTGGTGGCGTTGTACCGCTCCACCTTGACCTGGTCCAGGCCGTAGGCTGCGCGGGTCATGCCGATGTTGCGCTCGATGTACTTCCGCTCCAGGGTCTGCTCCGACGGACGGACCTGGAACTGCTGGATGACCCACGGGTAGACGCCGCCGGCCAGAATGGAGGTAATGACCAGCATCGCGGTGCCGATGACCGGAAGCCGCCACTTGCCGATGACGGCCGCGACGATGAAAAGGATGGCGACGAGGGCCGCCGCCACAGCCAGGATCGCCTTCGTGGGAATGACGGCGTTGACGTCGGTGTACAGCGCGCCGGCCCAGCGGCCCCCGCTGTTCTGCAGCGCGGAGTAGCGGTCCAGCCAGAAGTTGATGCCCAGCAGGATCAGGAACGAGGCGCCGGTGACGGCGAGGTGGATCTGTGCGGCGCGGCTGGTGAAAATGCCCCGTTCCATGATCCTGATGCTGCCGTAGAGGTAGTGCGTGAGGATGCCCGCGATGCCGGCGACGATTGCCACGCTGATCAGGAAACCGGTGACAAAGCCGAGGAACGGCAGCGTCATGAGGTAGAAGCCGATGTCGAGTCCGAACTCGGGATCGTTCTGGCCGAAGGACTCCTGGTTGAAGAACAGCATCACCTTCTGCCACTGGCTGGAGGCGGCGCTGCCTGCGAAGAGTCCGAACAGCACGGGCAGCCCGATCATGACTACCCGCCGCACCGGTTCCAGCTGAGCCTGGTAGCGGTTGAGGTTATCCCGGATTTCCGAGTCCGGCGCGTAGACCGGCCGGGCGCGGTAGGCGATGCGGATCGCATAGAACACGGCCGCGAACATGATGAGGAAGCCGGCGGCAAAAATGCCGATCCGTGCCAGGTTCTCGGTCAGGAACACCTCGAAGTAACCAAGCTGCTGGTACCACAGGACGTCCGTCCACACGTTGGCGAAGAAGATGAACCCGACAACAACCAGGGCAACGACAATGAGCGTGGGCGTCAAAGCACCGCGCCTTGTCTGGAGTTTTCCGGGCGGGGTGGGGCTGGCAGGACGGGACAAACTCGTACCTCATAGCTTTTGGTCAGTTGCTGGTATTTAAATTTTAAGTTTTCAGTGGAGGGCAGGCATAGCGCCGGCACCGGCTGTCAATTAGTGCCACGAGCAGACCGGAGCCTTAGTTCCTGCATTTAGTCTAGTTGTTGGTGCACGCCGGAAGTCCCGACGTGTCGCCGCCCTTGGCGGCCAGTTCCACGGCGGACTTCGCCTCGTCCAGGTTCTCCACTTTCACCACCTGCAGTCCGTCCGGGATGTGGCCCACCACCTCGGCACAGTTGGCAGCCGGGGCCAGGAACATCGTGGCGCCCTCGGCCCGGGCACCGTGCATCTTCACCGCGATGCCGCCAATCGGGCCCACCACGCCGTCCGGGCTGATGGTCCCGGTTCCGGCGATGTGTTTTCCGCCAGTGAGGTCGCCGGGGGTCAGGGTGTCCATGATCCCGAGCGCAAACATCATTCCGGCGCTCGGGCCGCCCACCTTGTCCAGGGAAATCTTCGTCTCGAACGGGAACGTGAAGCGGTACTGCAGCAGGACGCCCAGGATGTACCGTCCGGACGGGTTCTTGGCCGGCGTCACCGTTTCGGTCACCTGCTTGCCGTCACGGCTTACGACGACGACGGCGGGCTTGCCCTTTCCGGCGGCCAGTTCGTCCTGGATCACCTGCAGTGACGTGACGGGTTTGGCGTTGATCGAGGTGAAGACGTCACCTTTCTGCAGCTTCCCCTGCGCGGCCGAGCCCTCGGACAGGTCCGCCACTTCGAGTTTTTGCCCGAAGGGAATCTCGAGCCCCTTCAGTGCCGCCGCCACGGCGTTTTCCTGCGACGTGGCCATGGCCACGGCGCTCTCCTGCTGCGACTCCTCCCTGGTCACGCCGGTCGGGAAGATCAGCTCCTCCGGGTAGACCGCCTTCGACCCGTCAAGCCACGCCGAGAACGCCTCAAAGACGCTGACGGGACCGTTGGGGCCGCCGTCGACATACACCGTGGTGAGATCCAGGTTCCCCTTGGCCGGGAATGTCTCGCGGCCGGAAATGCTGATGACGGGCTTCGAGTTTTCCGTGCCCAGCGTGTTGAACGTGGGGCCGGGCGATTCCACCACGTAGGGGACGGGCAGGACAGCGGCCGTCACGCCCAGCCCGAGCGCGAGGAGCCCGGACAGCGTCATGGCGGAAATGCGCGGATCCCGGCCCCGGGCACGCCGGGACCTGCGGGCCTCTCCGGTTCCATCGGGATTCCCGCCGCCGGCGGCCGCCGGGGATTCCTCTGCGGGCTGGCCGCCCTTGGTAATCGTCACTGAAGGACCTCTCCGCACCGCGTCGTTCAGCGCTGCACCGCGGCCGCAGCCCCGGCGGATAGCCGGGCGCAGCCTTCATTCGTTCCGACTTCCAACACTACGCGTCCCGGCCTGCCGTTAGCTCTTTGCCTACAGCGAAAGTGCCTGCTTTCGGCAGACAGCCCCTTCCGCACGGGGTAGCGTGAAGTTGATTAATAGTCACACCGACGATCGGCGGGATCATGACCTCCAATCCACTCAATCCGTCCAACGGCGACGAAAATCCGAAGGATCCGCTGGCGGAGATGCTGCAAAACCTCATGGGCGGCAAGGGCCTGGGCGACATCGACCCCGCAGAACTGGCCAAGGCCGCCGGGCTCCCGAACGATCCCAACCTGCTCGCCCAGATGTTCTCCCAGGTCCAGGCCATGATGAGCGCGCCCTCCGAGGGCCCCGTCAACTGGAAGCTCGCCCATGACAACGCCCGCCGCGTCGCCGCCGGCAGCGCCGACCCCTCGGTCACGTCCGCGCAGTCACGCGAAGTGGACGAAGCCCTGCGGCTTGCCGAACTGTGGCTTGACCAGGTCACGGACCTGCCGGCCACCGGACTCATCGGCAAGGCCTGGTCCCGGGCCGAATGGGTGGAGGAGACCCTCGGCACCTGGAAGCGGCTGACGGAACCGGTGGCCAACAGTGTGGCCAATGCCCTGTCCACCGCCATGACGGAACAGATGCCGGAGGAGATGAAGTCCATGATGGGCGGTGCCTCGTCCATGCTGCAGAACGTGGGCGGCGCCATCTTCGGCATGCAGCTGGGCCAGGCCATCGGCGCACTCTCCACCGATGTGGTCAGCTCCACGGACATCGGTGTTCCGCTGGCCGATCTGGAGATGGCGCTTCTTCCCAGCAATGTGGCGAAGTTCGGTGAGGGGCTCAGCCTGCCCGAAAACGACATCCGGCTCTTCCTCGCAGTCCGCGAGGCCGCGCATGCCCGCCTGTTCGTCCAGGTGCCGTGGCTGCGCGGGCACCTGCTGGGTGCCATTGAGGCCTATGCCCGGGGCATCCACATTGACACGTCGCGGATTGAGGAACTGGCCCGCGACCTTGACCCCAGCAATCCGGAGGGAATCCAGGAGGCCCTGCAGCAGGGTGTCTTCATGCCGCAGCGCACGCCTGAACAGGACCTCGCCCTGCAGAAGCTGGAAACCGCGCTGGCCCTGGTCGAGGGCTGGGTGGACGAGCTCACCGCTGCCGCAACGGAGAAGGTCCTCCCTTCCGCCGCCGCGCTCCGCGAAACCGTCCGCCGCCGCCGGGCCACCGGCGGTCCTGCGGAACACGCGTTCGCTTCCCTGGTCGGGCTGGAGCTGCGCCCCCGCCGCCTCCGTGAAGCCGCCACGCTGTGGGCATCGCTCAAGGCAGAACGCGGCATCGACGGCAGGGACGCCATCTGGAAGCATCCGGACCTGCTTCCCACCGCCGAAGATCTTGACGATCCCAAGGGGTTCAGCGAACGCCGCAAGCTGGCCGAGGCCAGTGACAGCGAAGTGGACGACGCCCTCCAGAAGCTGCTGAACGGCGGCTTCGACATCCCGGCCGACAGCGGCGCAGACGGCGAGGGCGACGGCGCTAAGAAGGACGGCGACGACGCTAAGAACGACGGCGACGAGGGCGGGGCTCCGAAGAGCTGACGGCACAGATCCGCCGGAGTTGGAGGCCGACGTCGAAAGGCAACTGCCCGGCGTCGGCCTCTTCTGTTTCAGTCGGCGTCTTCTGATTCACCCGCTTCGCCGGCCGTCATGCCGCGCGAGGTGGCAAACGAGACGCCCTCCAGGAAAGCCTTGGCACGTTCCGTTTCGGGGTATGCCTCCAGCAGTTTCCAGAACGCCGCGTTGTGCCCGGCCACCAGCAGGTGCGCCAGTTCATGCAGCAGCACATAGTCGATAACCCACTGCGGCATGGGGCGGAGTTTGTCGGAAAGCCGGATGGAGCCGTCGGCGGGGGTGGCCGAACCCCAGCGGGAGTTCTGGTTGCTGACCCAGCGGACCGACGTAGGGGCAGACCTCCCGCCAAGGTACCTGGCCGAGAGCTGTGCGGCGTGCGTGGCCAGCGCCGCGTCCGAGGCAGGCCGGCGCGCCGCACCGCTGGACCGCTTCTCCCCCTGGGTCCGGAGCTTCTCCAGCATCCGGCGAACCCAGTCCGCTTCCTGGGCCCGGGTGAAGTGCGCGGGGATGGCGACGACGGCGGTTCCGTTCTCCCAGAAGGCAGCGACTGTACGGCGGCGGCGGGCCGAGCGCCGGACCTCGACGGGAGCCCCGTCACGCGTGGTCAAGGGCGTGCTGGTCTCTTGTTTTCCGGGCATTAGACAGCGCTGCTTTCCGTCAGCACCGCGAGGACTGCTTCGCCGTACCGCTCCAGTTTGGACGGGCCGACGCCGGCGAGCCGGGCAAGTTCCTCAAGGGAGGACGGCCGCGCTTCGGCGATGGCGGTGAGGGTTGCGTCGGTGAAAACCACGAAGGCCGGGACGTCGGCGGACTGCGCGACCTCCTTGCGCCATTCACGGAGGGCGTTGAACGTCTGCTCTTCGTAGCTTGGCGGACACTGGCTGCAGCGGCCCACCTTCCGCTCGGCGCCGCTGGCCAGCATGCTGCCGCAGACCCGGCACGAAGCGGGGGCGGCCGCCTTGCGGCGCGGCGTGGCTCCCCTCCCCCGGGCGGCTGAACTGGCCACCGAGTCCGGGCGCAGACCGTCGAGGAAGCGGGACGGCTTCCGGTTGGCACGCCCACCGGGAGTCCTTGCCGTGGACCATGACAGGGACAGGTGCTCACGGGCGCGCGTGATGCCCACATA
Organism: Arthrobacter sp. NPDC057009; assembly: GCF_042673905.1. Lineage (NCBI taxonomy): Bacteria > Bacillati > Actinomycetota > Actinomycetes > Micrococcales > Micrococcaceae > Arthrobacter > Arthrobacter sp. NPDC057009. The sequence continues at coordinate 392,778 of NZ_JBHUSB010000001.1, forward strand.
GAGCAGCCGCCGTTCCTCGTCAACGGCGGCAGGAGTGTCTGCGAAGGAGATGGGCATGAGCCCTTCGCTGAGCCCCACGAGGAATACAGCGTCCCACTCGAGGCCTTTCGCCGCGTGCAGGGACGCCAGCGTCACCCCCTGGACGGTCGGTGCGTGCTGGGCCACAGAGCGCTCCTGGAGCTCGTTGACGAAGTCCGCGAGGCCGAACTGCGGCCCGCGGTTCTGCGCGAGTTCGTCCGCCAGAGCCACCAGCGCGGCCAGGGATTCCCAGCGCTCCCGCAGGGCACCGCCGCTGTGCGGCGCGGCGTCCGTATAACCCAGTGATGCAACGATGTCGCGCACCAGCTGGCCCAGCGGCTGGGGTTCGGACTCGGATACGGCGCGGGTGGCAGCACGGAGCTGGAGGATCGCGTCGCGGACCTCCTTGCGCGCGAAGAACCGCTCACCGCCGCGGAGCTGGTAGCCGATGCCGGCCGATGCAAGAGCCTGCTCATAGGCCTCGGACTGGCCGTTGGTACGGAACAGGACGGCGATTTCGCTGGCCGGAACGCCGTCGTCGAGAAGGGTACGGATCTTGCCGGCCACCGTGGCAGCCTCGGCTTCGTCGTCCGTGCATTCTGTGAACTGCGGGTGCGGGCCCGGGTTCCGCTGGGCCACGAGCTGCAGCGGCGCGGCCCAGGCAGCATCGGCCGCAGGTCCGCCGCTCCGCCGCGAGGCCAGCAGGTCGTTGGCCAGCTTGACCACCTGGGGAGTGGATCGGTAGTCCCGGACCAGCTTGACCACGTTCGCGTCCGGGTACTGGGCCTTGAATCCGAGGAGGTGCTTCGGGGAGGCTCCCGTGAACGAATAGATGGTCTGGCTGGCGTCACCCACCACGCACAGCTCGTTGCGGCCGCCAAGCCAGAGCTCCAGAAGGCGCTGCTGCAGCGGGGAAACGTCCTGGTATTCATCCACCACGAAGTGCCGGTACTGTTCCCGGACCGTTGCTGCCACCTTCGGATCCTCCTGCAGAATGCCGACGGTGATCAGGAGGACGTCCTCGAAGTCGATGACGTTGCGGTCGGTCTTGACGTCCTCGTAGGCCTGGAAGACCCGGGCGACGGCCGTGAGGTCGAAGCCTCCCGGGGCGCCCCTGTCCTGGGCGTTCTCGAGGTAGTTGGCCGGCGTGAGCATGGACACCTTGGCCCACTCGATTTCGGACGCCAGGTCCCTGATGGAGGCGCGGTCGGTGCTCAGCCGAAGCCGGCGTGCGGCCTCGGCGATCATCTGCGCCTTGTGGTCCAGCAGGTTGGGCAGGGCCCCGCCCACCGCCTGCGGCCAGAAAAACTGCAGCTGCCGCAGCGCGGCCGCGTGGAAGGTCCTGGCCTGGACATTCCCGGCTCCAAGATCGCGGAGCCGGCTGCGCATTTCCGCTGCGGCGCGCGCCGTGAACGTGACTGCCAGCAGCCGCTGCGGGCTGTAAACACCCGAGTGCACGCCGTAGGCGATCCTGTGGGTGATGGCACGCGTCTTGCCGGTCCCGGCTCCGGCGAGCACGCAGAGCGGGCCGGTCAGGGTGGTGGCCACTTCCCGCTGCTCCGCGTCGAGGCCGCCAAGGATCCGGTCCTCGAGGGAGGAATTGCCATCAGGAATTTCTGTCGTCACTTCTTGCTGCTTGCTGTGCGTGGGTGGATGGGCCGCTCCGCCGTGGCGGCGTCGACGGCAGGTATGTGGCCGGCCTGCGTGCCGGCTAATCGTCGGCCGGACGGTCCTGGATCACGCCGCCGTACCAGTGTTCGATGAGGGACCGTGCGATGGAGAGCCGGGTGGAGATGACAATCTCGCCGCTGAGCACGGCTTCCTGGAGTTCCTCCCGGCTGAACCAGCGCGCCCTTGTGACCTCGACGCCGTCGGGCTTTGCCTCTGTGTCCTCGGTGACGGCAGTAAAGCCGAGCATGAGGGATGCCGGGAACGGCCACGACTGGGAGCCGAGGTACTGGCAGGCCTTGACCCGGACGCCCACCTCCTCGTGGATCTCCCGGACCACGGCCTGTTCGAGCGACTCTCCGGGCTCGACGAATCCGGCCAGGGTGGAGTAGTTCTTGGCATCCAGCGGACCGCCGCCGCCGAGCAGGATGCGGCCGTCCGGGCCAACCACCGTGACAATGATGGCCGGGTCCGTGCGCGGGTAATGTTCGGAATTGTCAGCCGGACACCGCCGGACCCATCCGCCGGCCTCCACGTTGGTGACGGTGCCGCACCGGGGACAGTGGGTGTGGGTGGCGTGCCAGTTGGCAATGGCACTGGCTTCAACGAACAGCGCCGTGTGCGTCGGATCCAGCTGCGCGGCGACGTCCCGGAAGCCTTCCCAGGTGGCCTGGGCAGGCAGGCCGGCCGGCCCTGGCTCCACCGGCTCCGGCAGGATGAAGAGCAGGAGCCTGGTCCCGACGGGAAGATCGTCGGAGCCGAGTGCCGTGCCGAGATAGATGATGTGTGCCGGGGCGGAAGCCAAACCCTCGAGCCGCTCCAGCAACGGGGTGGCCTCTGCCAGGACCAGGGCGTCCCCGTCCACCAGCGCATGCCGGCCGGACAGGATCATCGCCTTGGCGGTTCCGGCGGCCAGGAACTCCTGTACCAGGCCCGGCCGCATCCGCTCGACAGACTCCCTGTTGACCATGGCGGGCCGGACCGGGAGCACGGTGTCGAACAGATGGTTGGCGGGCAGCTCTCCTGCCCGCACGCGATTTTCCGGGATCGTGCCCGCCGTTTGACCAGCCGGCGCAGCGGCCTCCGCATGACTCATGTATCCACCGTACTGATTCGCACTGACAATTTACATTTCGGCAGGGTGGCCGGCAGGCCCGGAGAGGGCGGCGCCTCCGGCTTCCCGGCGCCCATATTTGGTCGGATCTGGAGACTCGCCGCGACACATCGTTGTCTTGGACGCCGCTCAATCTACCGTGGAACCGTGAGAAGAGAACCAATCGAACTGGCAGCTGTGGCCACCGCGGCAGTCCCCGGACTGAGCCCGACCGCTGTGAGCTCTGCCCCGGATGACCCGGCTGACTTTGATTCGGCTCTCCTCCTCGATGCCGAAGGAAAGCGCTGGCGCGTCCGCTCACCCCGGCACGCCGAAGCCAGCACCAGGCTGGAGACTGAGTTCCTGGTCCTGCGGGCCTTCGCACCGGCCATCCGGGCCGAACTGCCGTTTCTCATGCCGACTGTGGCCGGCACCGTCCGGCAGCAGAACCTGACCACCTTCGTGTATTCCCACCTGCATGGCGCCACGCGCACCGTGGAAGAGCTGACAGCCGGCCCGCAGGAATTGGCGAAGGAGATCGGCACGGCCCTGGCGGCCATCCACGACCTGCCCCGCACGCTGGTGAGCAACGCTGACCTGCCCACCTACACGCCCAACGAGTTCCGCCAGCGCAGGCTCAACGAACTCGACATGGCCGCCACCACAGGCAAGATTCCGGCCCTCCTGCTTCGCCGGTGGGAGCACGCCATGGAAGACGTCTCGCTGTGGCGCTTCAACCCCTGCGTGGTGCACGGTGACCTGCACGAGGACAACCTGCTGGTCGAGGATGACCGCGTCACGGCCGTCACCGGCTGGACCGACCTGCGCATTGGCGACCCCGCCGACGACCTCGCCTGGCTCGTGGCATCCAATGAGCACGAATTCGTCGACGCCGTGGTGAAGCACTACACCGCAAAACGCCGGGACGCCCCCGACACCCACCTGCTGCGGCGCGCCGCGCTCTCGGCCGAATTCGCCCTGGCGCAGTACCTCGTTAAGGGCATCGCGGCAGCCGACGCGGAGATGATCGCCGAGGCGGAAGGGATGCTCTCCACACTGGCGGCCGATATCGCCGAGTACGGAGGACAGCCCATCAGCGTCGAGCCGCTGCCACCCGCCAAGCCCGAATCCCCGCCAACCAGCCATGCACCGGCAGCACCCGGCCTTGTGGATGCCCCGGCAGCCACCGATATCTCCGAGGCCATGCCCGCCGTCCACGTCACACCCATCCCCGTTGAAGCGGCGCCGCTCCCGGTGGAGATCACGCCCATCCCCGCTGACGAAACCGGAGGCGGAGAGGACACGGACAAGCCGGCAGACCGGCCGGTACGCCCCGGCACTCCTCCTGAAGCCGCGGAGGCAGGGACATCAGGCGAAGCTGAGGCCGCCCGGGCGGAGGCCCCCCACGCGGAGGAAGACGCACAGGGTTCGAAGCCGTCAGGCGCGGACACGTCCACAGTTGCCCTCACCGTGGTTGACGCCAAGACGCCCTGACGGGCGGGCTCAGTGGCGCTTACTAGCCGGGCCGTTTACTAACCCGCCAGGGCGGCGGCCACGATTCCTTCGAGTTCGGCTGCTGAGGCGAGGTCGTGGGGGCGCACCACATGGTTGTCCGCCACGTAGAAGAATGCTGCCCGCACCTCTTCCAGCGGCACGCCCTTGAGCCGTGCCCAGGCCAGCCGGTAGACAGCCAGCTGCACACCCTTGGTCTTCAGCTGTGCGGCGGACGGCCGGCGGCCGGTCTTCCAGTCCACCAGATCCCAGCCGCCGTCGGCGTCCCGGAACACGGCGTCGATGCGGCCGCGGACCACCACGTCGCCGATCCGGGTCTCCACGGGGACTTCCACGAACGCCGGCGAGCGGTGCGCCCACCGGGAGTCCTTGAAGGTAGCCACCATGTCGTCGAGGCCGTAGGCCTCGTCAATGTGGTTGTCAGAGCCCGGCGCTTCACCGAGATCCAGCATTCCTGCCGTTCCGAAGTATTCCTCCACCCAGGCATGGAAGGCCGTGCCTTTGCGAGCGGACATGCCAGGTTCGCGCGGGACCGGCCGCCTGAGCCGCTGGACCACAGCCTCGGCGTCCTCCCCCAGGTCCACCAGGGTGGACGCCGAGATGTGCCCTGGCAGGTGCACGTCGCGGCTCCGGGCGCGCCTGGCACGGCGTTCCAGCAGGAGGTCAGCCTCGCGTCCCCAGCCTGCCGCCAGGGGACGGAGACCCTGCCCCTCCGGAAGCCCCGGCGCACCGGCCTCAACAGCGGCGATCTCGGCAAGCAGCCGGTCTGCGGCGCGGTCCATGGCCGCCCGCCGGCCCGGCACCAGCCGGAGCCGGTTCCCGCTGCGGGGATCCACAGGACCTTCCAGCGGATCATACGGCCAGGCGGCCACCTCCAGCTCCCGGGTCAGGGGGCTTTCCGTGGGCAGGGATTGCTCGTCCACAGAGGCGGGGTGGATTTCCGCAGTATCCGCTTCCGCCAGTGGCGCCAGCTCGGCAAGGAACGGCGACATCTCCGCCATCGCGCCGCGCCCGCCGACCCAGGCCCCGCTGGAGACCCAGAGCACGTGCTTGGCGCGGGTGTAGGCAACGTAGGCCAGCCTGCGCTCCTCCGCCTCCCCATGGGCCTGCACGTCTCCCTTGAACACCTTCTCGGCGTCCAGCCACCCCTTCTGGTCCGGCTGGTCGAGGTCCCACTGCGGAAGATCGGCACGGTCACCCCGCAGCGGCCAGGGCAGGGCCGCGGAACCGCTGCTCCATCTCGAGTCGCGGCTGCTGGGGAACGCGCCCGAGTTGAGGCCGGGAACGAATACGACGTCCCATTCCAGCCCCTTGGAGGCATGCACCGTCAGCAGCTGCACTGCCTCGTGGTTGACGTCCGCGGGCGGAACGTCCAGGCCGCCCTCTTCCGATGCCGCAGCTTCCAGCCATGACAGGAAGGCCAGGACGTCCACCCGGTGGGATGTCTGCAGGAACCCTGCTGCCGCGTCCTGGAAGGCATCCAGGTTCCGCCGCGCCTGGTGGATGCTGTAACCGGGCCTCGCGGCAACCTCGATGTCCAGCAGCATGGCCCGTTCCACCTCGCCCAGCAGGGTGGTCAGGTCCTCCCCCATCAGCGCCCGAAGCTGCCGCAGCTCTGTGCCGAGGCGCTGCAGCCGTTCCCGGGCAGGCGGCGTCAGGCTGCGGCCGTGCGCGGACGTCCAGCCCTCGTTGGGCAGCCAGTCCAGGGCTTCGACGAGGCTGGCGGCGTCGGTGATGTCGCCCTCGATGACGACGTCGTCGGCTTCCGGATTCCTTTCGCCCCCGCCTGACGGGCCGTTGCCGCCGGCTCCGCGGCCGTCGTCGACCAAGCCGCGGCGGCGGGCCAGAAACGCGGACCAGTCCCGGAACGCCATGAGGTCGGCGGGGCCGATCCGCCAGCGGGCACCGGCCAGCAGCCGCATCAGTGAATCGGACCGGCCGGGGTCGGCCAGGACCCGGAGCGTCGAAACCAGGTCCACGATTTCGGGAGTGTCCAGCAGCCCGCCGAGGCCAACGATTTCGTACGGGATGCCGGTGGCCTCAAACTCCTTGCGGAGGCATTCCATCTGCGCGCGCCTGCGGCACAGGACTGCCATGGCCGGCTGGACGCCCGGCGCCGAGGAGGATCCGTCGAAGTCCGTGGCCCGGAACTTCAGGAGATCCTTGGCGATGGCCGCTGCTTCATCCTCATCCGTGGCGAAACGCCCGATCAGCACCCGGCCCTGGACTGCCGCCGGGCTGGGCCGCAGCGCCGGGACCTCCACCGCCGCGGCGGAGGTCCGCTGCCCCGCCGGCCCGGCCTGCGCGGCGGCCGCACTGAGCGGGGCGGAGATGAGGTTGGCCGCGGCGAGGATGTTGCGGCCGTTCCGCCAGGCGGTGGTCAGGTAAGAAACGGGAGCGGGACGCCGGGACACGGTTCCTGACTGGCCATCCCCGACGCTGACGGGAAACTCGTTGACAAAGTGGAACAGCTGGCCGGCGGATGCCCCGCGGAAGCCGTAGATGGACTGGTTCGGATCGCCGACGGCCGTGACGGCGTGGCCGTCCCCGAAGAGCCGGGAGAACAGCACCAGCTGGGCGTGCGAGGTGTCCTGGAACTCGTCCAGCAGCACCACTTTGTAGCGCTGGCGCTCCATCTGGGCGGCCAGGGGCACCTCCCGGGCGACGCGTGCCGCGAGCGCCACGAGGTCGCCGAAGTCCAGCGCGCCGCGTGCCCGTTTGGCTTCCGCGTACCGCCCCACGAGCTCTGCCACACTGGCCCTCGTCCGGAGCACCGCTCCCAGCTCGCCCGCGGCCTGGGTCGGGTTCTTCTTGGCCCCGGCCACATACGGCAGGGCCTCGAACTCGGCGAGCCGCTGCATCAGCCAGCTTTGGACACCGTCCGGATCCTGGAGGTGCTCCGCGCACTCCCCCGCCAGCTGGATGACGGCTTTGACGAGGGTGGACTTGGCCACCCGGAAATGGGAGTACTCGCCGTCGAAGGCCTCAACAACCTCGCTGGCCAGCTGCCAGGCCTGGGCGCCGCCCAGCAGCACGACGTCCCTCTCGATTCCGAGCCGCAGACCGTAGTCGGAGACGATGCCGCTGGCAAACGAGTGGTAGGTGGAGACCTTGGGCTCCAGGGCGTCGGCGCTGAGCAGGCCCCCTGGCATGGCGTCACCGGCGTTGCCGCCGTTGCCGGTGGCCGACCGCTGCAGCGCGCCGAGCTTGGCGCGGATGCGGCTGGCCAGTTCGCCGGCGGCCTTTCTCGTGAAGGTGACACCGAGGACTTCCTCCGGCTTGACCCAGCCGTTGGCGACCAGCCAGACGACACGGTCGGCCATGGTGGCGGTCTTGCCCGAACCGGCGCCGGCAATGACCAGCCGGGGCGCAAGGGGCGAGGAAATGATGGCCGATTGTTCCGCCGTCGGCAGGTTTTTCTCACCCAGCAACGCGGACAATTCCTCGGGGCTGAATCGGGGCTCGGGCAGCTCCGGCGTCCGGCTCATTCGGTAACCTGCTTTCCCCGCGCACACAGCGGACATACCTCCGGAAGCCGGCAGCCGGAGCCGCCGAAACCGGCCTTGGCGGGATCGTGCCGTGCCTCGAACTCGTGGCCGGACATCACCGCGGCTGCGTCATTGACCATCTCCATCGCCCAGTTGTCCCCCGGATCGAGCGGATCCTGGTGCTGGATGCCCGGGCTCTTGGTGGTGGTGCCCAGCTGGGCAAGCACGGCACCGCCGGGCTGGGCACCAGTGGTCTGGGCACCTGTGGTCTGGGCACCGGCGTCGGAAACCGCGGAAGCGCCAAAGCCGCCGGCCAGAACGGCCGCCTGGTAGGCGCCCAGCTGCGGGTGCCTGCCCAGCTCTGCCTTGCCCGGCTGCCGCTTGCCCGTCTTGAGGTCAACGATCACCAGGCGCCCCTCGGCGTCGATCTCCAGCCGGTCCACCTGTCCCCGCAGCACGGCTGACCGGGCCCCCTCATCGGTGGGAACGTCCGTCCGGGGGACGGCGACCGGTTCCGGCAGGATCACCTCGAAGTCCTGCTCGACCCCCGCAAGGCGCCGGCCCTCGCTGCGCATGACGAGGATGTACTGTGCCAGTTTCCGGACCATGGCTTCCGCCCTGCGGAAGTCCAGCTTCCCTTCCCAGTTGTCCTTCATTCCCAGGGCGGGCCACCGCTTGACCAGCTCGGCGAGGTATTCCGTTCCGCTGGCGTCGGGGAGGTCCTGGGCGATGGCATGCACCAGGGTGCCGAGGCTGCGGGCGAAGTCCGTCGCGGCCTCCCCGCCGGCGGCCTGGATGAACCAGTCCAGCGGTGATTTCTGCACTGACTCCACCTTGGACGGCGAAACATAGACGGTGCCGCCGGGCGGCACGACGCGGTCCACGGATGTCAGCGGGGCAAGCCCCCACCAGGTGTCGGGATGGGCTCCGGGAACGGCAGGCTCCGCGGTGGCAAGGCGGGCCAGGACGCGCACCGCCTCATCCGCCTCGGCGGCGAATCTGCCGTCCAGCTGGGCGTACTGGCGGAGTTCGGCTACGAGCGCACGCAGCGTCAGGGGCCGTTCCACCGGGGTGTAGCCGCGCCCGTCCTGGTCGGGCAGCAGCGGCGCGACGTAGTCCAGGAAGGAGGACGGCTGTTCGTCCTCCGAAGATACGGCGGTGCACAGCAGCACGTCTTTGGCCCGGGACACCGCCGTGGAAAAGCTGCGGAGTTCGTCGTAGCGGATCTCCCGCAGCCGGCTCAGCGGGCCGAGCTGGAGCGCGTACTCCACACCGTGTTCGACGGCGTCCGCGAACAGTGTGCTGCCGAGCAGTTCGCCGCGGAGGCGCGTGTTGGGCCAGACGCCTTCCTGGAGGCCAGCAACGATAACGAAGGGCCATTCCCGGCCGGCGGCGCTGGCGGGCGTCATGAGCTCCACGGCGTCGTCAACCTGGGCTCGCGCCGCCAGGGTGTCCATGGGCAGCTCCTGGTTCAGCAGGTACTCCAGGAACTGTTCCGGCCCGGATCCGGGCATCTGGTCCACGTAGCGTTCGGCGGTGTGGAACAGCGCCATCATGGCGTCGAGGTCCCGGTCGGCGCGGGACCCTACGAGTCCGCCGGCCAGGGCCGCGGCAGTCCAGGCTCCCGAGAGCCCGGTGGAGTGCCAGAGGGCCCACAGCACCGTCTCCGCGTTGGCGCCGGGTTCGGCAACGGCCTTCCGGCCGGCCTGGATCATCCGCGCCACCCTGCGCGCCGACCTGCCTTCGATGCCGAGGGAGCCGAGGGCGCCGGGTTCAAGGAGTGCCTCCACGAGCAGCGAATCGCTGGAACGGCCGCCGCCGCCCAGCAGCTCCTCCCGCCGGAGCGACTGGCGGAGCCGGCGCAGCTCCAGGGATGTGGCCCCGCCGATCCGGGAGGTCAGGAGCGAGACGGCGGATTCGGGCGTGAGGACCGCCGGGTCCAGTGCCGCCGCGTAGGCATCGAGCAGCGGACGGACGGCCACCTCATCCCGCACGGCCGACTCGGCCACGGGAATCCGTACGGGAATGCCCTGGCCGGAGAGATAACGCTGCAGCTGGCTCAGCTGGCCGCCGTTGCGGACGATGACGGCGATGTCCTCGAGCGGGCGCCCGTCCCTGAGGTGCGCCTCGAGGATTCTTTGGGCGACGTACCGCAGCTCGTGCACCGCTGAAGGAAGGAGGTGCGCTTCCACGGTGCCGCCTGCGCCGCCTGCAGCTTCATCAGGGCCGGCGCCAACCGGGTCCAGGCGCCGGGCGAGCTGGCCGCCGGCCCGGAGTGAAATCCGGTCCGCGACCCCCAGCCAGGCCTGGGCCACCGCCGGCTGATGGCGGTGGGCATGGACCAGCGGCTTCTCAATGACAGTCCGCTCCCCGCCGCCCAGAAGCCCGGGCAGCTCGGACACGAGATCCGGCCGCGCACCACGGAACCCCTGCACCACGGTGTCCGGGGCGGACGTAACATAGACGTCCTTGCCCGCGGCCACATCGGCCAGGAGTTCGAAGACGGCCGGATTGGCCTCCTGGATATCGTCCACAAGAATCAGCTGGAGCCGGTCGCGTTCGGCCGCCAGGAAGTCCGGAAAGTCCTGAAAGAGCTGGCGGGCCGCAGTGATGATGCCCGCGGGGTCGAAAGCCTCCGGCATGCGCAGGTCGAGGACATCCCGGTACTCGGCGTACAGTGCCGCAGCGGCAATCCAGTCCGGCCGCCCGCAGGCCCGGCCCAGGCTGGCGAGGTCATCGGCGGTGCGGCCTGCCTCTGTAATCCGGTCGAACAACTGGCGGACCTCGTGCCGGAACCCGCGCGTGGGCAGGGCTGCCGTGAGGTCGTCGGGCCAGGGCAGACCGAGGCCCGGCATGGCGTGCCCGTCCAGCAGTTCCTTGATGATGAGGTCTTGCTCGGGACCGGACAGCAGCCGCGGGGCCTTGGACAGCGGAAGGAGCCCTTCGGCTTTGGCACGGCGGATGAGGTCAAAGGCATATGCCGCCCACGTGCGGGCCGGCGTAGTGCTCAGGCTCCGGTTCAGCCTGGCGGTGAACCGGTCACGGAGGGTATCGGCAGCGAGCCGTCCGGGAGCGAGAATGAGGATCCGTTCCGGGTCCACCCCGTCCGCCTCAACCCGGCGGATTACCGCTTCGATGAGCACGGTGGACTTTCCGGTGCCGGGCGCGCCCGGGACCAGTACGGGCCCGGCACCGCGGGGCACTTCGACGGCGGCCAGCTGGTCCGGGGTGAGGACCGGGACGCGGGAGTGCACCTGGCGAGGAGGCAGCAAACGCAGGCCGGTGGCAGGGAACGGTGCGGCGGACGGGGAGTCCGCGTGGCCCTGTTCAGCGGCCTGGCCGAATATTGTCTGAGCGTCGGTCTGATCGAGTGTTGCGGTCACACGGACATTCCATCATCGGGGACTGACAATTTTCGCAGCGACGCTTCCAGCCGCTCAGCAATCCTGTCCAGGGCGTCGAAATCTGCGTCGGACGGCTCCCACCGGGCAGCGGCCAGATCCACCCGCCAGCGTCCCCCGCCCGTCCTGGCGTACTCGCGATAGTCCCCGCGCAGGGGCGTGCCTTCCTGCAGGTAGCAGCTGAGGGCCTCGGACTCATGGCCGTCCGGCGCCAGTCCGCTGGCCCGCAGTACCCGCCACCACGGAACGCTGCTGCCGTAATGGCTCAGGACGGACCCCACCTGCCGCGGCCCTCCCGAGCCAAGAAGTTCAGCGACGTCCCCGTATGCCAGCACCGAACCAGCCGGGATGAGGCCGACTACCGCCAACACCGCCTCCACGTACTCCTCCCGCATGTCCCCCAGACTATCGGCCGGCACGCATCATCAGCCGCCGGCAGGGGCTTCGTGTGCCTCTTCCCACACCTGACCGGACACGCGGGCGGCAAGCACCGTGACTGTCAGTGGCTCCGGGTAATTTTGAGCCATGAGCACTTGGAACACTCTCCCCCGGGCCGCGTTCGATCTCGAAACCACGGGGCGCAATTCCCGTGCCGCCCGGATCGTGACGGCTTCCGTCACGGTGGTGGACAGTTCCGGAAACGTGGTGCGGGAGCATGAGTGGCTGGCAGACCCCGGGGTTGAGATCCCGGCGGAGGCCAGCGACGTCCACGGGATTACCACCGAACACGCCCGCACCCACGGCAGGCCGGCTGCCGATGTCACCAGGGAAGTCGCTGCCGTGCTCCAGGGGCTGTTCGACGACGACGTGCCCGTAATCGCGTTCAACGCCAGTTACGACTTCACCGTCCTGGCCGCCGAATCCGCCCGCTACGGCGTGCCGCAGCTGAGCCGATTCCCCGTGCTGGACCCCTACATCATGAACAAGCAGGTGGACCGGTACCGCAAGGGAAAAAGGACGCTGACCGCGCTGTGCGAGGAGTACGGCGTGGAGCTTGAAAACGCGCACACATCCGCCGCGGACGCCCTGGCCACCCTGCGCATGCTCGACGCCATGGCCGGGAAATTCCCCAAGCTGAACATGCCCGCCAGCCAACTGCACCAGCTGCAGGTGGACTGGGCTGTCAGCCAGGCAGCCGACTTCCAGCAGTACCTCCGCAAGACCAAGCCCGCCGCCGTCATTGAGGGCGACTGGCCGGTCCTGCCGCCGGAGGATGCCAGCCGCGGCGGCTTCTAGGGCCAGGCCCGCCAGAGCGGGGAGACACTCCTGGGGCAAAACGGAAGGCGCTGGGACGAAGATCACAACCTCCGGCCAAAGCCCCGCAGGTGCCCTGCCGCCCCCGCGATTCAGAAAGACCCCCGGCTGCCGCCAATCACGCAGGTGCGCACCGGCGCCAGCAGTCAAAAAGGCGGCGTTTCCCCTAAATGACCGAATGATCTTCGGAAGTGGCTGGCGTTTCCCTGCGCTGACATAATTTAGTGCAGTGCCGCGCTTGTGCTATGCCCTGCCCAAGTCCTACCTCCTGAGGATAAATGATCACAGTCACCGACCTGCGCAAGGTCTACCGTCAGGGGAAAAAGGAAGTGGTGGCCCTTGACGGGGTTTCGCTTTCTGTCCCCAAAGGCTCCATCCACGGCATCATCGGCCACTCCGGAGCGGGCAAGTCCACCCTGGTGCGCTGCCTGACACTCCTGGACCGCCCGACGTCGGGGTCGGTCAACATCGACGGTACCGAACTAAGCTCTGTCCGTGACTCTGAAATCCGCGCCGCCCGCCGCCGTATCGGCATGGTCTTCCAGCACGCGAACCTCATGGATTCGCGCACGGCTGCCGGAAATGTGGCCCATCCCCTGGAACTGGTGAAGGCGCCGAAGGACAAGACCCGCGCAAAAGTCGCCGAACTGCTCAAACTCGTGGGCCTCGAGGGCTTCGAGAACGCGTACCCCTCCCAGCTTTCCGGCGGACAGCGCCAGCGTGTTGGCATCGCCCGCGCCCTGGCCTCGGATCCGGACGTCCTGCTCTGCGACGAGCCCACGTCCGCGCTGGACCCGGCCACCACCGATGAAATCCTCGACCTGATCCAGGACCTGACCCGCCGCCTGCAGCTCACGGTGCTCATCATCACCCATGAAATGCACGTGGTGAAGCGCGTCTGCGGGTCGGTGTCCCTGCTGTCCAAGGGCCGGGTGATCGAGTCCGGCGCCCTCGCCGAAGTCGCCTCGGACCTCGACAGCAAGCTGGCGCGCGCACTTCTGCCGCTGCCGGCAGCAGAGCCGATCAAGGGTGCGCTCCAGGCCGGACCTGTCCTGGAAATCCTCTTCTCCGGCGAAGGCGCCAAGGAACCCGTGCTCACGGGTGTGGCACGCCATTTTGACATTGACCTGAACGTTCTGGCCGGCAGCGTCGAAACCCTCGGCGGCCAGCAGTTCGGCCACTTGCGGGTCCAGCTGGCCAATAACGCCGACTACGACGCCGTCCTGCGCTACCTCCGCGACCGCGGCATCAGCGCGAAACTGGCGGGGCCCGCCGCCGATGACGCGGAACTGGCCGAATTCGCCCCGGCGGACACCGGTTTCGCCGCCGAGACGGGAGACGTCAAGTGAACGAGATCTTCAGCAATCCTGTCCTGGCCAAGGCACTGCCGGAAGCCATCGTCGAGACGCTCCAGATGGTGGGAATCTCGGCCTTCTTCACCGTGCTGGTCGGACTGCCGCTGGGCGTCTTCCTGCACGTCACCGCTCCCGGCGGGCTGCGGCCCATGCCCGTGCTCAACCGGATCGTCAGCGACATCGTCGTTAACATCACCCGCTCCATCCCCTTCGCGATCCTGATGGTGGCCCTGATCCCGCTCGCCCGGCTTCTCGTCGGGACCAGCCTCGGCCCCGTGGCTGCCTCCGTTTCACTCTCCATCGGAACCATCCCGTTCTTCGCGCGCCTGGTGGAGGCCTGCCTCCGCGACGTCCACCACGGCAAGATCGATGCTGCGCAGGTGATGGGCTCCACCCGGATGCAGGTCATCAGCAAGGTGATGCTGCCCGAGTCCCTGCCCGCCCTCGTTGCCGCGGCGACCACCACGGTTGTCACCCTGGTGGGGTACAGCGCCATGGCCGGCCTCGTCGGCGGCGGCGGACTCGGAAAACTCGCCTACAACTATGGCTTCCAGCGCTTCGACGTCACGGTCATGATCGTCACCATCGTGCTGATTATTGTGCTCGTCCAGCTCATCCAGCTCACGGGTGAATGGATCTCCCGGAGCCTGGACCACCGCTAAAAATCTTCACCGCAGCGGGTAGCCGCTCACTGCACCTGATTAGGATCTCCCCGGCGCCGCCGTCGGGATCCAGGCTATTTCGAAAGGACGCATCCCATGCGTAAATCACTCACCCTCCTCGCCACCGGCATCGCCGCGGCCCTGGCGCTCACCGGGTGCGGCGGTTCCACCGCGCCCAGCGCCGAATCCACCCAGGCCCTTGACCCGGCCAAGCCCGTCACCATCACCGTCGGTGCCAGCCCCGTCCCGCAGGCGAAGATCCTTGAATTCCTCAACCAGGACCTCGCCCCGAAGGCAGGCCTCAAGCTGGACATCAAGGAAATTGAGGACTACCAGACGCCGAACACCGCTCTGAGCGACGGCTCGCTGGACGCCAACTACTACCAGCACCTGCCGTGGTTCGAGGACCAGGTCAAGACCAAGGGCTACAAGTTCGGCCACGGCGAAGGCGTCCACATTGAGCCGTACGCCGCCTTCTCCGAGAAGGTCAAGGACATCAGCGAGATCAAGGACGGCGCCAAGATCGCCATCACCAACGATCCCTCCAACCAGGTCCGGGCGCTGCGGGTGCTGGAAAAGGCCGGCCTCGTCAAGGACATCAAGGATGACTCCTCCGTCATCGGCCTGACCGATGCCCAGAACCCGAAGAAGCTGAAGTTCTCCGAGAACCAGCCTGAACTGCTGATCAACGACCTCAAGGATCCCTCCGTGGACCTGGCCCTGATCAACGGCAACTTCATCCTCAAGGCCGGGCTCAGCACCACGGATGCGCTGGCCGTGGAGTCCACCGAGAACAACCCCTACGCCAACTTCCTGGCCTGGCGCGAGGAGTCCAAGGACGACCCGCGCATCAAGAAGCTGGACGAACTCCTGCACTCCCCCGAGGTCAAGGCCTTCATCCAGAAGGAATGGCCCAACGGTGACGTGACCGTAGCCTTCTAGGCAGGCTTTCCGGCAAGCCGGAACAGAACAAAAAACTCTGGCACCCGCCGCGGCGGGTGCCAGAGTTTTTTTATGCCCGACGGCGTATCAGGCCTTTGCGGCGGCGGCCGCCTCCGCTGCGGCGGGCAGTGCCTCGAAGATCCGGTTCATGGCGGCGTCGTCGTGCGCCGCGGACAGGAACCAGGCCTCAAAGACGGACGGCGGCAGGTAGACGCCCGAATCCAGCATCGAGTGGAAGAAGGGCGCGTAGCGGAACGCCTCCTGCTTCAGCGCGTCGCTGTAGTTGTGGACCCCGTGCTCGGACGTGCCGAAGGCCACCGAGAAGAGGTTCCCGGCCCGCTGGATGGAGTGGTCCACGCCGGCCGCGTCGAGGGCGGCGGACAGGGCGCCGGACAGTTCCAGCGACCGGGCGTCCACGAACGAGTACACGTCCCGGGTGGCGTGGGTCAGGGTGGCCACGCCGGCCGCCATGGCCACCGGATTGCCGGACAGCGTGCCTGCCTGGTAGACGGGACCGAGCGGCGCAAGGTAGTCCATGACATCGGCACGGCCGCCGAGGGCCGCCGTCGGCATGCCTCCGCCGATGACCTTGCCGAAGGTCAGCAGGTCGGGGGTCCACTTCTCCGTGGCGTCGGCGGCGCCGCCGGTAAGTCCCCAGTACCCCGAGTAGCCGGTGCGGAAGCCGGTCAGGACCTCGTCGACGATCAGCAGGGCCCCGTGGGCGGCGGTGATCCGTGACAGGCCGGCGTTGAAGCCCTCACCGGGGGTGACCACGCCCATGTTGGCGGGCGCAGCCTCGGTGATGACGGCGGCGATGTTCGGCCCGTGCTCGGCGAAGGCGGCCTCGACGGCGCCGAGGTCGTTGTACGGCAGCACCAGGGTCTCGGCGGCGGTGGCAGCCGTGACGCCCGCGGAACCGGGCAGCGCCAGGGTGGCCACGCCGGAGCCTGCGGAAGCGAGCAGCCCGTCGAGGTGGCCGTGGTAGCAGCCGGCGAACTTGATGACCAGGTTGCGGCCGGTGAAGCCCCTGGCCAGCCTGATCGCCGTCATGGTGGCTTCGGTGCCGGTGGAGACCATGCGCAGCCGTTCGACGGCGGGAACGCGTTCCTTGACGATCGCCGCAAGGTTGGCCTCATCGGGGGTCGAGGCGCCGAAGGAGAGCCCGCGGTCGACGGCGGCGTGCACGGCGTCGAGGACCGCCGGGTGGGCGTGCCCCAGCAGGGCCGGGCCCCAGGAGCAGACCAGGTCCACGTAGTCGTTGCCGTCGGCATCCGTCAGGTAGGGGCCCTTGGCCGCCACCATGAAGCGGGGCGTGCCGCCGACGGAACCGAAGGCGCGGACAGGCGAGTTGACGCCGCCGGGCATCAGCTGGCGGGCGCGGTCGAAAAGTTCCTCGTTGCGAGGGGTACTGGAAGTCATGGTTCCCATTCTTTCAGTCTGCGGGAGTGTCACCGGACAGGAGTTCGGCCACCCGCGGTGCCACCACGGTGCCGAAGAGTTCGATGCAGCGCATCATGGATTCGTGCGGCAGCGTGCCGTTGCCGTACTTGAGGTCGAAGCGGTCGACGGCGAGGTTCCGTTTGAGCAGTGCGATCTTCCGCGCCACCGTTTCCGGGGAGCCGACGTACAGAGCGCCCTCGGGGCCGCACATCGCATCAAATTCGCGCCGGTTTCCCGGGCCCCAGCCGCGCTCGGCGCCGATCCTGTTCCGTTGCGCAAGCCAGTGCGGAAACAGCTCCTCGCGGGCCGCCTCATCGGTTTCGGCGATGTGCCCGGGCGAGTGGGTGGCGATCTGCTGCATGGGCTGGCCGTACTTGTCCATCGCCTCGCGGTACAGGTCCACCAGCGGGGCGAAGGCGCGGGGCTGGCCGCCGATGATGGCAAAGATGATCGGGTAGCCGTACTGCGCGCACCGCAGCACGGACTCCGGGGTGCCGCCCACGCCGATCCAGGCCGGCAGCAGGTGGTGCTCCAGCGGCGGGTAGACGCTCAGGCCGGCCAGGGCCGGACGGGTGCGGCCTTCCCAGTGGACCGGCTTCTGCGCCCGCACCCTGTCGAAGAGCTCGAGCTTCTCCTCGAACAGCACCTCGTAGTCCGCCAGGTCCAGGCCGAACAGCGGAAAGGACTCGATGAACGAGCCGCGGCCCAGCATGACCTCGGCGCGGCCGCCGGACAGGGCGTCCACCGTGGAGAAACGCTGGAAGACACGGATGGGGTCGTCGGAGCTCAGGACGGTGACGGCCGAACCGAGCCGGATGTTGCTGGTCCGGGCCGCGGCCGCCGCCAGGAACACCTCGGGGGCTGACACCGCGAAGTCGCGGCGGTGGTGTTCCCCCACGCCGAAGGCGTGGAGTCCGACGGCGTCAGCGAGTACCGCCTGATCCAGCAGCTCCCGCAGCACCCGGGCGTGCGGCTTCGGCTCGCCGGCGCCGTCCACGCCGACGTCGCCGAACGTGTTCAGGCCCAGCAGGATCTGCCCGGGTCCGACCGGCTGGATGGGTCCTACGGGTTGGCTGGGATCTGTGGCTGGCTCCGGCATCAGGATTCCCTGAGCCAGCCGGCGATTTCACTGGCCCAGTACGTGAGGACCATATCGGCCCCGGCCCGCCGGATGCCCAGGACGGATTCAGTGATGGCGGCGCGGCGGTCAATCCAGCCGTTGGCGGCCGCGGCCTCGATCATGGCGTACTCCCCGGAGATCTGGTAGGCGGCGACCGGCACCGGGCTGAGGTCTGCGACGTCGGCCAGGATGTCGAGGTAGCTCATCGCAGGTTTGACCATCACCATGTCTGCGCCCTCGGCAAGGTCCAGTTCCACCTCCTGGACGGCCTCGCGCCGGTTGGCGGCGTCCATCTGGTAGGTCCTGCGGTCGCCCTTGAGCTGCGAATCCACTGCTTCCCGGAATGGGCCGTAGAAGGCCGACGCATACTTCGCGGCGTAGGCCAGCACGGCGGTATTCACGTGCCCGGCCCGCTCGAGGGCCTCGCGGATCACGCCGATCTGGCCGTCCATCATGCCCGAAGGACCCAGCACGTGGGCGCCGGCGTCGGCCTGGGCCACGGCCATCCTGGCGTAGATTTTCAGCGTGGCGTCGTTATCCACGTAGCCGTCGCTGTCTAGGACGCCGCAGTGCCCGTGGTCGGTGAATTCATCCAGGCACACGTCGCTCATCACCACAAGGCTGTCCCCCACCTCGGCCCGGACGTCCCGGATGGCCTTGTTGAGCACGCCGTCCGGGTCGAGCGACGCCGTTCCCTCTGCGTCCCGGGTCTCGGGGATGCCAAACAGCATGATGCCGCCGACGCCCAGTTCCACGGCCTCAGCCGCCGCCCGCTTGAGGGTGTCCGTGGTGTGCTGCACGACGCCCGGCATGGAGGCGATCGGGTTGGGCTCGGACAGGCCCTCGCGAATGAACGCGGGAAGGATCAGGTCTGCCGGTGCAAGCCGGTGTTCGGCCGTGAGCCTGCGCATGGCCGGGGTGGTGCGGAGCCGCCGGGGGCGGTGGTGCGGAAAGCTCATGTCCTGTCCTTCACTGTTTTGCCTGCTGTTGGTGACTGCTGTTGCTGACTGCTGATGATGGTGGCCGGTGCTTAGGGGGCGTCAACTGCTCAAGGAGCGCCAATGGCCCGGACGACGGCGGCGACGAGCCCTTCGGGAGTGGCCTCCCGCGCCGTGGCGGCCACAGAGAGCCCGTGGGTTTCCGCCTCTGCGGCGGTGGCGGGGCCGATGGCCACGAGGCGGCAGGAGCCGAGCGGCGCCAGTGCCGCGGCGATCCGCCGCACGGCGCTGGGTGAGGCGGCGACGACGGCGGCCAGGACGCCGTCGTCGACCTCTGCTTTTGCTTCGGCGGGCGTGAGCAGCGGCAGCGCCGCAGCGGTGCCCCCATCTCCGGCCCCGCCGGGGATTTTTGCCCCAAGGTGCCGCCCGGGCTCGGCCGGGAAATCCACCGTGGCATAGGCAACCACTGTGTGCACCCGGGCACCCTTCGCCTCCAGCCCCCGGGCCAGGGCCGGGGCCGCGATATCGGCCTGCGGCAACAGCACGGCGGCGGAACCGCCGGGCCATCCGTCCACGATCCCTGCGGCCGAGTGTTCACGCTGCGGCTCGAAATGCACGGCAATCCCCGCAGCCTCGAGCGCCTTCCGGCTGGCCGGCCCCACCGCCGCAACGCGGGTTCCGGCCGGAAGCCAGTTCCGCAGTTGCACGCCGTGTTCGGCCGCCTGCTCCTGCAGGGCGAGGACGGTGGTGGCGCTGCTGACCACGAGCCACTCGAAGCGGCCCGCGCCCAGCGCCTCAAACGCCTCGCCAAATGCGTCCTGGTCCGGGGCGCGTTCCGCGGCCGTGAGCGGCAGCAGCAGGGGAACGGCGCCGGCCAGCCGCAGCGCCTCCGCGAGGGGTCCGGAGCGCTCGGGGCTTCGCGTCACCAGGACGCGGCACCCTTCCAGCGGGCGCCCGCCCGCCGGGTTCTTCCCGCTCGTCGTTCGCATACGGTGGCCGGCTGCGGTCAGGAAGCCGTCAGGTCCGCGATGTCCGCAGCTCCGGCTGCCAGCAGGACCTCGGCCAGTTCGATGCCCAGCAACGTGGCGCCGACTTCGGTGAGTCCGTCGGTGGCCCGCTTGTCCCGCACCGAGGCGGTGCCGTCCACGGCGCAGACCACGGCTTCCAGGTGGAGCATGCTGCCCTTGCGGTACGCGTAGGCGCCCACGGGGGCGGCGCAGCCTGCCTCAAGCCGGGCGAGCAGTGCCCGCTCGGCTGTGACCGCAAGCCTGGTGTCGGCGTCGTCAAGGGCGGCCAGCGCCTGGGCGAGCACGCCCTGGGATCCGTCGAGGGACCCGGCCCGGCGCGGCGCCTCGGCGGTGCGGCATTCGATGGCCAGCGATCCCTGTCCGGCTGCCGGGAGCATGATGTCCGTCTCCAGGTATTCGGTGACGGTGTCCAGGCGGCCGATCCGCTCCAGCCCTGCGGCGGCGAGGATGACGGCGTCCAGGTCGCAGGACTTCCCGTCAACCACTGCCTCGGTGGCGTTGCCCGGCAGCCCGGGCACCCGGCCCAGCCGCGTGTCCACGTTGCCGCGGATGTCCACGATGTCCAGGTCGGGGCGGACAGCTCGCAGCTGCGCCGCCCGGCGCGGAGAGCCGGTGCCGACGCGGGCGCCCTTGGGCAGGTCTGCCAGCTTGAGTCCGTCGCGTGCGCAGAGGACGTCGCGGACGTCCACCCGCGGCGGGGTTGCGGCCAGCGTCAGGCCCGGGGCGGAGCCGGTGGGCAGGTCCTTCAGGGAGTGGACGGCCACGTCGCACTCGTTCCTCAGCAGCGCGTCACGCAGCGCGGCCACGAAAACGCCGGTGCCGCCCATCTGCGACAGCGAGCCGGTGAGGACGTCGCCGTCGGTCCTGACATGGACGAGCTCGACGTCGAAGCCCCCGACGGCGGCCAGCCGGTCGGCCGTCTGCTGGGTCTGGGTCAGGGCGAGCTTGCTCGCCCGGGTGCCGATCCGTACTGTCACTTCGCGTCCTGCCCGGCCGGGTAGGGGTCGTGCCCCTGGCCGACGGTGGTGTCGGCGCCGGCGATGGTGGGCTTTTCGCCGCGGAAGTTTTCGCAGCAGCCGGGACGGCAAACGTCGTACCAGGGGCCGAGGCCGGTAACGGCCTGGCGGTCGGCAACGTTGTTGGCCACCGTGCGTTCGCAGATCAGTTCCACGAGCCCCTCCACAAAGCGGCGGTGCGTTCCCGGCGTGGGCACGCGGGTGGCGGCGATGCCCAGCTCCTTGCAGGTCTGCAGCGCTTCGGTGTCGAGGTCCCAGACGACCTCCATGTGGTCGCTGACGAAGCCCAGCGGCACGATGACAATGCCCGCCACGCCCTGCTTGGCGAGGTCCTCAATGGCGTCGTTGATGTCCGGCTCAAGCCACGGGATGTGCGGAGCGCCAGAGCGCGACTGGTACACGAGGGACCAGGGGGCGGACAGGCCGGAATCGGCTTCCACCCGGCGGATGATTTCCGCTCCGTTGGCGAGGTGCTGGGCCACGTAGGCGGAATCCTCGGCGAACTCACGGGGCTCGTCCCCGGACCGGCCGGCGGCCACGGCATCCCGGGTGGGGATGGAGTGGGTGGCGAAGAGAACGTGGATGGGGGCGTCGGGCTTGCCGGCGGCGGCCAGCTGCGCGCGCACCTCAGCGACTCCCCCGGCAGTGCCTTCAATGAAGGGTTCCACGAAGCCGGGGTGGTCGAAGTACTGGCGGACCTTGTCCACTTCCAGCCTGCCGTCGAGCCCGGTTTCGGTCAGGGCCATGCCGATGTCCTCGCGGTACTGGCGGCAGCTGGAGTAGCAGGAGTACGCACTGGTGGTGAGCATGAGCAGGCGGCGGTGGCCGGCGTCGTACGCGTCCTGGAGGGTCTGCGGGATGTAGGGGTCCCAGTTCCGGTTGCCCCACAGCACGGGCAGCTCGATGCCCCGCGCCGCAAGCTCGGCTTCGAGGGCCGCCTTCAGTTCCCGGTTCTGCTGGTTGATCGGGCTGATGCCGCCGTTGGCGCGGTAGTGGTGGGACACCTCTTCGAGACGCTCGTCGGGGATCCCCCGGCCGCGGGTGACGTTGCGCAGGAACGGGATCACGTCGTCCTGGCCCTCGGGGCCGCCGAAGGACGCGAGGAGGATGCCGTCGTATTCCTTGGGAGCCATCCTGCCTGCCTCGGTGACAGGATTCACGGCGGCTTCCTGGGGATCGAGCGGGCTCATGCCAGGACCTCGGCGATCTCGCCGGACGAGATCCTGCGGCCGGTGTAGAACGGGATCTCTTCGCGGACGTGGTTGCGCGCTTCGGTGGCACGCAGGTGGCGCATCAGGTCCACGAGGTCAACGAGCTCGGGCGCCTCCAGGCCGAGGATCCATTCCCAGTCGCCGAGGGCGAACGAGGAGACGGTGTTGGAAATGACCTGCGGGAAGTCGCGGCCCAGCAGGCCGTGGTCGCGCAGCATCTTGCCGCGCTCGTCCTCCGGCAGCAGGTACCACTCGTAGGAGCGGACGAACGGGTAGACGCACAGCCATTGAGCCGGTTCCACGCCGCGGGAGAACGCCGGGGTGTGGTTCTTTGCGAACTCGGCCTCACGGTGCACGCCCATGGCGGACCAGACAAGCTCCGTTCCGGCGAACAGCTTGCTGCGGCGGATGTCACGGATGGCCTGCTGCAGCGCCTCGGGCCTGGGGCCGTGGAGCCAGACCATGACGTCGGCGTCGGCGCGCATGGCGGAAACGTCGTAGCTTCCGCGGTGGACTACCCCTGCCTCGGCCAGGCGCGCCACCAGGGCGTCGAAATCCTCGGCGGCATCGGCGCTGCGGAGGACCTCGGCGGAGCGCTTGAACACGGTCCAGAGGGTGAAGAACTGCTCGGCTGATTCTTCGGTTTTGGTGACAGATTCGGCAGGAGTGTGGCTCATGGTTACTATCCTGCCCCTTCCATGCGGCCTAAGTCGAAAAACTCAACTTCTACATTGCGTAGAAGTGGCTAAGTTCACAGCGACCGGCGGATCCGGACGGCGGCCACTCCGGCCGCTCCGGCGAGGGCCAGCAGCCCGGCCCCCCACCACACCTGCGGAGCAATGGTCCCGTTTTGTGACACGCCCAGGACCGCGCTTTCTGCCGGTCCCTGCATGTACGGCGAGCTGATCGTGGCCATGTTGTTGGGGCCGGCGAGCTGCGCCGAGCCCCAGACTCCGGCCGAGCGTCCCCTGAGGCCTGCGCCGCCGGACAGGCCCATGATCGCCTTGAACGGGTTGGCCTCGGCAGTGGCGGTTTCGGTGGTCGCCGCGGAGTCACCCGTGGCTGGCGCCGGGGCTCCGGCAGTTCCGGATCCTGAAGCTCCCGGCGCTCCGGCCGGAGCCTGGCGTGCCGGGGAGCCACCGGTTTCCGCCGGCGATCCCGACCAGCTGCCCGACGGCCCCGTCCAGCTGCCCGGCTCCGACGGCGTTCCCGACGGCGACGACGTTGAGGTGCCCGATGAGGACGGCGTCCCGGAGGTCTGTGTTTCGGCAGGCGCAGGGGCTTCAGGAGAGCCTGACGGCCTCGACGGCCGGGAAGGCGCTACCGTCTCCGGAGAAGTGGGCTCTGACGAGGGCGCCGGCTCGGTATCACCGGGATCGGACGGCGCCGGAGCCGGCTCCGTGGGCGTTGCCGAGGCCGTGATCGACGGGTCCGGCGTCGGGCTGGCCGTGAGCGTTACGGAGGGAACCGGCGAGGGAACCAGCGGCGCCAGCGACGGCGGCAGCGATTCGGACGGCGAAGGCCCGTCCGTGGGAGAGGGCTCGGAAGGCTGGGCTGATCCGCCGTCCGACGTACCTGCGTCCGACGTACTTGCATCCGATGTGCCGCCGTTCGACGCGTCTTCGTCCGACTTAACGCCGTCGCGGTTCGACTTGCCCTCGCCCTTGCCGTGGTTCGACAGTGCGGCATTCGACAGTGCGGCCGCGGCCCAGGCTTCGAGGCCAGCGGCGTCGACGGTGGCCTCCAGAGCCGTTCCGTCAGCTGTGCCGGACTGCTCCGAATCCCCCAGCAGGCCGGACGCAGGCACCTCGGCCGCGGCAGCGGTGGATGCAGGAACACCTGCGGACAAGACCAGTACCGCTCCGAACGCAGCTGCTGCTGTGCCGCGCCGAAGCCCCCCATGGAAACCAGTCAGCGAACGAAAACCATCGGACTTCTGATTGACCATAGTCATCGACCCTAAACACAATTTCGCGCCAGGGAAAACTTGCGGGCGGCCCCTGCGGGCAGGTATCGCGGGCGCCAGGGAAGCTGCCTCCAGGGACGCTCCGGGCTGCCCCGGAGGCCTTCGCTTCAGCCCCGGAGACCCTCGCTTCAGCCCCGCGTCAGGAAGCCGGCGAGCTGCTTCTTGGTGTCGGCCACTACGGCCGCCAACCCGTTGCCGGCCAGCCAGCCGCCGACCATCAGCAGTCCGTCAATACCCGCGCAGACCTGCCGCACCTCGGCGACCCGCTGGCGGTGCCCCACAGCCGCAAAGGGCAGTGCCCCGGCCCAGCTGACGACGTCCCAGTCCACCAGGGCCTCCCGTGTGACGGGCACCGTCAGCAGCGCTGACGCATCCTGCAAAGCCATGTCAAGCAGTTCCTCGTCCCCTGCCGGCTCCGGTCCCGTCCCGGTGTCCACGGACTCAGCCGGCGCACCCTCGCTGCGTCCGTAGGACAGGCGCACCACGTGCCGTCCGCGTCCGGCCGCTTCCGCTACCCAGTCCCACTTGCCGGTGGCGTGGGTGAGGGCCTTCGCCCTGATGCCTTCCGTTTGCGGCGCCACCAGAATTCCGGTGCCACGCGGACGCCGGTCGAGCGCGGGGAGATCAACAACGAGTGTCACGAGCTTGACCAGAGGTCCCGGTCCGGGCTGATGGGCGGCCAGGGCCGGGACCGCTGCACCGAGGAGCTGTATTGCCGACGGCCCGTCCAGGGCGACCACCAATACATCGCCCGTATAGCTGCCCTCCCCCGCCGTTACCTTCCAGCCGTCCGGGGTCCGCGCAACTGCCGTTGCTGCCGTCCCGGGCAGCAGCTGCACGCCGCGCGCCCGGAGGTCGGCCACCAGCTCCGTGACGAGGGTGTGCATGCCGCCCTTCAGCCCGGCGACGGCGGAGCCCGCCTTGGCGGGCTTGCCGGACGTTGCCGCGGGTTGCGTTGGGGAACCCTGTGCCGGGCCGTCCGAGGTTCCTGTTCCCTTGCGCTGGGCGGCGACGGCCGCTGCCAGCGAGCCGTGCCGGGTGATCCCGGCCCGGAGGCCCGGGGCCACCATGTCGACGTCGAGCAGCCCGGGGTCGGCGGAATGCACGCCGCCCACCACCGGCTCGACGAGCCGCTCGAGGACGCGGCGGCCCATCCGTGCCCGCACCAGCGCCGAGACGCTGGAAACTTCGCCCCTGGTTCCCACGGAGGCGGGCAGCAGTTTGTCCAGCGAGGCACGCAGGGAGCCGCCCAGTCCCAGGGAGCGGCGGACTTCCGGGTCCCAGGGATTGGCCGGGATGCCCAGCACAC
Source organism: Arthrobacter sp. NPDC057009 (assembly GCF_042673905.1). Taxonomy (NCBI): domain Bacteria; kingdom Bacillati; phylum Actinomycetota; class Actinomycetes; order Micrococcales; family Micrococcaceae; genus Arthrobacter; species Arthrobacter sp. NPDC057009. Next base: position 418,199 of record NZ_JBHUSB010000001.1, read on the forward strand.
CGGTCTTGGGAAGTTCCCGGGCTCCGCCAGGCAGCTGCACCCAGGCGCCGCCAGGGCGCGGGGCAACGATGTGGCCGCCCAGTCCCAGTTCAGCGGCCAGGTCGGCCACGGCGGTGGAGCGGGTGGCAAACGACTCGGCCCCGCTGTCCAGGGTCAGCCCGGCCACATCGTGCCGGCCTACGCAGCCTCCCCACGCATCGGCCGCTTCCAGCACTGTGGCGCTGAGGCCGGCGCGGGCGAGTTCCCGGGCGGCCAGGAGCCCGGAGATGCCGCCGCCGACCACCAGTGCCGTACGTCCGGCCAGCGAAGGACTGCCTGCAGCCACTGCCCTTACTCCGGGGAGATGGAGTGGATGAGTTCCACGACGCGCGTCAGGACATCCGGGTCCGTCTCCGGCGGTACGCCGTGGCCAAGGTTCAGTACATGGCCGGGGGCCGCCGCGCCGGATGCGATCACTTCGCGGACGTGCGCCTCAAGGACCTCCCACGGGGCGGACAGCAGGGCAGGATCGATGTTGCCCTGCAGCGGGACGGTGCCGCCCAGCCTGCGGTTGGCCTCCTCCAGCGGCAGCCGGTAGTCCACACCCACCACGTCAACACCGACGTCGCGCATGGCCACCAGAAGCTCCGAGGTTCCGGTGCCGAAGTGGACCAGCGGCGCGCCCAGGTCACGGACGTGGTCCAGGGCGCGGGACGAGGCTGCGGCAACGAAGCGGCTGTAGTCGGCCAGGCCCAGGGAACCGGCCCAGGAATCAAACAGCTGGCCTGCGGAGGCGCCGGCCTCCAGCTGGGCGCGCAGGAACAGGCCGGAGGCGTCCGCGGCCCAGTTGGCCAGCGCCGTCCACGTCTCGGGGTCGGCGTGCATCATGGTGCGGGGACCAAGGTGGTCGCGGGAGGGACGGCCCTCCACCATGTAGGCCGCCAGCGTGAAGGGCGCGCCGGCGAAACCGATCAGGGGGGTCTTGCCGAGCTGCTCCACGGTGAGCCGGACGGCTTCCCGGATGGGTTCCAGGGACTCCTCGGTCAGGCGGGGCAGGGCCGCCACATCGGCGGCGGTCCGCACGGGCTTGTCCAGGACCGGCCCCACGCCCGGGACGATGTCAACGCCGACGCCGGCCAGCTTGAGCGGAATGACGATGTCGGAGAAGAAGATGCCGGCGTCCACGTCGTGGCGGCGCACCGGCTGCAGGGTGATTTCGGAGGCAAGCTCGGGCCGCAGGCAGGAGTCCAGCATGGCGACGCCTTCGCGGACCTTCAGGTACTCCGGCAGGGAACGGCCCGCCTGGCGCATGAACCACACGGGGCGGCGGCTCGGCTTGCCGCCGCGGTAAGCCGTAATCAGCGGAGAGTCTGCAGTGCGTCCGTCGCGAAGCGGATGGCCTGCGTCGAGTCCGGTACCGGCGGGGGTTACAGCGCTAGAAGTCATGCCTTTGATTGTGCCCAAAATAGTCCCCAAAAGATAACGACAGCTTGTCGCCCGGCAGCAGCATCCTCCGGTGCGTGTCAGGAATCACAGGGATGGAAAGCTCCTATCCGTTTGAAGGGTTGTTCTACGCCTTTGCGAAAAAGCTATGATGGTCCTGCTGTGGTTCTTTTCTCATTGGTGGCTACACACGCCGACATCGACCTCGAAACCGTTGCTCAGCTGAGCAACGGTTCTTCCGGCATTGCCACGTCCGCCCTCGCCGGTTCCCCGGCGGTCAAGGGCGCGGTGGTCCTTGCCACCTGCAACCGCTACGAAATCTACGGCGAGGCACCGCACGCCGACGACGTAGAGGCCGCACGCGCCGCCCTGGTGGGCCAGATCAGCGAAACCAGCGGACTCAGCGAGCAGCTCGTGTCCCGGTCCTTCAGCACCCACACCGGGCCCGAGGTCACCCAGCACCTCTTTGCCGTGAGCTCCGGGCTCGACTCCGCAGTGGTTGGCGAACGCGAGATCGCCGGGCAGGTGCGCCGGGCCCTGATCACCGCCCAGCACGAGGGCACGGCCAGCGCCGGGCTGGTCCGTCTGTTCCAGGCTGCCTCCAAGACCGCCAAGGACGTCGGGGCGCAGACCGCCCTCGGCTCCCGCGGCCTGTCCATCGTCTCCGTCGCACTCGACCTCGCCACCGACCTTTCGGAAGAGCCCGACTGGTCGAAGAAGAAGGTCGTGGTGTTCGGCACCGGCGCCTACGCCGGGGCCACCATGGCGCTGCTGCGCGAACGCGGCTGCCGCGATATCTCGGTGTTCTCATCATCGGGCCGCGCCGCCACCTTCGTGGCAACCAGGGGCGGAACCGCCCTCGACGGCGACACCCTGCACGCTGCTGTCGCCGCCGCCGACGTCATGATCGGCTGCAGCGGCTCGGACACCCGGGTGGAAGCTGCCGAGCTCGCCCAGGTCCGTGCCGGATCCACCCAGCCGCTGATCGCCATCGACCTGGCGCTCACCCACGATTTCGATCCCGCCGTCGGAGAGCTCGACGGCGTGGAGCTGCTCACGCTGGAGTCTGTACGGCTCGCTGCACCCCAGGAGCAGGCGGAGTCGCTCGCCCAGGCCAGCAGCATTGTTTCCGGCGCCGCCCAGGCGTTTGAACAGGAGCGCGAGGCACGGTCCGTGGACTCGGCAATTGTGGCCCTCCGCCGCCACACCATGAGCGTGCTCGACGCGGAGATGGAAAAGGTGCGCGCCCGGCACGGGTGCACCGCCGCGGCCGAGGAGGTGGAGTTCGCATTGCGCCGGATGGTCAAGCAGCTGCTCCATGTCCCCACCGTCCGGGCCCGCGAACTCGCGTCCAACGGCCAGCAGGACGACTACGTCGCAGCCCTGGAAACCCTGTACGGCATCACGGTGGAGCAGCCCGCAGCGGCGGCCAAGGCCGAGTGCCCCGTTGACCACACTGCGCTCGGCGTCGGAACGTCAGCCGCTGCGCAGGACGGCGAACGCCGCAATTCCGCCTAGCGTCTTTTCCGAACACACCGTATGTTCTGACAAACAGGACCCCACAAGCTTTCCATAGGCTGCCCGGGGAGCATGGATGTTGCCCGTGAAAACCATATTGGGGAGCAGCCATGAATTTTCCGTCACCGGCCCCTGCCGTCCCGCCCCTGAGCCGCCGGCAATTCGGACTGATCGTGGGAGGCGGAGCGCTCCTGCTGGTGGGCGGCGGAACCTACGGCGTGGTCTCCCGCAGCCGGCCGGGCAGCGGAAAGGGCCTAGACACACCCTTCGGAACCCTCTCACTGGTCGACGCCGGCCGCCTCGCCAGGCTCGATGCCCTGGGCCAGCCTGCCGCCACGCCGCTCGCCGCGGCAATCTCGCAGGTCACCGACGGTGCCCGCCGGGCCGCCGCCACGGGCCAGCCCGGAATCCAGCGCATCTCCAGCCGCCAGGCCACCGGAGGGGACGGCCACCACGGTGCTCCCCTCCTGGACTCCGGCTGGCCCCAACCGGGAAACTTCACCTGGGGCGACGTCGTCGTGCTGGAAGTGGCGATCACGAATGTCCGCCCCGAGCCGGTCCTGTTCAGCCCCGGACAGCTGCGCCTCAAGCTGCTGCCCTCCGGCATCACCGTGGCCCCGCAGGACGCCGACCGGGGCCCGGGAACGATTGCCGCCGGCGCCACAGAGCAGGTCTGGATCAGCTACCTGGCCCCGCACGATTCCCTGGCCATGGAAGTGGAGTACACGGGGCTGGACGACGAGGCCCGGAGCCTTGCCCTGCCGCTGCTGACGCTCGCGAGGGTGTCGTCATAGTCCGCGGGCAGCCCCGCAGCTGTTCAGTAGACGGGCTTCTGGGGCTCCACGTCCCGCACCCAGGCGAGGATGCCGCCGTCGAGATGGCTGACGCGCTGGTAGCCGGCCTTCCGGGCGGCGGCCAGCACGGCGGCCGAGCGCGTCCCGGCCTTGCAGTGGAACACGATGTCCTTGTCCTGCGGCAGCTCGCCCCACGCCTCGCCGGAGAGGATGCGCCCCTGCGGGATCAGCACCGAACCGTCAATCCGCACAATGTCGTACTCCCCCGCCTCGCGCACGTCCACGAGGTCGAAGTCCTTCAGTCCGGCCTGCCGCGAGGCCAGCATCGTAGCCAGCTGGGTTGCCGTCACGGTGTGTTCGGTGTCGGTGGTTTCCGCCGGTGCGATGCCGCAGAACGCCTCGTAGTCGGTCAGCTCGGTGATCCGGGGGGCGTCGGGGTCCTTGGCCACCCTGATCTCGCGCCAGCTGCCGCCCAGGGCGTCGTACAGCGCCACCCGGCCCAGCAGGGAACGCCCGACGCCGGTAATCAGCTTGACGGCCTCGGTCACCATGAGCGATCCGACCGCCGCGCACAGCATCCCGAAGACGCCGCCCTCGCCGCACGAGGGCACTTCACCGGCCGGCGGCGCTTCCGGATAGAGGTCCCGGTAGGTGGGCCCGTGCTGCTCCCAGAAGACGCTGACCTGCCCGTCGAAGCGGAAGATCGATCCCCACACGTAGGGCTTGCCGAGGATGGCGGCGGCGTCGTTCACGAGGTAACGCGTGGCGAAGTTGTCCGCCCCGTCCAGGATGAGGTCGTAGCCGGCGAAAAGCTCCAGCGCGTTGGAAGCATCCAGCCTGGTGTTGTGCAGGCGGACGTCCACCAGCGGGTTCAGTTCCGCGATGGCGTCCCGGGCGGACTCGATCTTGGGCCGGCCGACGTCCCGCGTGCCGTGGATGATCTGCCGCTGCAGGTTGCTCAGGTCCACCGAGTCGTCATCGATGATCCCGATGGTTCCCACACCGGCGGCGGCAAGGTAGAGCAGCGCCGGCGAGCCCAGGCCGCCCGCGCCGATGACCAGTACGCGCGCATTCTTCAGCCGTCTTTGGCCGACAGCGCCGATTTCGGGAATGATGAGGTGCCGGGAATACCGCTCCACCTCTTCGGTGGAAAGCGCAGGCCCGGGATCAACGAGGGGACCCGGGAGCGTGCGGACTGTATTTGCGGTGGACGGAGAAGCCATACTTCAATGTATGCCTGAAGATACCGCGCGGTCATATTACCCCCGGGTAAAGTGAAGTTAACTGCAAAGGAAAGAAGGCCAACAGTGGTTCATCATGCACCGGTTGATCGAACTCAGGCCGCGCAATCCAATGCCGGCCAGGCCCGCCCCGCCGGCCAGCGTTCCGCCAGGCTGCCGCGCGATGAACGCCGGGCCCAGCTGCTGGCCGCCGCCCAGGAGGTTTTCGTCGCCAATGGCTACCACGGTGCCGCGATGGACGAGATCGCGGAGACGGCCCACGTCAGCAAGCCTGTGCTCTACCAGCACTTCCCGTCGAAGCGGGAGCTTTACCTTGCCCTGCTGGACAGCCACCTCGAGGCGCTGACCGCGCTGATGCTCGGGGCCATGAACTCCACCACGGACAACAAAGAGCGCGTGAAGGCCGTCATGCGCGCCTACTTCAGCTTCATAGACAGCGACGACCAGGCCCACCGGCTGGTGTTCGAATCCGACCTCATCAACGACGCCGACGTCAGCTCGCGCCTGGAGACCTTCAACAAGACCTTCGCTGAAGCCATTGCCCGGGTCATCGCCGAGGACACCAAGCTGCCGCTGCTGGAGGCCCAGCTGCTGGGACGCGGCCTTGCAGGCATGGCCCAGGTCAGCGCCCGCTACTGGCTCGAAACCGACGGGAACCTGAACATCGATGTGGCCAGCGACCTGATTTACCGTTTAGCTTGGCGCGGAATCTCTCGCTTCCCCAAAGAGACCTAGACTACAACTGAAACTACCTTTGAAATTTCAACCTTGACTGGCTGGGAGGCCCCGCTGTGGAAGTAAAGATCGGCATTCAGAACGTCGGCCGTGAAATTGTGCTGGAATCGGCTCAGGATGCTGACGCTGTGGCCAAAGTCGTGGCCGAAGCCATTGCCAAGGGCAGCGAGCTCCGCCTGAACGACGAGAAGGGCCGCCAGATCATCGTCCCGGCCAATGTCCTCGGCTACGTCGAAATCGGCGCAGAGGAAGTCCGCCGGGTCGGTTTCGGCGCCCTGTAGGCCCCGCCGTGCTGTCCCTCGCGATCGTGGTCCTGGTGACTGCCGCAACCGGCTTCATCGTCTGGGCCAACGACAGGCGCCACACCAAGTACGGCATCCTCCTGCCGGCGGGTACGGCCGTGGCGGTGGGCATGCTCGCCTGGATCATCTGCATCTGGGCGGGCCTGGGCTACCAGCCCGGGCTGACGTGGATGCCGTGGGTGGTTCCCATGGTGGCCGGGGCCGCCGCCGCCCTGGCAGTGGCAGCCTTTCTCGGCCGTGAGCGCGCCAAGCAGGATACCCGGCGGCTGACGGCAGCGCTGAAAATCTAGCCGCCGCTTTCAGATCCGGCAGGCTCTGCCTCACCCAGGTCCGGCCCCTGTCCTTCCTCGGTGCACAGGCAAAGCCGGTTCCCCTGGGCATCAGTGACCACCACCCAACCGGGTGCGTGGTCACTGTTCATTAAGGCCCCGGTTGCTGCCGTCTTGTCCAGGACGGGTGCCGACTCCGCCTTCGAGCGGTGGACGTCCAGGTGCAGGCGGTTGTCGTTGGGGGTCCGGGTCTCCTGGAACCACACGCCGGGGCCGCGGCCGTACGGGTCCACCAGGTCCCCGAAGCGTCCCTTCCGGTAACCGAGCGCGACGCGCCAGACCTCGGAGATCTCCGCCGCGTCAGCCGTGTCGATGCCGATGTCCACCGACCGGTACAGGCCCGGCTGGGCCTCGGCGCCCGCCGCCGCCGCGGCAGCGCTGACCGAGGCGGCAGCTCCGGTATCCCGCGGGGTTACTTCGCCCCCGGCGTCGTGGGAGCTGAACCGGATGAACACGCGGTTGTACCGCCAGTCCAGGTCCGGATGGTGGTCCATATCCTCCGCCACACGCCCGACGGCAGAGATCAGCTCAAGCGCGGCGGCCGACGTCGGCGTTTTATAGACGGTGACCAGGCCGCCCAGCCGGTAACGCCAGTCCGGCAGGCCGGCGAGCGCTTCGTCGATCTGGGGTCGGGTGAGGATGTCGTCCCTGGCGGCCACGGCTGGCTCCTTGGAAGTGCCTGTTGAGCCTGCCGCGCGTCCGCCGGGAAAGAGTGGCGGGGCTTAGAGGAACTCCGCCCGGCCCTCCATGGCCGACGACGCCAGGGCATGCTCACGGCGCGGGATCCGCCCGCCCGCACGCGCCAGCCTACCGGCGATGACGGCGTGTTTGAAGGCCTCGGCCATCACCGCGGGGTTCTGTGCACGGGTGACGGCGGTGGCCAGCAGGACGGCGTCGCAGCCGAGTTCCATCGCCAGTGCCGCGTCCGAGGCCGTGCCGATCCCTGCGTCCAGGACCACGGGAACGGATGCCCGGGACACGATCAGCTCGATGTTGTGCGGGTTGAGGATGCCCAGGCCGGTACCGATCGGGGCTCCCAGCGGCATGACCGCCGAGGCTCCCAGGTTTTCGAGCCGGAGCGCGAGGACGGGGTCGTCGTTGGTGTAGGCGAAGACCTTGAAGCCGCGGTTGACCAGCTGCTCGGTGGCCTCCACGAGCTCCACCGCGTCCGGCAGCAGCGTGTGCTCGTCCGCAATGACCTCGAGCTTGACCCAGTCGGTCTCCAGCGCTTCGCGTGCCAGCTCGGCCGTCATGACGGCGTCGCGGGCCGTGAAGCAGCCGGCCGTGTTGGGGAGGACGCGGATGTCGTGGTCCACCAGCAGCTGGAAGAGCGAGCCGGTCTCGGCCGGCGAATACCGCCGCATCGCAACCGTGGTCAGCTGGGTGCCGGAGGCCACCAGCGCCGTGCCCAGACCGTCCAGGCTCGGAGCGCCGCCGGTGCCCATGATGAGCCGGGAGGTCAGCTCCACCCCGTCAATGACCAGGCTGTCTGCTGCTGTTTCAGTCAATGTTTCTGCCATCGTGCTCATCCTCCTTGGACTGCCGTGACGAGTTCGATCTCGTCGCCCTCGGCGAGGGCGGTGCTGTGCCACTGGCTGCGCGGCACCACGGCCGAGTTGCGGGCCACCGCAACGCCCAGCCGCTGCCCGTCGGCGGCCTGCCCGGTGGCGGACAGGCGGCGACCTGTGACCTGGCTGACGAGTGTGGTGACCGAGGCGCCCTCGCCTACTTCCTGTTCAATACCGTTCAAAGTGATGTTCATGCTGATTCCTTATTCGGGTCAAATGTGACGTGCGTCATGCGGGAGTGTGGCAATGGGTGAAAGCTCCCAGCGGGGCAGCAACTCCCAGCGGGTCGGGGAGCCCGGGGGAAAACCGGGCCGGCCGGAACGCGGCCCAGCGCCGATCGGTAATGCCGTCCATGAGCTGGCGGCAGATCGCCGCGGCGGCCGGGGTCAGCAGGACCCCGTGGCGGAAGAAGCCGGTGGCAACGATGAGGCCCGCCACGTCCGTACCGGCATCCCGCCCGCCTGCGGGGCCGCATGCCGGTACGCGGCCCAGCAGGGGTGCGTTGTCAGGTGTGCCGGGCCGTGCCCGGGCGGTGGCCTCGAGCAGCTCCAGCTCGGCGACGGCGGGAAGCAGGGCCTGCGCGTCACGCAGCAGCTGGTAGACGCCGCCGGCGCTGGTGCCCGGCACGCCGTCCTCGCGCTGGGTGGCGCCGATCACCACCGTGCCGTCCTGGCGGGGCACGATGTACACCGGAACGCCCCGCACCATGCCCCTGACTGTTGCGGTGAGCAGGGGCTGCAGGTGCGCCGGGACCCGAAGCCTGAGGATGTCTCCGTGGACGGGCCGCAGCGGCAGATGGAGGCCTTCCGGCAGGTTCTGCAGCTGTGCGGCGGCAAGGCCGTTGGCCACCACCGTCTCGGCCGCCCTGACAGAGCCGCCGCCCGCCAGCCGGACGCCGCAGACGCGTCCACCATCCCAGAGCAGGCCAGTGGCCTGCTCCCACACGGCGAATCCCTGTGCTGCCGCAATCCCCTGGCCCGCAATCTCCTGGTCTTGGCTGGCCAGCTCTGCGGCCAGGGCCCTGACCAGCTTGCGCGGGTCCACCTGGTGGTCTGCCGGGATATCAAGGGCGCAGGAAATTCCGGGGCTGAGCAGCGGCTCGCGGGAACGCGCTTCGCGGATGGTCAGCGGTTCCACTTCCAGGCCGTGCGCCCGCTGCACGTCCCGCAGGTCCATCAGCGCGCGCCGGTCGGCGGGATCCGCACCCAGCGCAAGGGTCGGCGTCGTGAGATAACCGGCGTCCTCGCCGGTGGTGAGGGTGGCGGCAAACTCCGGCCATCTGGCCGAGGACTCCAGCATCAGCTCCAGGAGCCCTTCCTCCTGGTAATGCAGTTCACTGACCGGGGCGAGCATGCCGGCCGCCGCCCAGCTGGCGCCGCTGCCGGGGGCTTCATCGATGAGCACCACCGACCGGCCGGAACGCCGCGCCTCCCAGGCGATTCCGTGGCCCACCACGCCCCCGCCAATGACGGCCACGTCTGCCTCGAGACGCGTCGCGGCACAATCCTTGCCGCTGGTTTCGGGATTCATGTTTTCCTTCCCTACGCCGGTACTAACCGGATCAGGTCAAGCGGTCGGCTCTGACGCCCTCTCAGCCCTGCGCCTTTTATGACATCGGCAACGGGCTCCCGCGGTACCTGCCCAGTTTAGAGGAACTAAGGTGGTTGCCATGACCGAGCACTCTGCCCACACCGCCGCCCGCCTCTACCTCTGCACCGATGCCCGCAAGGACCGCGGGGACTTTGCGGACTTCGTGGACGCGGCGTTTGCCGGCGGCGTTGACATCATCCAGCTGCGGGACAAGAGCATTGAGGCGGCCGAGGAGCTCGAGCTGCTGGAAATCGTCCACGCCGCCGCCCGCCGGCACGGCCGGCTCTGGGCCGTGAACGACCGCGCCGACATCGCATCCATCGCCGGCGCCCCGGTGTTCCACATCGGCCAGAAGGACCTGCCGCTGCGCGCTGCCCGGAAGCTGCTGCACGATGCAACCGTGATCGGGCTCTCCACCCACAGCACGGAGCAGGTGGATGCCGCCATCGTCGCCGCCCACGGACGCGGCGGCCTGGACTATTTCTGCGTGGGCCCGCTCTGGGCCACCCCCACCAAACCCGGGCGCGCCGCCGTCGGGCTCGATCTGGTGAGCTACGCGGCGAAGGCTGTCCGCACCGTGAACGAGGAAATTGTGGGGGGACTGCTGCTGCCCTGGTTCGCGATCGGCGGGATCGACCGCACGAACGTGGAGCAGGTCCTGGCGGCCGGAGCCAGCAGAATTGTCGTCGTCCGTGCCATCACCGAGGCGCCGGACCCGGCGGCCGCAGCGGCGGAACTGCTCGACGCCCTCGAAGCGACGTCCCCCGCAGCCGTCATCTAGCGGTAACCCGGCAAGCTACCCGCTCAGGCCCAGCTGGACCATCCGGCGGGAATGGTTTTCCGCGACTTCGGCCGTGATGCCCCGCACCTGTTCGCGGGCGCTGGCGTCCGTGGCGCCGGGTTCCGCCTCGACGAACAGTTCGCTGAGGAAGGCGTGCTCGTGGCCCACACGCTGGGCCTGGGTGATGGCTTCGCCGAGCAGGCGGCGGCCCCACAGCGCCAGCCTGGATGCCAGCCGGGGATCATCGGCCAGGGCTCCCCTGAGCCGCTCCCGGAGCACCGCCGTGGCCTCCTCGGACGACTGGATCTGCTGGATCACCTCACGGGTTCCGGCGTCCACGAACCGCGCCACGGCCTGGTAGAAATCAGCGGAAACGGTGTCCACCACGTACGCCTTCATCAGGGACTCGTACCAGTCCGCCGGGCGGGTCCGTTCGTGGAAGTGGTCCACGGCGGACTGGAACGGCAGCATCGCATGTTCGACGTCGACGCCCATCTCCGCCAGCTTGGCGCTCACCAGCTCGTAATGCTGGAATTCAATGACGGCGATCCGGCCGAGCACGGCCCTGTCGTGGAGCGTGGGCGAGTAACGGGCGTCGGAGGACAGCCGTTCAAACGCGGACAGTTCGCCGTACGCCATCACACCGAACAGGTCCGCGACGAAGCGGTCGTAGCGAGCGGTGCCAGCCGAGGATGTGCCCATAATCCAAGACTAACGGCGCAATTCGGGCTAACCTGATTTTCGTGTCACATCATCGGCTGTCGCCCAGCGTCCACGAGCAGACCAACGCGCTCGCCGATGCCCTGAGCGCGCTGCGGACGGAACTCGAGCTCCCGGGCGAATTCCCCGAGGACGTGCTCAAGGAGGCCGAAGCCGCCGTCGCCGACCGCGAATTCCCGGCCCTGGACCTGACCGGCGTGGAGTTCCTGACCATCGACCCGCCGTCGTCCACCGACCTTGACCAGGCGCTCTTCATCGAACGGCTAGGTGACGGCTACCGGATCCTTTACGCCATCGCCGACGTTCCGTCCTTCGTGCAGCCCGGCGGCGCGCTCGACGCCGAGACCCGGCGCCGCGGGCAGACGTTCTATGCGCCGGACGGCCGGATCCCGCTGCATCCGGAGGTCATCAGCGAGAACGCGGGCAGCCTGTTGGCCGGGCAGCTGTGCTCCGCCTTCGTCTGGGAGTTCGAGCTCGACGCCGCCGCTGAGGTGGTGTCCGTGCTGGTGCGCCGGGCTGCCGTGCGGAGCCGGGCCAAACTCAATTACAGGGCAGTCCAGGCGGAACTGGACGCCGGGACTGCTTCGCCCATGCTGCAGCTTCTGCGCGAGGTGGGGCGCAAGCGTGTGGACCTGGAGCGGGCCCGCGGCGGCGCCAGCCTGAACATGCCCGAACAGGAGATCGTCCAGCTTAGTGACGGCGGCTACCAGATCGTGGCGGTGCCGCAGCTGCCGGTGGAGGACTGGAACGCCCAGATTTCGCTCATGACCGGAATGGCCGCAGCCTCCCTGATGCTTGAGGGAAAAGTGGGGATCCTGCGCACCATGCCTGCCCCGGACGAGCGCTCACTCAGCCACTTCAAACGCCAGACAGCCGCGCTGGGCAAACCGTGGGACGGGCAGGAAAGCTACGGCGAATACCTGCGCACCCTCGACCCCACCGACCACCGGCAACTGGCCATCCTCCATTCGGCCGGCATGCTCTTCCGCGGGGCCGCGTACACGCATTTCGACGGAACCGTCCCGGAGGACGCCGTCCAGTCAGCCATCGGCACGGCGTACGCCCACACCACGGCCCCGCTGCGCCGCCTCGTGGACCGGTTTGTGCTGGTCATCTGCGAGGCACTGAGCAACAACCGCCCCGTGCCTGCCTGGGCCCGCGAGGCGCTGCCCTCACTGCCCGAGATCATGGCGTACTCGGACCAGCTGGCGGGGCGGATGGAACGCCTTGCCCTGGACACCGTGGAAGCCGCGCTGCTGATCAACCACATCGGGCAGGAGTTCGACGCGGTGGTGATCTCCGGATCGAAGCCGGCCAAAAACGGCAACGGCAACGGCGCAGGGAACAGCAACGGGGCCGGCAACGGGAACGGGAACGGTGCCAACGGCAAGGGGGCCAACGGGTCCGGCCCCTCCGGGGTGGTCCAGATCGCGGAACCGGCGGTGACGGCCAGGTGTGAAGGGGAAATGGAGCCCGGCACCAGGGTCCGCGTCCGGCTCATCTCCTCCGACATCGCAACACGGGAGGTCCGCCTCGAGCTCGTTGGCTGATGAGCCCCGGACGGCAGTTCCCGCGGCCGCAACGGGCGCCTGCGGCGGCCTGAGTCAGGGAAACCACGGATTTGCCAGTAGACTGGGTGGGTAGTAATGGATGCCCGGTCGTTGATTTCCTTGATTTGAATTCAACAAGCCCGCCCCTACGCGATCTTGAGTCACACCCGCCGGTCCCCAGTGCCGGCAATTAGATAGCCCGCGATCGGCTTCCACTGGAATTGCTTGCGCGCCTGAGCGTGCTCCGGAACGGCCCCGTGCCCGCCCCGTTGAGCAGGCGGCGCCAATGCCTAAATGAATAAGGAAACTCCCCTGTGAGTGAATTGCATACCCACCAGCTGCTCTCCGATGACACCGGCACCGAGACCATCGAGCCGGAAGAGACCATCATCTCGGACGAGAAGCCGCACGAGATAGCCGAAAAGACGTTTGCCGACTTCGATGTCCGTCCCGACATCGTCGAGTCCCTGGCGGACGCCGGCATCACGCACCCCTTCCCGATCCAGGCCATGACGCTGCCGGTGGCCCTGACCGGCCACGACATCATCGGCCAGGCCAAGACCGGCACCGGCAAGACGCTCGGCTTCGGTATCCCCGTCCTGCAGCGCGTGCTGGGCCGGGACGACGCCGGCTTCGACAAGCTCCCCTCCCCCGGCGCTCCGCAGGCCATGGTGATCGTTCCCACCCGCGAACTTGCCGTCCAGGTGGCCAACGACCTTCAGACGGCCTCCCGCAAGCGCAACGTGCGGATCGCCACGATCTACGGCGGCCGCGCCTACGAACCGCAGATCGAGGCCCTGCAGAAGGGCGTGGAAGTGGTCGTCGGCACCCCGGGCCGCCTCATCGACCTCTTCAAGCAGCGCCACCTGGTGCTCAAGAACGTCAAGATCGTGGTCCTGGACGAGGCCGACGAGATGCTCGACCTCGGCTTCCTGCCCGACGTCGAAACCCTCATCGCCGGCACCCCCGCGGTCCGCCAGACCCTGCTGTTCTCCGCCACCATGCCCGGCCCCGTCATTGCGATGGCCCGCCGCTACATGACGCAGCCCACGCACATCCGCGCCGCCGACCCCAACGATGAGGGGCTCACCAAGCGCGATATCCGCCAGCTGATCTACCGCGCCCACAGCCTGGACAAGACCGAGGTGGTCTCCCGGATCCTGCAGGCCCGCGAGCGGGGCCGCACCATCATCTTTACCAAGACCAAGCGGACTGCCGCGAAGGTGGCCGAGGAACTGGTGGACCGCGGTTTTGCCGCCGCCGCCATCCACGGCGACCTCGGACAGGGCGCCCGCGAGCAGGCCCTGCGGGCGTTCCGCAACAACAAGGTGGACGTCCTGGTGGCCACCGACGTTGCCGCCCGCGGCATCGACGTCGACGACGTCACCCACGTCATCAACTACCAGTGCGTTGAAGACGAGAAGATCTACCTGCACCGGGTGGGCCGCACCGGCCGCGCCGGCAACAAAGGCACGGCCGTGACGTTCGTCGACTGGGACGACATGCCGCGCTGGGGGCTGGTGAACAAGGCGCTGGGGCTGAACGTCCCCGAGCCCGTCGAGACCTACTCGTCCTCGCCGCACCTGTACACCGACCTGGACATTCCGGAGGGCACCAAGGGCCGGCTGCCGCGCAGCAAGCGCACCCTCGCCGGCGTCGACGCCGAGGTCCTGGAGGACCTGGGCGAGACGGGCAAGAAGAACAGCCGCTCCCGCAAGCGCGACTCCGGCCGCTCCGGGGGCAGGGACGGCAGCCGCCGCGGCGGCGAGTCCGCCAACCGCTCGGGCGAGCGCCGCCGTCGTTCATCAGACACCCGCGCTTCAGACACCGGTGCAGAAGCTGCAACCGGTTCCGCCGCCACGGCAACCGCTGAAGGCGAGCAGCCGGCACGTGCGCGCCGCACCCGCACCCGCACGCGCCGCCGCAACGGCGAAGTGGTCTCCGGCGGGGAATCCGCAGCCACCGGCCAGCAGCCCGGCACCGAGGCCCCATAGCCTCAATGACTGAAACTGTCTGGGCGCCGGACGGCAGCAACCTGGTGGTGCACGCGGATAACGCGGACTTCCTCCCCACGCTGCCGGACGGCGCCTTCACACTGATATACGTGGATCCGCCCTTCAACACGGGACGGGCCCAGCAGCGCCAGGAAACCAAGATGGTGCTCAACGCCGACGGCGACGGCGACCGGGTGGGTTTCAAGGGCCGCTCGTACGACACCATCAAGGGTGCCCTGCACCGGTACGACGACGCGTTCAGCGACTACTGGTCGTTCCTCGAGCCGCGCCTGGTGGAGGCCTGGCGGCTCCTGTCCGACGACGGCACCCTGTACCTGCACCTTGACTACCGCGAGGTGCACTACGCCAAGGTGATGCTGGACGCCATCTTTGGCCGGGCCTGCTTCCTCAACGAGATCATCTGGGCCTACGACTACGGTGCGCGCGCCAAAAACCGCTGGCCCACCAAGCACGACAACATCCTCGTCTACGTCAAAAACCCGGCGAAGTACCATTTCAACAGCGCCGAGGTGGACCGGGAACCCTACATGGCGCCGGGGCTCGTGACTCCGGCCAAGCGGGAGCTGGGCAAGCTGCCCACGGACGTCTGGTGGCACACGATCGTCTCCCCCACGGGCAAGGAAAAAACGGGCTACCCCACACAGAAGCCCGAGGGCCTGGTGCGCCGCGTCGTGGCAGCGTCCAGCCGCCCGGGTGATTGGTGCCTGGATTTCTTCGCCGGTTCCGGCACGCTCGGCGCCGTCGCGGCCAAAATGGGGCGCAGGTTCGTCTGCGTGGACCAGAACCAGCCAGCCATCGACGTCATGGCCAAGCGGCTCGGGGCGCATGCCGAGATCGCGTCCTACCCGCCCAACTAGCTCGCAATAGTTGTCGTTTTGAGGGCCCAAAACGACAACTACTGCCAGTCAGTTGGGCCAGCGCACCGTTGGGTCAGCGCACTCTTGGATCAGCGGACGACGTCGGTGCCCGTCCCCAGCTCCTCGATCCGTTCGAACACGTCCGGCGCAGTCAGGTTCTCGCCGAGGCGGTTCGGTTTGCCCAGGCCGTGGTAGTCCGAGGACCCCGTCACCAGGAGCCCGTGCCGGGCAGCCAGCTTCCGGAGGAATTCCCGGCCCTCCGCGGGGTTGTCCCGGTGGTTGACCTCCAGGCCGGACAGGCCGGCGTCGATCATGTCGTGGTACGTGCTTTCGCCCACGACGCGCCCGCGCGCGGACGCCACCGGGTGCGCAAAAACGGGAACCCCGCCCGCGGCGCGGACCAGTTCGACGGCGAGCGCCGGCTCGGGCGCGTAGTGCTGCACGAAGTAGCGCGAGTGCGAGGTAAGGATCGAGGTGAAGGCCTCGGACCGGTCCGCCACCACTCCGGCCGCCACCAGGGCGTCGGCGATGTGCGGCCGGCCCAGCGTGGCTCCCGGTGCCACATGGTGGATGACGTCGTCCCAGCTCAGGGGGTAGTCCTCGGCCAGCAAAGTGACCATGCGTTCGGCGCGGGTGAGGCGGGCGTCCCGGGCCTTCGTGATTTCTTCGAGCAGGCCGGGGTGCGTGGGGTCGTGCAGGTAGCTCAGGAGGTGGACGCTGATCCCCTGGTCCGTGCGGCACGAAATCTCCATGCCGGGCACCAGGGCCACGCCGTTGTCGACCGCAGCCCGCGACGCTTCCGCCCAGCCGTCCGTGGAGTCATGGTCAGTCAGCGCGATAACGTTCAGCCCGGCCGCCGCCGCGGCAGCCATGACCTCGGCCGGTGTCTCCGTGCCGTCGGAAACATTCGAGTGGGCGTGCAGATCAATCCTCACCTGCCCAGCCTAGTAGATGGCGCGCGCAGACGGGTGAGACTATGGGACCGTGAACGATGCAGATAACACCCACAACGGTGAAACCACAGCTTCCCAGCCCCTGGAAGAGCGCGTTAACAACCGCTCCCAGCGGCCCACTTCCGCGGCCTTCAAGGCCTTCATGGCCAGCAACTGGGCGCCCGCCCCGCAGGAGACCCCTCAGCGGGACGCCGTCGCCAGCCACGCCGCGAGGAGGCGACGGGCCATCTCCGACCAGTTCAAGGGCGAGCGCCTGGTGCTTCCGGCCGGGCCCCTGAAGGTCCGGTCCAACGACTGCGATTACCGCTTCCGGCCGCACTCCGGATTCGCGCACCTCACCGGCCTCGGGCTGGACCATGAGCCCGACGCCGTGCTCATCTTCGAACCTGTCGGGGAAGGAAAGGGCGACGACGGCGGCAGCCACCGCGCCACGCTCTACTTCCGGCCGCTGGCCGGCCGGGATACGGAACAGTTCTACGCCGACGCGCGGTCGGGTGAATTCTGGATCGGCCCGCGGCCCACACTGGCGGAGTTTGAGGCCCGGCTCGGCATCCCCACCGCCCACATCGACGAACTTGAAGTGGCCGTCACCAAGAACGTCGGCGCCCCCGAAATCGGCGGCATCTCCATCCGGCTGGTGCGCAAGGTGGACGAAAACATCGACGCGCTCGTGGATACCGCCCGTTACAACACAGCCAAGGACCCCGACAACCTGGACCTTGGTGTTCTGGACGCCCTCGATGAGAAGCTGTCCGAAGCGCTCTCCGAACTGCGCCTGACCAAGGACGAGTGGGAAATCGAACAGATGCAGACCGCGGTGGCCGCCACCGTGGAAGGCTTCACCGAAGTGGTCAAGGCCCTGCCCCGCGCCCTGACGCATGCCCGCGGCGAGCGCGTGGTGGAAGGCGCCTTCTTTGCCCGTGCCCGGGAGGCAGGCAATGAACTGGGCTACGACACCATTGCCGCCTCCGGAAACAACGCCACGGTGCTGCACTGGACCCGCAACACCGGCAAGGTCAACGCCGGGGAACTCATCCTGCTGGACGCCGGCGTTGAGGCCGATTCGCTCTACACCGCGGACATCACGCGCACGCTCCCGGCCACGGGCAAGTTCTCGGACATCCAGCGCAAGATTTACGAGGCCGTCCTGGACGCCGCCGACGCCGGCTTCGCGGCCGCCCAGATCGGCGTGAAGTTCCGCGACGTCCACACCGCCGCAACCACTGTCCTCGCGGAACGGCTGGCCGAATGGGGCCTGCTCCCGGTCTCCGTCGAGGAGGCCCTCAGTGAAGACGGGCAGCAGCACCGGCGCTGGATGCCGCACGGCACCAGCCACCACCTCGGCCTCGACGTCCACGACTGCGCCCAGGCCAAGCGGGAACTCTACCTGGACGGCGTGCTGCGGGAGGGGATGGTCTTCACCATCGAGCCCGGCCTGTACTTCAAGCAGGAAGACCTGGCCATTCCCGAGGAGTACCGCGGCATCGGCGTGCGCATCGAGGACGACATCCTGATGACCGCCGCGGGCCCGGTGAACCTCAGCGCGGCGCTCCCCCGAACGGCGGACGACGTCGAGGCCTGGATGGCGGGCATCTATCAGGAGATCGACGCCAAGGCATAGGGGTTCATGCACAAAGGGAAGGCCACCGGATGATCCGGTGGCCTTCCCTTTGCACTGGCTCTTGTTTTGTGCTGGCCCTTGTTGCTGTCCGGGGCTACTGCTGCTGGCCGTCCCGGCCCTGCTCGGGCTGGTTCGGGTCCACCCGCACGCCGTACTGCGGCCGGCCGTCCGGCAGGTCCGGGTAACGGATGGACGACGCCGGGCGCTGGCCCGTTGCCGGCGTGGGCTCTGCGGCCTGGTCGTGCTGGTGGGCGCCGTCCTGCTGGCCGGCACCGTACTGCTCGTTGGCGCCGTACGGCTGCTGTGCGCCATATTGCTGGCCCTGCTGGCCTGCACCGTATTGCTGGTTTGGGCCGTATTGCTGGTTAGGGTCCTGAGGCTGCCCTGCACCATGCTGCTGGCCTGTGCCGTATTGCTGACCTGTGCCGTACTGCTGGTTAGCGTCCTGGCCGCGCTGGCCGTAGGGGTCGTTCCAGCTGGCCGGCCGCTGGGGTGCCTGCCCGTGGGAGGCGCCCGGAGGCGGGCCCTGGTGCCGGCCATGCTGCTGGTACGGCTGGTTCTGGTAGTCGTGTTGGGTATAGGGCGCCGTGTGCGCACCCGCAGAGGCGTCCGAGGGCGTCATGGGGAGCTGCTGCAGCAGCCGGCGCGCCTCATGGGCCGCCTCGAAGGCCACGATGACGTCGTAGTTGGTGGCAACCACCTGGCTGGTGGAGGTGAAGTCGCGCTTGCCGCGCTGCATGGCGTAGGTGACGATCCCGAACAGCATGAAGAACGCCGCGCCCATCAGGACTGAGCTGATGATGGAAAACGTTCCGCCGGCGGGCGTGAAGAAGGACAGCATGACGCCGACGAACAGGCCGAACCACATGCCGCTCAGGGCACCGGAGAGTGCCACCCGGGGGTAGCTGAGCCGGCCCGTCACCCGTTCCACCATCTTCAGGTCGTTCCCGACGATGGACACCATGTGCACGGGGAACTGCTGGTCGGCGAGGTAGTCCACGGCCTTTTGGGCGTCCAGGTAGGAGTTATATGAGCCGACGGTATCCCCGGTGGGGACAGTCTTCGATTCATCCGACCCGTTGGGCGCAGCCTTCGGAGCACCAAAAATGTTTGCCATAACCCCATTCTTGCCCATAAGGATGGGTGAACGCTGAAAATTCAGCTAAAAGAGAGCAGACTCGGTAGCCTGTAGAGGTGAGCACGAATCCTACCCGCGTCTTTGTTGCGCGCCTCCTGGGACTGGACGTCTTCGACCCTTTGGGCGACCGTCTGGGGCGGCTGCGCGACGTCGTGGTGCTCTCCCGCGGAACCCGGGGCGCCCCGCACGTGGTGGGCATCGTCGTCGAAGTCCCCGGCAAAAAGCGCGTCTTCGTTCCCATGACCCGCATTACCTCCATCGACCAGACGCAGGTGATCTGCACCGGCCTGGTCAACCTCCGCCGCTTTGAGCAGCGCGGCGCCGAGACCCTGGTGGTGGCGGAAATGTTCGACCGCCGGGTCACCCTCACCGATGGCAGCGGCGACGCCACTATCGAGGACATCGCCATGGACCAGCACCGTTCGGGCGACTGGTTCGTGAGCAAGCTGTTCGTCCGGCGCGGGCATTCCCTGGCTCCCCTGAGCAGGCTGCGCCGCAACGAGACCATGATCATCGACTGGGCCGACGCGCACCAGGGCGCCAAAACCGAGCCCCAGGCCGCCACGCAGTTCGTGGCCAACCACGAGGACCTCAAGCCCGCGGACTTCGCCGAAGCGCTGCAGGAAATGAGCGACAAGCGGCGCTTCGAGGTGGCCAGCGAACTCCAGGACGAGCGGCTCGCCGACGTCCTCCAGGAACTGCCCGAGGACGACCAGGTGGAAATCCTCTCCGCCCTCGACGTCCAGCGCGCCGCCGACGTCCTCGAGGAGATGGACCCTGACGATGCCGCCGACCTCCTCGGCGAGCTCCCGTCCGCACAGGCCGAGGAACTCCTTCAGCTGATGGAGCCCGAGGGTGCCGAGGACGTCCGGCGCCTCCTCGAGTACGACGAGGACACCGCCGGCGGCCTCATGACCCCCGTGCCGGTCATCCTGCCGCCCGAGGCCACGGTGGCCGAGGCCCTCGCCCACGTCCGGCGCGAGGAACTCTCCCCCGCCCTCGCCTCCTCCATCTTCATCGCCCGTCCGCCGCTGGAGACCCCCACCGGCCGGTTCCTCGGCGTGGTCCATATCCAGCAGCTGCTGCGCTTCCCGCCGTTCGAGTCTCTCGGCAACCTCGTGGACAAGAACCTCGAGCCGCTCTCGGACCTGGCGCACATCAGCGAAGTGGCCCGCACGCTCGCCACGTACAACCTGAACTCGCTGCCCGTGGTCAACCAGGCCGGCCGGCTGGTGGGCGCAGTGACAGTGGACGACGTCCTGGACCATCTGCTGCCCGATGACTGGCGGGCGAATGACGGCGAGGCTCCGGTCAGGAAGCTTGGTGGCCGCATTGGCTGAAAACACGTCAAAGGGAGCCCGCCAGGGCGGCAAGCAGGGTGCGCAGGGCAGCCTGGACACGCCGCTGAGCGGCCGCCAGCGCATCCTGCCGAAGCTCTCGCCCAACCCTGATGCGTTCGGCCATGCCACCGAGGGCTTCGCCCGCTTCATGGGCACGCCGCAGTTCCTGCTTTACATGACCGTGTTTTGTGCGTTCTGGCTGGCCTGGAACACATTCGCGCCCAGGGATTGGCAGTTCGACAAGGTCGAACTCGGATTTACGCTCCTGACACTCATGCTGTCCCTGCAGGCCTCCTATGCCGCACCGCTGCTGCTGCTCGCACAAAACCGCCAGGACGACCGCGACCGCGTGTCGCTCCAGCAGGACAGGCAGCGGGCCGAGCGCAACCTGTCGGACACTGAGTACCTCACGAGGGAACTGGCCGCGCTGCGGATCGCGCTGCGTGAAGTGGCCACCCGCGACTACGTCCGGGCGGAACTGCGCAGCCTGCTCGAAGACCTGCTGGAAGCCCAGGAGGAGCTCCGCTCCCACGAACCGTCCGGGCCCGGAAGCCATGAATCGCCGCGCGAACTGGTCCGGGAAAAGCTGAAGGAGAAGCGGGAGAGGCAGCGCAATCCCCGCACCCAGCAAATCCCCAAGGTCAAGTCTGAAAATATGCGGCAGGGCCGGCCAGCCCACCGACCCACCCCTCCCGAAAGCTGAGCATTACGGCATGAGCACCACCCTCGTTCAGGCAGTCAACGCTGCCCTGGCAACCGTCATCGACCCGGAACTCCGCCGCCCCATCACGGAACTGGGCATGGTTGATTCCGTGGAGATCTCCGACGACGGGACCGTCCGGCTGGCGGTGCTGCTCACCATTGCCGGCTGCCCGCTGCGCGACACCATCACCAGGGACTCCGAGGCGGCGCTCCTGGACGTTCCCGGCGTCACCGGCGTCGAGGTTGACCTGAAGGTCATGACCCAGGCGCAGCGCGACGCACTGAAGGAGCAGCTGCGCGGCCCCGGCGGCCAGCGCGGAATCCCGTTCAACCAGGCAGGGTCCCTCACCAAGGTCTTTGCAGTGGCCAGCGGCAAGGGCGGAGTGGGCAAGTCCTCCGTGACCGTCAACCTCGCCTGCTCACTCGCGGCACAGGGGCTGCGCGTGGGCATCGTGGACGCGGACGTGTACGGCTTCTCGGTGCCGGCCCTGATGGGGATCAGCCAGGCCCCCACCCGAGTTGACGACATGATCCTCCCGCCGGTGGCCTACGGCGTGAAAGTCATTTCCATCGGCATGTTCGTCACCGGCAACCAGCCTGTGGCCTGGCGCGGGCCCATGCTGCACCGGGCCCTCGAGCAGTTCCTCACCGACGTCTACTTCGGCGACCTCGACGCACTCTTCCTGGATCTTCCGCCGGGCACCGGGGACATCGCCATCTCGGTGGCGCAGCTGCTGCCCAAGGCCGAGATCCTGGTGGTCACCACGCCGCAGGCCGCCGCAGCCGACGTCGCGGAGCGTGCCGGTGCCATCGCCACCCAGACCGGGCAGACAGTGGCAGGAGTCATCGAGAACATGTCCTTCCTGGAAATGCCCGATGGCGGGCGGATGGACCTGTTCGGCACCGGCGGCGGAGAGGTGCTCGCCGAGAGGCTGAGCGCGTCGACCGGGACCGATGTGCCGCTGCTGGGCCAGATCCCGCTGGACATTCTCCTGCGCGAGGGCGGCGATTCCGGCAAGCCCATCGTGCTGGGCGGCCCGGACACGCCGGCCGCAGCGGCGCTGTCCGGCATCGCGGAGAAACTCGCGGCCCGGCCGCGCGGCCTGGCCGGGATGAAGCTGGACGTCCAGCCCCGCTGATGGAGCCGGGGGCGGGGCCCACGCCGGGTTCCTTGGCCGGGGCCCACGCCGGCGAGGGGCCCGGCCTGAGCTTGCGAAGGCGGGGAGCCGGTGGGGACTTGCGAAGGCTGGGAGCCGGTGGCGGGGCCCACGCCGGCGAGGGGCCCGGCCTGAGCTTGCGAAGGCTGGGAGCCGGTGGGGACTACGTGGCCTCTGAATCGAAGGGGGCCGCTTCGCCGTAGGGCAGCTGCTCGATGATGCGCTCCGGCCGCGCCTCGGAGTGGGTGGCGGCGGCCGACGCGGCTGCGGCTACCGCCGCCGGGCCGCCGGCACTGACCGGCTTGGTGTCGTCCTCGAGGAGTGCTTCCTTGATGATGCGCCGCGGGTCGTACTGCCGGGGGTCATACTTCTTCCAGTCGACTTCATCGATGTCGATGCCGACTTCTTCCTTGATCTGTTCCCGGGCGCCGGAGGCCATCCGCCGCACTTCACGGACCAGGTTTGCCAGTTTTTGGGTGTATTCGGGCAGCCTCTGGGGGCCGATCACCAGGATGCCGATGAGCAGCAGAAGAAGAAACTCCGGGCCGTTGATTCCAAACACTTTAGGAAGATTACCCTCTCCGGGGAGGCAGTGACGATTTCGACCCCGAGCGCGCCTGGCGGGGGCATCCTGCAGCGACGGGGAAGCGTCTCAAAGCCCCAACTGGCGGGCCATCTTGCGCAGGCCGCGCTCGACCCGTTCGACGGCAGTTTCCGGCACCGGCCCCTCGGTGGCCGCCGCGCCGCCGGCCGCGTCCGCCCCGGCGGCGAGGCCAGGTCCGGCCATGTTTCCGGGCCCGGCGAGCATCGCCACGGCGTCGTCAGCCGCGGCGGCAGGCAGGTCCGACACATAGGTGAACGTGCTTCCCGATGTCTGGTAAATCGCGCTCCACGGCGACCCTGCCTTGACCCAGACCCGGCCGTCCGCCGCCCCGGGCATGTCCACGGGAACGTAACCGTCGATTCCCGCCGGATGGCCGGTCAGCGGGTTGACTGGCCAGGGATCCGCCAGGGATCCCTGGTGCTGTTCCAGAATCCGTGCTGTGTGCTGCCCATCGGTGAGGCGCAGTTCAACCGTGGGCTGGCCCGCCAGGACTGTTGTGCTGGCGGACACAAGACGGAAGCCCATCGCGCGCAGTTCGGGGCAGGTCCAGCCGGAGGAGCGCAGCGCGGCGAGGCGGCTGTCCGTTCCCGGCGAGTGCCCGGACTGGCCGTAGAGCGAGGCCGCGCCCGCGGCATACTGCCTCGGTTCACCAGCGGCGGCGTAAGCTCCGGCGGCGACCGCCCCGGCTGCCACCACGGCCACCCCGCCGGCCAGCCCGGCCAGCCTCATCCGGCTGGGCCGGGTAACGGGGGCAGGCGCCATAGCCAACTGCTGGGTGCGGAGCAGCAGCCTGGCTGTCAGTTCCTCACTGGCCGCCGGTACCTCGGCCGTACGGAGCCGCTCAATGTACTGGCGCTGCCGGTGCAGGGCGCTGGCGCATTCGGCACACGCGCGGATATGGTCCGTTGTCTGCGGGTGCCGCGCGCCGCCAAGCGTCGGCAACCCTGTCTTCTTCCTCAGCCCCTCCAGCAAGCGATGTAGCTGACGCATGTCGCCGATCAGAGAATGCCGGCGATGCGGGGCATCTTCAGCCGCGGCTTGCGCGCCTGCTGCGGGCGCGGATCCCGGTGGGCAAGCTTTTCGCGCAGCATGGTCCGGCCGCGGTGGATGCGTGACCGCACCGTGCCCAGCTTCACACCGAGGGCCTCGGCGACTTCGTCGTACGACAGTCCCTCAAGGTCGCACAGGACGACGGCGGCACGGAAGTCCGGCGGGAGTTCCTCGAGGGCGGCCTGGACGTCCAGGTCAAGGTTATTGAGTTCAAAGCTTTGCTCGGGACCGGGTTCCCGGCCGGGCAGCCGTGACTCGGCGTCCTCGGCCAGCGCGTCAAAGCGGATCCGGCTCTTGCGGCGGGCCTGGTCCAGGAAGAGGTTGGTAGTGATGCGGTGCAGCCAGCCGTCCAGGGTTCCCGGCTTGAAGTTCTCCAGGGAACGGAAGACACGGACGAACACCTCCTGGGTGAGGTCCTCGGCGTCGTACTTGTTGCCGGTAAGCCGGTAGGCGAGCCGATACACCTTGGCGGAGTGGTTGGTGACCACTTCTTCCCATGTGGGCACGGCCCATTCGGCGGCTGGCTCTTCAGTTGCAGGGACAGGTGCCGCAACGGATGCTGACATCGTCCACTCCCCTCGTGGATGTAATAACGCCTGACGTGCTTTACATCATTGGTTCGGCGCCGATCACCACTTGGATGAGCGGATTATTATCATGTCAAAGTTGGCTGGGAATTTCCTGACTGCGGAGCCCCTCTTTGCTAAAAGCGCAACTCCGGATCGGGAATTCCTGCCTCTTTTGGAGGAATTCACCTCCCCTCAGCCCGGCGGCGGGACAGTATTCGCCATCACAGGCGCCCTTACTGTCACTTGCCGCTTGGGCGCCGTCCAACCAAGTACGCTGTAAGAACATGCCCCCTGCCGCCCAGAAAGCGAAACCCATGAGCGCCGACAAGTCCACGAGCTGGTCCTATGCAGAAGATCTGCCTGCCGAGGATGAGGTCTTGCTGCGCGCGCGGGAGCGTTCGTTCGAACTTGGCGTCACACCCATCGGCCGCGGCGTTGGCGCCGTGCTGACTGTCCTGGCGGCGGCTTCCAAGGCGCAGACCGCCGTCGAGATTGGCACCGGTGCCGGCGTCTCGGGCGTCTGCCTGCTCCGCGGTCTCGGCCCGCAGGCCGTGCTCACCACCATCGACGTGGACGTCGAGCACCTGAAGGCCGCGCGGGAGGCGTTCCAGGAAGCAGGCAGCCCGGCGAACCGCACCCGCACCATCTCCGGCCGCGCCGGCGATGTCCTGCCGAGGCTCACCGACGCCGCGTATGACCTCGTTTTCATCGACGGGGACAAGCCCAACTTTCCCCGCTACGTCGAGCAGGCCATACGCCTGCTCAAGACCGGTGGCCTGCTGATCGTCAATGACGCCCTGGACAAGGACCGGGTGTCCAACCCTGCGGCCCGTGACGCCACCACCGTTGTGCTGCGCCAGGTGGGCAAGGCCGTGCGCGACGACGACCGGCTGGCTTCCGCGATGCTCCCCACCGGTGACGGGCTGCTGGTAGCCGTCAAGAAATAGGCCGGTCGGACAGGACTGTCCAAACGGCCAAAAAGGGCCAGGAAAAAGGCAGGGCCCGCAGCCTTCCGGCTGCGGGCCCTGCCTCAATTCTTATTCGGTGACGCCGACGAGGCATTCCTTCAGGTTGGCCGCCTCTGCGGCATTAAGTTCAACCACGAGCCGGCCGCCGCCTTCGAGCGGCACACGCATGATCAGGCTGCGGCCCTCCTTGGTTACTTCCATAGGGCCGTCGCCGGTGCGTGGTTTCATAGCCGCCATGAGGAAAATCCCCTCCAGTAGTCCCAGGACCGAGCAGCCCGGCCGGGCTGAGTCCGCGTGGTCAAAACAAAGCCGCTCTGGCGGTCCTTTCGGCAGCCGCCATGGCTGAACAATCCGAATGCTATCTGTCCTTGCTTAGTACCTATTATCCTGTAATTACCCGTCTGTAGCTAATCGATGGACAATTCGTCCGCGGCCGGATTCCTGCGCCCTTCTGCGGTCTGAGCTGGGGAAACCCCGGACGTGTCACGGCGGATAGTCGCCTCCGCCAGGCAGTTGCGCCCACGCCCACAGCCAGACGATCCACACGATCTGCAGCAGGATGAACATCGTGATGACGGCCCCCCGGTAGGCGCGCGACCGGGAAACGAGCGCGGCGGCCAGGGCAAGCGGAAACAGCGGCAGCAGCATGCGGAAGGTGCTGGTCTGCGGGTGCAGGAACATCACGAGGTATCCCATGTAGCACACGCACCACAGCCGGAGTTCCGGCCCCAGCCGGCGCACCGGCGGGGACGCCATGAAGAGTCCGAACACCGCCACGAAGACGAACGGCGCCACGAGTCCCAGCACGGGCCCGAACAGTTGGATGCCGGTGTCGAACCAGGGCTTGAACGGCACGAGGTCGTGCCCGCGCCATACGGTTTCGGTCTTGGTGTAGGCAGCGATGTCCCCGGTGGTCGCCCAGGCGATGGCAGGCCAGGCGAGGGCCCCTGCGCAGCTGACGGCAGTGAGCACTGCGAGGGACCACAGATCATTCCTGCTGTGGACCCGGCGCCGTGTGCCGGGCCGTCCGCTGGTTCCAAAATCCCTGTTTCGCGCCTCGAGCCACGCTTCCCACGCCCGGTACAGGAACAGGATCCCGACGGCCGCCGCAAACGGCACGCCGGTGGGCCGGGAGAGGCACATGGCCAGAACCACCGGAATGGCCCAGAGGTAGTGCCGCCGGATTACCAGCAGCAGCGCAGTGGCCAGCAGCAGGAGGTTCAGGGATTCCGCGTAGGGAACCTGCAGCACCGGCGAAACGGGGAACGTGGAGAAGAACGCGGTGCCCCACAGGGCCGGCCAGTGGGCCGCCTTGGTGCGGAACAGCCGATAGACCACCAGCGAGGCCGCCAGCCCGGCGAACATGGCGATCAGGATGAGCGCAGCGGCGGGGCTCATGCCCGTGGCAGCAGACAGCATCCGCCCCAGCGTCGGAAACAGCGGATAGAAGGCCCAGGTGTTCTCCTGGACGTTCCCGGCCGCGTCCACCGGCAGTTCCGACGGGTACCCGCCGGTCATGACGGACTCGTACCACCGCGCGTCCCAGATGTTGATGAAGTTCCAGTAGTCGGGCTTGGCCGGGAACCAGGGGTTCAATCCCTGGTGCAGTGCCGCCGACATGAAGATGCAGGCGCTGACCAGCCGGGCGGCCACGTAGACCGCCGCCACCTGCGCCCACCACGGCCAACGGACCAGACGGCCGCCGATCCGTTCCGCGGCGCCGCGGAACACCGCATCCAGGCGCGTCCCGGAATTCGACGGCGGGGGTTCGGCTGTTGCAGGCGGCACCGGGCCCGGAGACGGCATGGGCGAACTCACGCCCGTTCCTCGGCGGCCGGCTGTCCAGTTGCTCGCTGATCAGTGGCCAACTGTTCCATTGCCGGCTGTTCGGTGGCCGGCAACTGTCCGGCATAGGCGAGCAGTTGCCCCCGGAGACGTTCAATTTCGGCGTTCTTGGCGGCCAGCTGGTCGCGCAGGTCGTCCAGCACCTGGTCCACCTGGTCCATCCGATAACCCCGGAGCCCCAGCGCAAACCGGACATGGTCGACGTCGGCCGGCGTGGCGTCGTCGGGAAGCAGCACCGGCGGCAGGGATGCCACGGGCTCATCGAACCCGTCTTTGAACCCGTCCCCCGCGAGGGGCACACGGGCGCGTTTCCTCCGCAATATGCCCGCCCCGATGTCAGTCCCGATGAGGGCGGTGGCTCCAATCAGGACGATGGCGAGGAAAACGAGGAAGAAACTCACATCACCCATCGTGCCAGACGCAGCCCCGCCCGCCCCTGCGGCCCGCGCATCTGCCGGCCGGAGCCGCTACTCGGGGCGCTGGTCGCCGTTCGTGGAGGGCGCCCGAACATGGCCGTGGAGGACCAGATTCACGGCTTCCTCCGGGCTGTCCACCACCTGGATAAGGTCCAGGTCCTTTTCCGAGACCATGCCCTCCGCCACCAGCGTGCCCTTGATCCAATCGATCATCGGTCCCCAGAACTGCGCCCCCAGCAGGACGATCGGGAACGAGGTCACCTTCTGCGTCTGGACGAGGACCATGGCTTCAAAGAGCTCATCCAGAGTGCCGAGGCCGCCGGGAAGAACGATGAAGCCCTGGGCGTACTTCACGAACATGGTCTTCCGGGCGAAGAAGTAGCGGAAGTTGATGCCGAGGTCCACCCACTGGTTCAGGCCCTGCTCGAACGGCAGTTCGATGCCGAGGCCCACAGATACTCCGTTGCCCTCCACGGCTCCCCTGTTGGCCGCTTCCATCGAGCCAGGCCCGCCGCCGGTGATGACGGCCACGCCGGCTTCAGCCAGTTTGCGTCCCACCTCGACGCCCATGTCGTAGAACGCGCTGCCGGGCTTGGTGCGCGCGGAGCCGAACACGCTGACCGCCTGGCCCAGGTCGGAAAGCGCACCAAAGCCTTCCACGAACTCGCTCTGGATCCGCATGACCCGCCACGGGTCGGTGTGGATGAAGTGGCCGGGTCCCTTGGTGTCGAGCAGCCGCTGATCCGACATTTCCACGGCCGCCTGCTTGCGGCGCAGTTCTAGGGGCCCTTTCCGGCGGGGCTGTACTGATTTTGACGGATCTGCGTTGATGCTCATCCCCCAAGGCTAACCTGCTGACCTGCAGGTATCTCTTGAATTACGATCAGCGGAAGTTGGGGTGATTCCGGTCATAACCGGACAATGTTCGCTAGATTCATTCCTATGACTACTCAACTGCCCGGCGACGCACTCGTCTCCCTGAATGCCGTCAACAAGCATTACGGTCAGCTGCACGTTCTGAAGGACATCAATCTCCAGGTCCGCAAGGGCGAGGTGGTTGTGGTCATTGGCCCGTCAGGTTCGGGAAAATCCACGCTATGCCGGGCCATCAACCGGCTTGAGACCATCGACGACGGCGACATCGCCATCGACGGCAAGCGCCTGCCCGAGGAGGGCAAGGAGCTTGCCCGGCTCCGCGCCGACGTCGGCATGGTGTTCCAGTCCTTCAACCTGTTCGCGCACAAGACCATCCTGGAAAACGTGACCCTGGGCCCCATCAAGGTCAAGGGCATGTCCAAGGCCGAAGCGGACAAGGAGGCCATGGCCCTGCTGGAGCGCGTGGGCGTGGGCCACCAGGCACCCAAGCTGCCGGCGCAGCTCTCCGGCGGCCAGCAGCAGCGCGTGGCCATCGCCCGCGCCCTCGCCATGAAGCCCAAAGTCATGCTGTTCGACGAGCCCACCTCGGCGCTCGACCCGGAAATGATCAACGAGGTCCTGGACGTCATGATCCAGCTGGCCAAGGAGGGCATGACCATGATCGTGGTGACCCACGAGATGGGCTTCGCCCGCAAGGCCGCCGACCGCGTGGTGTTCATGGCCGACGGACAGATCGTGGAGGACGCCACTCCCGAGGAGTTCTTCACGAACCCCCAGAGCAGCCGCGCCAAGGACTTCCTGTCCAAGCTGCTCACGCACTGACAACCAATTCCGCAGTCCCCAGCTTCAAGACCACCCGATTTTGCACCCAGGCCGTCATCGGCGGCCGCCCAATGAAAGGAATGTCATGAAGGCATTTTTGACCCGAAGGAAATCCCTTCTGGCAGCAGCATCCGCGGCCATCGCTCTCACACTGAGCGCTTGCGGCGGCGGCGGCACCGGGACCGGCTCCAACCCCTCGCCGGTCGAGAAGCCCAGCTTCGCTGCAGGAACCACCATGGAAAAGCTCGCGTCCGCGGGCAAGATCACCATTGGTACCAAGTTCGACCAGCCCCTGTTCGGCCAGAAGGGCCTGGACGGCAAGCCGGTCGGTTTCGACGTCGAAATCGGCAAGCTGCTCGCCGCCAAGCTGGGCATCCCGGCGGACAAGATCGAATGGGTCGAAACCGTCTCGGCCAACCGTGAGCAGTTCATCAAGCAGGGCAAGGTGGACATGATCGTGGCCACCTACACCATCAACGACAAGCGCAAGACCGAAGTTGACTTCGCCGGCCCGTACTACGAAGCCGGCCAGGCCCTCATGGTGAACAAGGACAACACTTCGATCACCAAGCCCGAAGATGTCAAGGGCAAGAACGTCTGCTCCGTGACGGGCTCCACCCCGGCCTCCACCATCGTGGAGAAGTACGGCGCGGTCCTGGTTCCGGCCGCCACCTACTCGGGCTGCCTCGAACCGCTGCGCAACAAGCAGGTGGAAGCTGTGACCACCGACAACGTCATCCTGGCAGGCTTCGTGAACAAGGAGCCCGACGCGTTCAAGCTGGCATCTGACGAGACCTTCACCAAGGAGCCTTACGGCATCGGCCTTAAGAAGGGCGACACCGAGTTCCGCACCTGGATCAATGACCAGCTGGAAAGCTTCTCCAAGGACGGCTCCTACAAGAAGGCCTGGGAGGACACGGCAGGCGCGGTCATCAAGACGGCTCCGGAACTTCCGGCCATCGACCGCTACTAGGACGATCGTGGCGGTTACCGGCGGCTGTGCTTCCATGGCCTGCCGGTAACCGCCGCTTCCGTTTTCCGCACATTCCCCTGAACGCAGCTAAAGGATCCTATGGACGTCATTATTGAAAGCCTCCCGCAATACTGGGACGGTTTTCTCAGAACCCTGTTCCTGGCCGCCGTTTCCGGCATCATCGCGCTGATTGCCGGCACCTTGCTGGCCGCCGCCCGGGTCTCCCCCGTGGCTGCCCTCCGCGGCTTCAGCATGTTCTACGTTGAGGTGGTGCGCAACACCCCGCTCACCATCGCCTTCTTCTTCGCGGCAGTGGTCCTCCCCCGGCTCGGCGTGACCTTCCAGCAGTTTGAGGTCGCCGCCATCATCGCCCTGAGCGCCTACACGGCCGCGTTCATCGCCGAGGCCGTGCGTTCGGGCGTCAACAGCGTTCCCGTGGGCCAGGCCGAGGCTGCCCGCAGCATCGGCATGAAGTTCGGCCAGGTGCTGTCGCTGATCATCCTGCCGCAGGCGCTCCGCACCGTGATTCCGCCGATGATCAACATCCTCATCGCGCTCGTCAAGAACTCCTCCGTGGCCGGTGCCTTCTATGTGCTGGAACTGTTCGGCTACGGCAAGCAGCTCGCCAACGACCATGGCGACGCCGTCATGTGGGTCCTCGCGGGCGTTGCCTTCTTCTATCTCCTGATCACCGTGCCGCTGGGCTACCTCGCCCACCAGGTTGAACGAAAGGTGGCGATCGCCCGATGAGTTCGGTTCTCTACGACATCCCCGGCCCCAAGGCCCGCCGCATCTCACTGATCGGGTCCGTGATCGGCGTCGTGCTGATCGCCGCCCTGCTGGCCTGGGCCATCATGACCCTCGCCCAGCAGGGGATCTTCCAGGCGCAGCGCTGGGCGATCTTCAGCCAGGCGGATGTCTGGACGCTGATCTTCAACGGCATCGGTGCGACGCTGAGCGCGGCGGCCATCGCAGCAGTCATCGCCTTTCCGCTGGGACTCCTGCTGTGCCTGATGCGCATTTCCGACGTCGCCTGGATCCGGGTCCCCACCAGGATCGTGCTGGAGTTCCTGCGCGGCATGCCGGTGGTCCTGATGATGCTGTTCGTGCTGCTGGTCTTCGCCACCAGTTCGTTCATCGCCGTAGTGGCCGGCCTGGTCCTTTACAACGCCGCGATCTTCGCCGAGATCATCCGCGCAGGTATCCAGTCCCTCCCCCGGGGCCAGCGCGAAGCGGGTTTGGCGATCGGCCTGACGAGCTTCCAGTCCCGGCTGACCATCGAACTGCCGCAGGCAATCCGCCGCATGCTGCCGTCCCTCGTGGCGCAGCTGGTGGTCCTGCTGAAGGACACGTCGCTGGGCTACATCGTCGCTTACGCCGAACTGCTGCGCGCAGTGCAGGTGATGGCGGACTTCCTGGGCCCGCAGTTCCTGTTCCCGGTGTTCTTCGTGGCCGCGGCCATCTACATCGCCATCAACCTTGCAGTGTCCCGGCTGGCCATCTGGATCGAGCGGCACGGGTCCAAGAAGGCCGCAGGCGGAGTGGCGAAGGCCCCCACCGCCGGCGTTTCCACCGTCGTGAAATAAAACCGGTGAAGTAAGGCAGGCATTCACAACGAAGGGTCCGCGGCCATCCGGCTGCGGACCCTCCGTGCTTAACGTCCGTTTGGATTGCCGGCTCTCAGGACAGCCATGTCTGCAGGGCGCGGAGGCAGGTGCGGATGGCTTCGGCCTCCACGTGCTCGTTGTCCTTGTGCGCCAGGAGCGCATCCCCGGGCCCGAAGTTCACGGCGGGGATGCCCAGTTCGCTGAAGCGCGCGACGTCGGTCCAGCCGTATTTGGGTTTCGGCTCACCGCCCACGGCGGCCACGAAGGACGCGGCGGCAGGGTGGTTCAGCCCCGGCCGCGCGCCGGCGGCGCTGTCCGTACGGACCACGTTGAACCCGTCCAGCAGCGTCCGCACGTGCTCTTCGGCCTGGTCCGGGGTCTTGTCCGGGGCGAAGCGGTAGTTGATCTCCACGGTGCAGCGGTCCGGGATGACGTTGCCCGCGGTGCCCCCGTTGATCTTCACCGCGTTCAGGCTTTCGCGGTAGTCCAGGCCATCCACAGTCACGGTCTGCGGGCTGTAGGCCGCGAGCCGTTCCAGGATGGGCGCGGCGGCATGGATGGCGTTGCGGCCCATCCAGGCCCGGGCGGAGTGTGCGGCTTCGCCGGAAGTGGTGGCGTGGAAGCGCATGGTGCCGTTGCAGCCGCCCTCCACGGTGCCGTCGGTCGGCTCGAGGAGGATGGCGAAATCACCGCCGAGGAGCCCGCCGTGGTTCCGGACCAGCCGGCCCAGCCCGCTCTTGACGGCTTCCACCTCCTCATGGTCGTAGAACACAAAGGTGACGTCCTTGCTCGGTTCCGCCCCGCCGTCGAACATTGAGGCTGCCAGTGCAAGCTGGACCGCCACACCGCCCTTCATGTCCGTGGCGCCGCGGCCGTACAGGACGCCGTCGCCGGGAACCCCGGACGGCCAGCTGGACGGCACCGTTCCGAGCGACCCCTCGGTGATGGGCAGCGGCACGGTGTCCAGGTGGCCTGCCAGAATGACCCGCTCGCTCCGGCCGAGGTTGGTCCGGGCGATGATCGAGTCGCCGTCACGGACCAGGTGGAGGCCGGGCAGTTGGCGGAGCGCCTCCTCGACGGCGTCCGCAAGCTGGCGCTCGTTGCCGGAGACGCTGTTGATGTCGATGAGCGCTGAGGTCAGCAGTGCCACGTCCTGGCGCAGGTCAAGGGTTACGGGGGCTGTTTCGGCAATCACCATCCCACTGTATCCCGCGCCTGCCGGTCCCCACCGGGCACCAGCCCGGCGGCCCGCCCGGCGCCCGGCAGGCCGACAAATGCGGTTCAGAGAGGTGAATACCGGTTTCGGTGCGTCCACGTCGTCTCGATAGACTTGGCGCATGACTGAAACCGCTTCTTCCGCCGTGCCCGCTGCCCAGACACTGTCCGACGAATCCCGTTCGGCTTATGGCTTCGGCGTAGCCACCATCGCCACGCGGAACGGCGAAGCCACTGTGCTGGACGCATGGTTCCCCGCCCCCGCCCTGGGTGTGGCCGCCGAAAGCCTCCGCGCCGTGGAAAACGCCGATGAAACCCTGACGGACATCGCGGCTGCCGGCACCGACGCCGACCGCGGCACCGAACAGAAGGTGGTGTTTGTCCAGATCAACCTGGACGAGGCCCCGGCCGACACCGCCGACGCCTACCTGCGCCTGCACCTGCTCTCGCACCGCCTGGTCCAGCCCAACAGCATCAACCTGGACGGCATCTTCGCCAAGCTCCCGAACGTCGTCTGGACCAACTTCGGCCCGTGCGCCGTGGACGGGTTCGAGCTGACCCGCGCCAAGCTGCGCAAGCGCGGCGCTGTCACCGTCTACGGCGTGGACAAGTTCCCCCGCATGGTGGACTACGTCGTTCCCGCCGGCGTGCGCATCGCCGACGCCGACCGGGTGCGCCTGGGCGCCCACCTCGCCGCAGGCACCACCGTCATGCATGAAGGCTTCGTGAACTTCAACGCCGGCACCCTGGGCACCTCCATGGTTGAGGGCCGCATTTCCGCCGGCGTGGTGGCCGGCGACGGCACCGACGTCGGCGGCGGCGCCTCGATCATGGGCACGCTCTCCGGCGGCGGCAAGGAGAAGGTGTCCCTGGGCCAGCGGGTCCTGCTGGGCGCCAACTCCGGCGTCGGCATCAGCATCGGGGACGACTCCGTGGTGGAAGCCGGGCTGTATGTCACGGCAGGCACCCGCGTGCGCATTGCCGGCCCCAAGGACGCCGACGGCGAGGACACCAGCAAGATCGTCAAGGCCGTGGAGCTGTCCGGCGTCCCGAACCTGCTCTTCCGCCGCAACTCCACCACCGGTGAGGTCGAAGCCCTGCCCCGCAAGGGCCAGACCGTGGAGCTGAACGACGCCCTGCACGCCAACTGACCGCACGCGAACCCACCGGACGAACCGACCGGACATAGCCGGCACGCCCCTGCACGGGCGTGCCGGCAGATTGCTGGAGTAACCACGTGACACCCAGACGCAGGCTGCGCCGGGCTGTGATCATCGGCCTCTTCCTGGTCCTGGTCGGCGGCGGCATCTATACCGCAGCCACCTTGGTGCAGCGTTCCGAGAAGCTGATCACCGAGGAATGCACTGCCGCCGTGGGCACGCAGCGGTCCCAGCTCGCCACCGACCAGGCAGCGAACGCCGCGCTGATCACCGCTGTCTCAGTGCGCCGCGGGCTTCCTCCGCGCGCAGCGAGCATTGCCCTGGCCACCGCGATGCAGGAATCCAAGCTCCGGAACATTAGCCACGGAGACCTTGCAGGCCCGGATTCCAGAGGGCTCTTCCAGCAGCGGCCGTCGCAGGGCTGGGGCACCCAGGAACAGGTCATGGACCCCGTCTACGCCGCAAACGCCTTCTACGACGCCCTCGTGAAGGTGCCCGGCTATGCCACCCTTGAAATCACCGATGCCGCACAGCGGGTCCAGCGCTCCGCCTACCCCACCGCATACGCCGAGCACGAAAGCATGGGACGCGCTTTTGCCTCGGCGCTGACGGGTGAGACGCCCGCAGCCCTGAACTGCACCCTCCGGTCTCCCGAAGCCGCCGGTGACCCCGCCGTCCTGCTCAGCGAACTGGGAGCCGCCTACGGCAACATCCCCGCGGCGGCTACCGGCCAGACCGTGAAGGTCGAGGTCGCCGACAGCTATGCCTGGTCCGTGGCCCACTGGGCAGTGGCCAACGCCAAGGAGCTTTCGGTGGAACGGGTGGACGTGGGCAACAAGCGGTGGGACAGGAAAGCCCGCGACGGGTGGCAGGATGCTCCCGACGCCGGCGGCGGGGTGGCCATCACGCTGGCCGCCGCAGGGTCCTGAACCAGCCGGCCCCTGAACCAGCCAGAGCCTGAACCACCCGGGTCCCGAACAGCTAGACGAGCATCTCCACAACCGGCTGCACGTAGCTGCGGAACACCTCAGGCTGCGACAGCAGTTCGCGGCTCATGATGATCTTGTCCGGTTCCAGGTACCATGCCCGCTGCTCGTCCAGCGGCAGCTCGATGATGGATAGCGCAAAGTCCCGGGAATCCCGGCCCACCTCCAGGAGCCTGTCCTCCACGATGTCCTCGAGCAGATGTGCTGAGCCTGCGGCCACCCGCTCGGCCTCCAGCTCGGCGTACTCCGCGCGCCGTTCCCGGGCCCACGTGAGGGCTGCGCCGAAGTGGGCCTGCAGGACCTTGCGCAGCGCCGGGGAGTTGCCGAAGGCCCGGAAGCCTGGCGGTGACAGTTCGGGGGACATCTGCGGATGGGCCTTCAGGAGCTGCTCCCACCAGGCTTCCCACTCGGTTTTCAGGGCGCTTTTGCCGCCGACGTCGGCCGTGAGGTGGGCGTGGTCCACGTGGCGGACCTTCGGTGCGGCATGCGACAGCGCCGGGAAACCCGCGCCGTCGAGCCCGGCAACGTCACGTATGTAGAGGGCAATGAGCATGGGCCCTGACGTGTCCATTGTGATGTCCCAGCCTGGACCGCCCGTGTGCTGCATGCGCATGCCTCCTTGCATCTTGATGCCCGCCCAGTCTTTGCCGGCAACCCCGTCTCCGGCTCCCAGTCTATTCCCCCGGACCGGAGACGTTAATGGCTGGCGCCGACCCTCCTGCGGAGTCCGTCAATATGGGTTTCGAGCACGTCCCGGCACATTTCCGGGGACATCCAGCCCGGCTGGAGCAGGGCGTGCATGGCCAGCCCGTCCAGGGTGGCCAGCAGGTGTTCGGCCGCCGTCACCAGCTGCGGCCCGGCACCGCCTCCGGAGGCGGCCTCCTCGCCCAGAAGCCGGGTGATCACCTGGCCGACGACGGCGGCCACCGCGCGGTGGCTCCTGTCCGCCTCGGCAGCCAGGAAGGGCCGGCTCCGCGCAGCGTTCCGGAAGGCCAGCCAGGCGCACGCGTCCAGGGCACGGTCCTCGTCCAGGGGCAGGAATTCGCCCAGCAGTGTTAATACCGCCCGGCCCTGGTCCGCTTCAGCGGCTGCCACCAGCCCGGTGAGCGCGGCGTTGAGACGCGCCAGGATCCGGTCCGATACGGCGGCGAAGGCGAAGGCCAGCAGGTCATCACTGCTGTCGAAGTAGTGCCGGACCGATCCCACGGCGAGGCCTGCCTCGTCTGCCACCTCGCGCAGGGATGCCCGTTCCAGGCCGTCCGTGGCAATGATCCTGCACACGGCGGCAACGATCTCCTGCCGCCGCTGCGCGGCGTCCACGATTTTCGGCACCCTTGTTTCTAGCACGGCTGTGCGGTGAAAAGGCGGCGGCGCTCCGGAGGGAGCAAGTGCTTTAAAAGACGACGGCGGCCGCCCACCGGAAAGGTGGACGACCGCCGTCGTCTGGAAACTGCTAGCGGGCGGGGTACTGCCGCTCGGGCTCTCCTGTGTAGAGCTGCCGCGGACGGCCGATCTTGGTGTTGGGATCGTTGATCATTTCGCGCCACTGGGCAATCCAGCCGGGAAGCCGGCCGATGGCGAACAGCACGGTGAACATCTTCTCGGGGAAGCCCATGGCCTTGTAGATCAGGCCGGTGTAGAAGTCCACGTTCGGGTACAGCTTGCGCTGGATGAAGTAGTCGTCGCCGAGGGCCTTCTCCTCGAGGCGCATGGCGATGTCCAGAAGCTCGTCGTGGCCGCCGAGCTTGCTGAGGACCTCGTGGGCGGTTGCCTTGATGATCTTGGCCCGGGGGTCGTAGTTCTTGTACACCCGGTGGCCGAAGCCCATGAGGCGGACGCCGTCTTCCTTGTTCTTGACCTTCTCCATGTAGTCCTCGGGCTTGACGCCGTCGGCCTGGATCTGGCGGAGCATCTTCAGGACGGCCTCGTTGGCGCCGCCGTGGGCCGGGCCGAACAGGGCGTTGATGCCGGCGGACACGGACGCGAAGAGGTTGGCGTTGGAGGAGCCCACCAGGCGCACCGTGGAGGTGGAGCAGTTCTGCTCGTGGTCCGCGTGCAGGATGAGGAGCAGGTCCAGGGCCTTGACCACAACCGGGTCCAGCTCGTACTGCTCGGCCGGCAGGCCGAAGCTCAGGCGCAGGAAGTTCTCCACGAGGTTCATGGAGTTGTCCGGGTACAGCATCGGCTGCCCGATCGACTTCTTGTGCGCGTAGGCCGCAATGACCGGCAGCTTCGCCATCAGGCGGATGGTGGAAACCTCCACCTGCTCGTCGTTGAACGGGTCCAGCGAGTCCTGGTAGAAGGTGGACAGCGCGGACACGGCCGAGGACAGCACGGGCATCGGGTGCGCGTCGCGGGGGAAGCCGCCGAAGAAGCCCTTGAGCTCCTCGTGCAGCAGCGTGTGGCGGCGGATCTTCTGGTCGAATTCGTCCAGTTCCGTCGGGGTCGGGAGGTTGCCGTAGATCAGCAGGTACGAAACCTCCAGGAAGCTGGAGTGCTGGGCAAGCTGCTCGATCGGGTAACCGCGGTACCGCAGGATGCCTGCGTCGCCGTCGATGTAGGTGATGGCCGACGTCGTGGCGGCCGTGTTCATGAAGCCGGGGTCAAAGGCAACGGCGCCGGTCTGCTTCAGTAGCTTGGAAACGTCGTAGCCTTCGTTTCCCTCAACAACTTTGATGCGCGGGAGTTCGAGTTCGCCGCCTGCGTGGCGCAAGATCGCACTGGTGGTCTCAGTTGCGCTGGTGGTCTCAGTCATGGAGTCCCCTTCATGAGGCCTCTTGGCCTCTCTAGAAAGCTTGATCCAACATCAGGTGAGCCGCGCGGCTATCCCGCACGGCGGGACGTCCAACGGCCGTGCTGCCTTCTTGTAGAAAGCCACCATTGATAGTCAGTTAAAAACTACCGCCACTTGCGGGCTGCCACTAATCCGGGAGCGCCGGATTGTCCCTAAAACGGGCCCGTTGTGGCGCGAGTCACACCATTGTTACGGCGTCCGGAGCCGCAAAAGTCGGCGGCCTGGCGGGCCGGCGCGCCACGGAACCGCCGGAACCGTGGGGCAAGGTGCTAGGCCAGGCGAGCCACCGCGGCGTCGATCCGTTCGTCGGCGCCGGTGAGTGCCACACGCACGTAGCCGTGTCCGGCGTCGCCGTAGAACACGCCCGGGCCCACCACGATCCCGCGCTCCGCGAGGCGTGCCACCGTATCCCACGTGGCTTCGCCCGCCGTGCACCACAGGTACAGGCCGGCGGCGGACTCATGCAGCGTCAGGCCGAAGGCCTCGAGTGCGGGCAGGAGCCGCTCCCGGCGCCCGCGGTACAGGTCCTTCTGCGCCAGGACGTGTGCGTCGTCGCCCAGGGCCACGCGCATTGCTTCCTGCACCGGGTACGGCACGATCATGCCGGCGTGCTTGCGGCTGTTGACGAGGTTGGCCATGAGGGCGGCATCACCGGCAACAAAAGCGGCCCGGTAACCGGCCAGGTTGGACTGCTTGCTCAGCGAGTACACGGCAAGGAGCCCGTCGTGGGATGGGCCGGCCACGCGAGGATCGAGGATGCTGGGAACAGCCTGCCCTCCGCGCTGCAGGTCCCACTCCCCCCAGCCCAGCTCGGCATAGCATTCGTCGGACGCCACCAGCGCGCCGATTTCACGGGCATGGTCCACGATCTTCTTCAGTGACGCGGCGTCCCGGACGCTGCCGGTGGGGTTGCCCGGGGAGTTGACCCAGACCAAACGGACCCGGGCCCGGGTGGCTGCGTCCAGCTCGTCCAGGTCGTCGGCTGCCACTGCCGTGGCACCGGCGAATGTGGCCCCGATGTCGTAGGTCGGGTAGGCCACCGTGGGCCGCACAACGACGTCGCCAGGCTTGAGGCCGAGCAGGAACGGCAGCCACGCCACGAGTTCCTTGGAACCCACGGTCGGCATGACGGCGCGGGGGTCGAGCCCTTCCACGCCGCGGCGGCGCGCGAACCATGCGGCGATGGCCTCACGGAGCGCCGGCGTGCCGTGGACGGTGGGGTAACCCGGCGCGTCCGCGGCTGCCTTCAGGGCGTCCTGGATGACCGGCGGCGTGGGGTCCACGGGCGTGCCGATGGACAGGTTGACCGCACCGCCGGGGTGCTCAGCCGCTTTGGCGAGGTACGGCGCCATCGCTTCCCACGGATAGTCGGGCAGGCTCAGGCCGAAACTGCGCACAGCTGTAGTCACGAAAGGTCCGCCTCAGTGGTCCTGGTTCTGCGGCGGGAGCGCTGCAATCATCGGGTGGTCCTTGCCGGTGTTGCCCACCTTGGCGGCTCCACCCGGAGAGCCGAGGTCGTCAAAGAACTCGACGTTTGCCTTGTAGTAGTCGGCCCATTCCTCGGGGGTGTCGTCCTCGTAGTAGATGGCTTCCACCGGGCAGACGGGCTCGCAGGCACCGCAGTCGACGCACTCATCGGGATGGATATAGAGGGAGCGTTCGCCTTCGTAGATGCAATCGACGGGGCACTCCTCAATGCATGCCTTGTCCTTAACATCCACACACGGCTGCGCGATTACGTACGTCACGTCCCTTGCCTCTCCACGTTGATTCCCGGCGACTGGCCGGTGCTGCATCCGGCCTGCATGCCGGGCTGTCCTTATCAGAGCCTATTATCTCCCACGCCTGTACCGCCAACGAAGCGGCGCGTCATACTCCGGGCAGGTCATACGATGGACCGGTGAGTCCCACGACACCAACGCCCCGGCAGTTCCTGGCCACTGCCCCTGCCGGAACGCGCGTAGTGGTCCGGTACAGGATCGACGGCGGCTTTACGGACGCGCTGGGAGACCTCCTTGCGTGCGGCGAAACTGAATGCACCGTGCGGACCCGGAGGTCCGACGTCGGCATCCCCCTTGATCTGGTGGTGGCCGCCAAGCAGGTGCCGCCGGCACCTCCGCGGCGGGGTGCACGGCCGACGCCGCCCGGAACCGGCTGACAGCAGCCGCGCCTATCCCCTGCCGCCGGCTGCGCCTCCTTCCGGCGCATCGTCTTCCAGCAGGTCGCCCTCCGGCACCTCATCCGGGAGTGCCTCATCCGGAAGCACTTCGTCCGGAAGGGTGCGCATCGTGCGCAGGGGCGAGAACAGGACCGGCGCGGTGGCGAGCAGGCTGCCCGCCGCTCCGATCATCATGGTGGGCACCAGGCCAAGGTGCCCGCCCAGGTAGCCCGAAGCCAGGGCCGCCAGCGGCATCACGCCCCACACCGCAAACCGGATGGACGCATTCATGCGGCCAAGCAGCCGTGGCGGGCAGACCCGCTGGCGCATGGTGAGCTGCAGGACGTTGTAAACCAGGACGCTGAAGCCGAACCCGAGTTCGGAGACCAGCAGCAGCACCAGTGAGGCTGCGGGCTCGGAAACCATCCCCGCAAGCGGCACCAGCAGCAGGAAGACCGAGCTGACCATGGCACAGACAGGTATGGCCGTACCCTCGCCGATCCGGGCGGCGACCCGTGGCGCCTTGACGGCGCCCAACAGTCCGCCGACGGCGCCCACAGTCATGATCAGCCCCATGCCCTGGGGCCCCAGCCCTAGGTTTCGCAGCACCAGCACCGGCATCAGCGTATAAATCAGCATGCCGGAAAAGTTCATCCCGCCGGTGCAGGCCGCGATGCGGCTGATAAGCGGGTGCCGGACAACAAAGGAGAGCCCCTCCCCGATTTCGACCGGAAGGGGGCGCCGCGCGGCCGCCGGCACCCGCACCTCCCAGTCGCGGGTGCGGGCCAGGAAGACTGCGGAGAGCAGGTAGCCCGCGGCTTCCCCCACGAACAGCACGGGAGCCGACACGACCGCGAGCAGCCCGCCACCGGCAGCGGGTCCGCCGATGCGGGCTATCTGGGCCGTCGCCTCAAGCTTTGAGTTGGCCTCCCGCAGATGCGGGGACGGCACCAGGACCGGAACGTAGCTCTGGTAGGCGACGTCGAAGAACACCGTGGCCGTCCCCACGATCGCCGCCACGGCATACAGGTGCCAGATTTCCAGGCTGCCGCTCCACCACAAGAGAGGCACCACGGCCATCGCGGCCATCCGCAGCAGGTCCGCGGTGATCATGGTCCTGCGTTTCAGCCAGCGGTCCACCCAGGCCCCGGCCGGCAGCCCGACAGCCAGGAACGCGGCTAGACCTGCGGCGTTCAGCACGCCCACCTCGAATTCGGAGGCGTGGAGCAGGGTGACGGCCAGGACGGGGAACGCCAGCTGTCCCAGCTGCGCACCGAACTGGCCCAGAGCCTGTCCGGCCCAGAAAGTGGTGAAGTTGCGGTCCCGCCACAGCGATGTTTTTGCGGGATCCGCCGCTGTCGGTTCGGCAGTCACGGCTTCAGTCTTGACGGGCGATTGACATATGTCAATCAGTTATTGCTCGTTACACTTGCGTCTATGGAACTCCCGCAGGACAGCGGCGATGCAGACCTCGTGGCCAAGGGCCGCGCCCTGAGCTCGCCGCTGCGGCTGAGGATCCTCCGGCTATGCCTGCACCAGTCACGGACCAACAAGGAGATCGCCGAACTGCTCGGGCTGAATCCCGCGTCCAGCCTGCATCACGTCCGGACTCTGGTGCGCACCGGATTCCTGCTGCCGGAGGAGCGGCGGAAGGGCCGGCGCGGAGCCACGGAAGTGCCCTACATCGCCAGCCGCAAGTCCTGGAGCACCCCTATGGACAATGTGGCGCCCGTGCTCATCGAGACATTCCTCCAGGAAACCCGGGACCTGCCGCCCGAAGACATCGAGGTGTGGCGGCTCGGGGTCAAGTTCAACGCCGCCCGGCGGGAGGAAATGCTGGGCAAGCTGCGCGCCGTCGTCGAGGAATACACGGCTCTTCCCGCGGACGACGACGGCGAGGCCACCTCGCTGATGATTGCCCACCACCGGGACCCGACGGCGGATTAGCGGCGGCACCGCTGCCGCTGGGAGCGCTCCCGCTGGCAGCGCTGCCGGCTAGCGGCGGTACCGCCGGCACCACACCAGCATCACGACCGTCACGGCCACAGTCCCGTACACCCAGATCATCCCGGCCAGGTCCCCCGCGATCAGCCGCTTGCCGGGCTCCATCCCGGACCACCAGCCGGCCAGGACGTAACAGCCGGCGCCGCACACCGCCGTCGGAATCAGCGTCCGGAACGCCGCCCCGAGGAACAACTGGAGTGACGCCAGGAGCAGCAGCGCCGCCACGGCGCCCAGCGGCAGGGCAGCGCCGGTGGCCGGAAGCTCCTGGCGGTGCAGCGCGGTTCCGGCGAGGGCAGCAAAAAGAGCTGCCGGCAGGGCGGCGGCCAGGCCGCCTGCCCTGCCGGCAGCTCCTCTGTTCATGGTTCCGGGTCCCTGCAGGAGGGAACCGTTACGCCTTCGCGCGGGCGCGGTTGGCCTTGGCCCGCTCGTTCGAGTCCAGGATCACCTTGCGGATGCGGATGTCGTCCGGCGTGACCTCGACGCACTCGTCCTCGCGGGCGAATTCGAGGGACTCCTCGAGGGTCAGTTCCCGCGGCGGGGTCAGGTTCTCGAAGCTGTCGGAGGAAGCTGCACGCATGTTGGTGAGCTTCTTTTCCTTGGTGATGTTCACGTCCATGTCGTCGGCGCGGGAGTTCTCGCCCACGATCATGCCTTCGTAGACCTCCGAGGTCGGCTTGACGAAGAAGGAGCCGCGTTCCTGCAGGTTGATCATGGCGAACGGGGTCACCACGCCGGCGCGGTCGGCCACCATGGAACCGTTGGTGCGGTATTCGATCGGGCCTGCCCAGGGCTCGTAGCCCTCGGAGATCGACGCCGCGATGCCGGCGCCGCGGGTGTCCGTCAGGAACTTGGTACGGAAGCCGATCAGGCCGCGGGCGGGAACAATGAATTCCATCCGGACCCAGCCCGTGCCGTGGTTGGCCATGTTGGTCATGCGGCCCTTGCGGGCGGCCATCAGCTGGGTGACGGCGCCGAGGTATTCTTCGGGCACGTCGATGGTCATGTGCTCCATCGGCTCGTGCACCTTGCCGTCGATGGTCTTGGTCACAACCTGCGGCTTGCCCACGGTGAGTTCGAAGCCTTCACGGCGCATCTGCTCCACGAGGATGGCCAGCGCGAGCTCGCCACGGCCCTGGACTTCCCAGGCATCCGGACGCTCGGTGGGCAGCACCTTGATGGAGACGTTACCGATCAGTTCCTTGTCCAGGCGGTCCTTCACCTGGCGGGCAGTCACCTTGGCACCCTTGACCTTGCCGGCGAGCGGCGAGGTGTTGATACCGATGGTCATGGAGATTGCGGGATCATCCACGGTGATGAGCGGCAGCGGCTGCGGGTTTTCGACGTCGGTCAGGGTCTCACCGATGGTGATGTCCTCGATGCCGGCGACGGCGACGATCTCGCCGGGGCCGGCGGACTCGGCGGGAACGCGCTCAAGGGCCTTGGTGGCCAGGAGCTCGGTGATCTTCACAGTCTTCAGCTCGCCGTTCTGGCGGGCCCAGGCCACCTGCTGGCCCTTGCG
The DNA here is from genome assembly GCF_042673905.1 of Arthrobacter sp. NPDC057009. Classification (NCBI taxonomy): domain Bacteria; kingdom Bacillati; phylum Actinomycetota; class Actinomycetes; order Micrococcales; family Micrococcaceae; genus Arthrobacter; species Arthrobacter sp. NPDC057009. The sequence continues at coordinate 462,098 of NZ_JBHUSB010000001.1, forward strand.
CAGGGTGCCGTTGTAGACGCGCAGCAGGGCGAGGCGGCCAAGGAACGGCGAGGCGTCCAGGTTGGTCACGTGGGCCTGCAGCACGCCCTCGGGGTTGTAGGTCGGGGCGGGGATGTGCTCGATGATGGTCTTGAACAGCGGCTCAAGGTCCTCGTTCTCCGGGGCGGCGCCGTCGGCCGGCTGCTCCAGGGACGCACGGCCAACCTTGGCGGCGGCGTACACGACCGGAACGTTGAGGATTTCGTCCAGGTCGAGGTCCGGCACCTCGTCCGCGAGGTCCGATGCCAGGCCGAGCAGGAGGTCCATCGACTCGTGGACAACCTCTTCGATGCGGGCGTCAGGGCGGTCCGTCTTGTTCACCAGCAGGACGACCGGCAGGTGCGCGGCCAGGGCCTTGCGCAGAACGAAGCGGGTCTGCGGCAGCGGGCCCTCGGAGGCGTCCACGAGCAGGACGACGCCGTCCACCATGGACAGGCCGCGCTCCACCTCGCCGCCGAAGTCGGCGTGGCCGGGGGTGTCGATGACGTTGATGGTGATGGTCTCACCGTTGGAGGAGGGGCCGTTGTACGCAACGGTGGTGTTCTTCGCCAGGATGGTGATGCCCTTTTCGCGCTCCAGGTCACCGGAGTCCATGACGCGGTCCTCGACCTCTCCGTGCGAGGCGAAGGAGTTGGTCTGCTTGAGCATGGCGTCCACAAGGGTGGTCTTGCCGTGGTCAACGTGGGCCACAATCGCGACGTTGCGCAGGTCACTGCGGGATGCAATGTTTGCGGCAGTTTGGGTGGTGGTTTCAGACATGCGTGATGGCTCGATTCAGTGGTGAAGTCAGCTGTTGTATCGCGCCATTTCCTACCGGAACGCACGACGGATCAGACCCTTAACACAGGGCACCTACTGCCAGTCTAAACGCTGTGCCATTTATTGGCCTAAATCACGGACCCTCCCCCGCCTGCGGACCCGTTACCAAATCGTGAATCCCGCAGGCGGCCCCGTGAGCAAAATCACTGGATTTTCCGTAACTGATCCACCACTATTGCTAGACCACTTACGAACAGGCCAGGAGTCCACGGATGTTTCAAGCCTCGACGCGGGCCCTCCTGATTGGTCCGGTCATTGCCGCCAGCGTATTTTTGGCGGGCTGCGGCGCAGCACAGGAACCGGCGTCCGACGCCGGAACGGCAGCCCCGGCGGCTGCGGGTGCCGCCGCGCCGGTGGCCGCCCCGGGTGAAGCCGTTGCTGCCGGCTCCGCCGTCGTGAGCGACCTGGGGGCCGCCGTCGACCCCGCCACCCTTCCTGCCGGTGCCCTCTACCGCAACCCGGTTAACGGGCGGGACGAGGTGATCGTGGGCAACATCGCCACCACCGCGCTGCTGATCGGCGATTCGCAGTCCGAACCGCAGGGCAGCTGGCCGCGCCGGGCCCTGGCCGGGCTGGGCTATGAAGTGTTCTTCTGCGGCAAGGGCGGCACCGGCTTCGTCGCCTCCAACGGCAGTACCGGAAACTACGTGGATGCCCTGCAGCGCGGCCACTGGCATCTCCCCTACGGCTTCCCGCCGCTGGTGCTTATCGAGGGCGGCGGCAACGACGCCAAGCAGGGCGCCAGCGACGAACAGATCTCAGCCAACGCTGACCGGCTCATTACGACCATCAAGCAGCGGTACCCCGGCGCGAAGCTGGCAATGGTGGGAACGCTGGGCAAGGGCGCGGAGCACGGCGGCGTCCGGCGCGCCGAGGTGGACGCCCTGCTGGGCACCGTCGCCGCGGACCACGGGATTCCCTTCGTCAGCGTCGGCGACTGGCTCAGCCGGTACGGGCTGGAGGCGCAGCTCAAGGACAGCGTCCACATGAACAACGACGGCCACCGCGCCCTGGGGGTGCTGTTGGGTGACAGGCTCGCGAAGCTGGGGCTGGCCCTGTCCTAGGTGTCTGGCCCTGTCCTCGGTGTACTGCCCAGGCCTGCCAGGTGTACTTACCAGACGCAAAGCGAGCCGGCGCCGCCTCTTGGCGGCACCGGCTCGCTTGCTGTTGCCTTACAACCGGCTACTCCGTTCCGGTGGCCAGTAGCTGGGCGCGGAGTTCGCGGCGTTCGCGCTGCTTTTCCGGGTCCGGCAGCGGCACGGCCGCGAGCAGCCGCTGCGTGTAGGCCTCCTGCGGGTTGCGCAGGATCTGGTCGCGGGAGCCCTGCTCCACGATTCGGCCGCGCTGCATGACGCAGATCCGGTCCGCCAGCACGTCCACCACAGCGAGGTCGTGGGTAACGAAGAGGCAGGCAAAACCCAGCTCGCGCTGGAGGTTTTGGAACAGCTCCAGGACCTTGGCCTGAACCGACACGTCCAGCGCGGATGTGGGCTCGTCCGCCACCATCAGCTTCGGCTTCAGCGACAGTGCGCGGGCAATGCCGACGCGCTGCTTCTGCCCGCCGGACAGTTCATGCGGATACCTGTTCCGGTAGTTGCGGGGCAGTTCCACCTGGTCCAGCAGGGCCTCGATGCGCTTCTGCAGGTCGGCGCCCTTGGCCACGCCGGCCAGGTACATCGGCTCGCCGATGCTTTCGCCGATGGGCAGGCGCGGGTTCAGGGATGAAGACGGGTCCTGGAACACCATGCCGATGTGCCGCCGCACGTGGTGCAGCTGCTTGCCGTTCTTCTTCGCGGCCGAGATGTCCTGCCCCACCACGCGCATCGTTCCGGCCGCGACCGGCAGCAGCCCGACGGCGGCACGCCCGATGGTCGTCTTGCCCGAACCCGACTCCCCCACCAGGCCCACCACCTGTCCGGGATGGATGGTCAGGTTGGCACCCTCCACGGCGCGGAAGGCCGGCACGCGCCCCTGTTTCGGGTAATCGATGGCGACGTCGGTCAGGTCCAGGACCGGTTCGCCCACGGGTCCCCTGGATTCGGCGGCCGCCAGGGCAGCCGCGTTCTCCCGCTCGCGGCGGACCAGTTCCTCGTGGTCCACCGACTCGAGCTCGGCGTGCGTGGCCGCTGCCAGCGCTGCCGTCACATCGACGTCGGGCTCGGCCTCGGTTCCGCCCTGTCCGAGGTGCGGCACGGCGGCGAGCAGCGCCTGCGTGTACGGATGCTGCGGGTTGTGGAAGATCTGTTCGGCGGTGCCCGTCTCCACGATCAGGCCCTTGCGCATGACGGCGATCCGGTCGGCCAGGTCAGCCACGACGCCCATGTCATGGGTGATCAGGACGATGGCGCTGTCCAGCTTGTTGCGCAGGTTCCTCATCAGGTCCAGGATTTCCGCTTGCACCGTCACGTCCAGGGCCGTCGTGGGCTCGTCGGCGATCAGCAGTCTGGGATCACAGGACAGGGACTGGGCGATCATGGCACGCTGCCGCTGGCCGCCGGAGAGCTGGTGCGGGTAGGACTTGAACGCCTTCTCCGGATCCGGCAGCTCCACGAGCTCCAGCATCCGCAGCGCGCGCTCCTTGGCCTGCTCCGGCGAGACCTCGTTGTGGAGCCGCACCGTCTCCACGATCTGGGCGCCCACAGTGTAGACCGGGTTGAGCGCGGTCATGGGCTCCTGGAAGATGACGGCCACGTCCTTGCCGCGGACGCTGCGGATGTTGGCCGCGTCCGCGCCCAGCAGCTCCTTGCCGGAGAGCCTGACGCTCCCGGACACCCTGCTGTTGCTGGGCAGCAGGCCCAGCAGTGCCATGGAACTGGCGCTCTTGCCGGAACCGGATTCGCCGACGATGGCCAGGACTTCACCGGCCCGCACCTCATAGTTAAGCCCGACGGCGGCCGGCACCCACTTTTTCTCCACGCCGAAGTCGACGCTGAGGTCGCGCACCTCGAGGACGACGGCGCCCTTCCCGGCGGCCTTCCGCTGTCCGCCCCCGGGTTCGATGGGATCGCGCTCCAGCGGGTCCGACGCCGGGCGGTCAGGGCTGATGTAGTCAGTCATGCTGGGGTTGTCCTTCCACCCGTGCCAGCGGAGCAGCTGAGATTAGTGCTGCGGCCGGGAATACTGAATTATTGGGGGCATGAGCACTGTGCCGCACGCCGGAAACGCCGCAATCTTCAAGGCGCGCACCAACAAATGGTTTGCCGGATTTTCCTGGTTCGTGGCAGCCGCCGGGCTGGCCGGCCTGGTGGTTGCGGGCGGGCCCGGTGCCCTGTCCGGTGTTTGGCCGCTGCTTCTCATCGCCTATCTGGGCTGGCTGCTCTTCTGGCGCCCCGCGGTGGTCATCCACGATGCGGGCGTCACCATCGAGAACCCGTTCCGCGCCATCACGGTACCGTGGCCCGCGCTGGTGCAGGTGGATACCCGCTACGCGCTGACCCTCATCACGCCCGGCCGAAGCTATGGCGCGTGGGCTGCTCCCGCGCCCGGCATCTGGGGCGGCCGCAACGCCCGTCCGGAGGATCTCCGCGGACTGCCGGGCAGCACGTACGGTCCGGGGAACTCCGTGCGGCCCGGCGACCTGAAGACCACTGACTCCGGCCAGGCCGCGCAGCTGGTGCGTGCCCGCTGGGAGCAGCTGGTCGAGGCCGGGCTTGTCGATGCCGGAGCTGCGGAGACCACCCCGGTCACCGTGAAATTCCGCTGGCTGGAGGCAGCAGCTGCGCTGCTGCTTCTCGGGCTGAGTTACTGGAGCATGGCCGTCCTGTAGGAGCCCGGTGCGCTGCACCGGACCGTGGCTTCGCGGCAGCATGTCAGGCTCCCCTGTCCCCGCCGGCGGCCCGGCGGTCCTCAGCCGTGGTGTCCAGGGCCGCCACCGGCGTCGCTTCCGGGACGGCTGCAGCGGAGTCCTTGGCCTTCTTGGCGTTGAATTTCTTCTGCCGCGGATCGAAGGCGTCCCGCAGGCCGTCACCGATGAAGTTGATGCTGAGGCAGATGAGGACGATGAACAGGCCCGGGAACCAGAACAGCCAGGGGCGGGTGGCGAAGGCTTCCTGGTTCTGGGAGATGAGCAGGCCGAGTGAGGTGTCCGGGGACTTGACGCCGACGCCCAGGTAGCTCAGGGCCGTTTCGGTCAGGATCGCCGCCGACATCGTCAGCGTGACATTGACAATCAGCACGCCCACCGCGTTAGGCAGGATGTGCTTGAAAATGATCCGTGCGTTGCTCGCCCCGGAAATGCGTGCCGCGTCCACGAATTCGCGTTCCCGGAGGGTCAGGAACTCGCCGCGCATCAGCCTCGCCAGGCCCACCCAGCTGATCAGTCCCAGGAAGATGCCGAGGGCGAGGACTCCGTTGCTGCTGGCGAAGGCTGCGAACCAGCTTCCTTCGTCTCGCCGGCCGGCCAGCTGGGCCATGACGGCGGCGAGGAGCAGGGCCGGGACAATAATGATGACGTCGGTGAGCCGCATCAGGACCGCTTCCATCCAGCCCCGGAAGTAGCCGGACAGTGCCCCGACCACCACGCCGATCAGGCCTGCGATCAGTCCGATGACCACCATGATGGTGATGGACTGCTGGGCGCCGCGCATGGTCATGGCGAACAGGTCGCGTCCGATCCGGTCCTGGCCGAAGGGGTGCTCACCCCAGGCCAGTGGCCAGAGCGACGCGGTGGGGGCTCCGTTGTTGGCCAGCGGCGAGACGGCTTCGTGGGTGTACTTCCACCACCCCGGGATTCCGGCGTAGCCCACGGAGGTGAAGGCCATGACGAAGATGATGGCGAAGACGACCAGGCCGACGATGGCGCCGGAATGGCCAAGGAAGCGCTTGCGGACAATCTGGCCCTGGCTCAGGCCCCGGGCTTCGGTGACAGGCTCGACTCCGGCGGCTTCCTGCCGCAGGCCGGCCTGCTCTGCCATGATTTCATCCTGCTGGCTGGGCTGGCTCATGCTTTCACCCTTACTCGTGGATCCAGTGCGGAGTAGGCGAGGTCCGCGATGAGGTTGAACGCCATGGCCGTGATGGCAACACAGATGAACACGCCCATGACGGGGTTCGGGTCGACGTGCTGGATGCCGTCGAGGAACAGGAACCCCATGCCCCGGACGGAAAACACCGTCTCGGTGATGACGGCGCCGCCGATCAGGCCGCCGATGTCGAACGCCACGATTGTGGCCACCGGAATCAGGGCGTTCCGGAACGCGTGGCGCATGACGACGGTCCGCTCGGAAAGCCCCTTGGCCCGCGCCGTGCGGATGTAGTCCATGTTCATGATCTCCAGCATGGAGGCACGGGTGAACCGCGTGTAGCCCGCCAGGGAGATGAGGATGAGGGCCGTGGTGGGGAGGATGAGGTGGGTAAAGGAATCGATGCCGAGGATCCAGAAATCGCCTTCGATGTTCGGGGTGCCGGCGCCGATGGTGGCGATGGGCCGTCCGCGGACCCTGCTGTTGTTGAAGTACGCGGGCCATGCCTGCATGAAACGGTCCAGCAGGATGAGGAAGCCCACGAGGAATGACGTGATGGCGGCCGCGCGCATGGACTGGCCGCGGTCGTAGCCGCCCATGAAATAGCCGATGGCCATGCCGGCCAGAACCGCCGCGATGCCCAGCAGGACGATCATCAGGAACGTGGCCTGGTTCAGCAGCGGCTGGATGACAAAGTAGAGAACCACTCCGGCGCCCACGGCAATGAGGGCAGACTGCAGGGCTTTGCGGTTCCGCAGGCCTGCGGTCAGCAGGGTGACGGCGAAGGCTATGCCCACCCCGGCGATGGCGATGACCACGGGCCCCAGGCCCGGCGTCTTGAACCACTGGGTCACCGAGAAGTAGATGAGGACGGCAGCGACGACGGCGAACACGACGCCGCCGGTCAGCGCCCGGCGCCGCGCATCGCCGCCGGCCACGACCACGGCCACAGCGCCGAGGACGGCACCGGTGCCGAGGGAGACGGGCAGGGGGATCTCCGGGTTTCGGAGGAAGTTGTTGAAGCCGATGGCGCCGAATTCCTTAAGCAGGACGGCGACCCAGAAGATCGGGAGGGAAAAGAAGAGGAAGGCCATGAAGGTCACGCCGTAGTCCAGCGTGCTGTACTGGCGCAGGGCAGTGATGATGCCCAGCGTGATGCCCACGAGGATGGCCAGGATCGTGGCCCCGGTGACCAGTGTCAGTGTCTGGATGAGTGCATGGCCCAGGGCGTCCGTGATGGGCTGCCCGGCGATGTTCTTGCCAAGATCACAGGAGCCGGCGAAGGGCACGAGGCACTGGGCCGCCCCGCCGAGCCACTTGAAGTAGCGCACGGGCGCGGGTGTGTCGAGGTCCAGCAGCGCGGACCGCGAGTCCATGAGCTGCTGCTTGTTGGGTGCGCTGCTGGCGCGGAACTCTGCAAGCGGATCGCCCGATGCTGCGGTCAGCAGATACACCAGGAACGAAGCGCCCAAAAGGATGAGTGCGGCGGTGACTAGCCGCCGGACTATGTAGGTCACCATTGTGATAGAACCTCAGGATTCGGGCCCAGGGATTGCCCGGGCCGGTCGCAGGGTTGGCCGTGCCGACTGTTTGTGCTGCCAACACAGGCACTGCCGGGAAATGGCGCTGCAAGGCGCCGGGACCGTGGTGCATGGTCCCGGCGCCTCAACTAGCTTGTGCTGCTTCGTAGCGCGGGCTTACTTTTCGGCCCACTCCCAGAAGTTCCACCACACGCCCGTCTGGTTCGGCATGAACTTCACGCCTGTGATGCGGTCGCTGTAGGCGTCAACACCGACGGACTGGAACAGCGGGAGTCCGTAGGCGGAATCCCAGATCTTCTTGTCGATCTGCTTGGTCAGCTCATCCTGCTTGCTGCGGTCCGTGGTCACAATCAGTTCGTCCATCAGCTTGTCGGCTTCAGGGTCGCTGAACTTGTTGAAGTTGGAGCCGTTGCCGGTGCGGAAGATCTGCGGCACGCCGGAGACGCCGACACCGGGGTTGATCCAGCCGAAGATCGTGGCGTCGTAGCCGCCCTTGCCCAGGGCCTTGCCCCAGTCAGAGGCGCCCAGTCCGCCGTCGACAATCTTGAAGCCGGCCTTGGTTGCCGACTCGCGGATCAGCGAGAACGCGTCCACGCGGTTGGGGTTGTCCTTGTTGTACATGATGCGGACCTCGGGGGTGGCACCGTTCAGGAGCTTCTTGGCGGCGTCAACATCGGCGTCCTGGTACTTCGAGGAGCCGTTCTCCTGCACGGACGTCTCGTAGGCCGGCTGCGCGGGAACGAACAGCTGCGAGTCCAGGGGCTTCGCCTCGGGGTCGAGCTTCTTGATGATCTTGTCCACGATGTCCTTGCGCGGAACCGTCAGCATGAATGCCTCGCGGACACTCTTTTCGGCGAAGGGGCCCGAGTAGTTCAGGTCGATGTGGTCGTAGGAGAGCTGGTTGCCCTGCTCCACCGTGACGCCCTGGCTCTCGAGTGCCTTGAGCTGTTCGAGGGTGTCCGCCGAAGCCTGCGGGGCGATGATGTCGGCCTCGCCGTTCTTAAGCGCCTGGACCTGGGCCGGGGAAGAACCGATGTAGCGGACGGTGATCTCATCCAGCTTGGGCTCGGGCCCCCAGTTGTAGTCCTTGTTGCGGACCATGGTCAGGGACTGGTCCTGGTTGATGCTCTGGACAACGAACGGGCCGTTGGAGAGGAACAGGCTCGGGTCGCTCGGCAGGGTCTTGGAGTCAAAGCCCGTGTTCCACATGTCGGACATGGCCTTGAGCTTGGCATCGGCGGCCTTGGGCGCCTTGGCGTCGCCGCGCGGCATGGCCTTAAGGTGGTCGATGAAAGCCTGGGTATCGGCCAGGCCGGCCTTCTTGGCCAGGACGTGCGCCGGGATGTCAATGCCGGGGCCGCCAAGTGCGATCTCCCAGTCCGCGAACGGCTTGGAGTACTTGATGGTCATGGAGCGGTTGTCGTCACCGATTTCGGGGAAATCGGTGAGCGCCAGGCCGGTGGGGTCACCGGCGTAGGAGAAGTAGGACGTTCCCGCCTTGCCCTCGGCATCGGCATCGTTGTAGTACCCGGAGAACGCTGCCCACTGCAGGAGCAGGTCCGCGGCGGTGACGGGAGTGCCGTCAGACCATTTAACGCCTTCGTTGATGGTGTATTTGACGGTCAGCGGATCGTCGGACGTCTTTTCCATCTTGCCGAACTTGTCGTTGTGCACGATGTTCAGCTGGTTGTCGATGTAGTAGAACCCGGAGTGTGTGGCGTAGCTGACCTTCGAGTTGATGTCAGTGTTGCCGTCGGCCGTGTTGGGGTTGAACGTGTTGAACGCGTTGACCTCAACTACAGTGGCTGTTCCCCCCTGCTTGCCGGCCGCATTGCTCGACGGGGTTGTCCCGCCATTCGTGCTCGCGCAGGCGCTGAGCGCCAGTGCAGCCGCGGCTGCAACGCCTACTGCTTTGGAAATACGACTGAATCGCATTCCGCCTCCTATGTTTCTTTGAGTGTGGAAAAGACCTTCGCTGTGGGCGCCGGCCAGACACGCTACATCCCCCCAGTGAGATGTGGCGAGTCTCACATGACAAGTAGCCTAGACCCGAACGCAGCGCACGCGGTCCGAAAGTTGTCCCTCAGTAAAGGTTGTTATCGAGATGCAACCAAGCTGTTGCCGTGCGAAAAGTCCGCACCGTTTTTCCTTGACGCCATGTTGCCCGGAGGGTAGAAGCATCAATCGCAGAAAAAGCCCCCAGCCAAAGGATCTGGGCTTTTTGCCGTTTAATACTCAATCACTGAGTAGGTCAGGCGGCGCGGGCGTCCGCCCGGCCCCGCGTCCAGTTTTCAGGCGACGGTGCGACGGGCCGCGTCCAGCCGCCGGGTCCACCCGCGGCTGTCGAGGTACTCCAGTAACGGGATCGCGACCCGCCGGGTGGTACCCAGCGCTTTCCTTGCCTCACTCGTGGTGAACGGCTGTGGCAGGGCTGCGAGCTCGCGCATGGCCAGGGCAGGTGCCCGTGGCAGCAGGACCACGCCCTCGCCGAGCCTCAGCAGGCGGCCGCTGCGCTCAGCTGCCGCCAGTTCGCGGGCGCCCAGGCCGAGGGCATTCAGCTCGTGGGCTTCGGGGGCCGCGAACGGCGCAATCTTCAGCCGGTTTTCCAGTGCAGCGATTCCGGCCTCGGCGGCGCCAAGGCCCGGGCGCTGCCCCGGGAGCGTGATGAAGCCCGCCCGTTGCTCGAGTCCCGCTTCCCGGACCACCGCTTCCAGCAGCACGCCGCCGGCCGGTCCGATCAGGTCCCGGGCAGCCCCGCTGGAAAGCCCTGCCGCCAATGGGTCCTGCTCGCCCAGTTGCTCGACGGCGCTGCGCAGCCGCCGCCGCCACGCGTCGAGGACCGGTTCGTGCACCCACCAGTCGCCGAAGGCCTTTACTCCGTCCGGTACCCGGGCCAGACCGGAAACACCCATGCGGCGCAGTTGTTCGACCCGGACCGCGCCCCGGCGGGCGACTTCCGTCAGCGCGTCCCCGCCCGGCGACATGGCGGCGAGGACATCAGCCCGCCGGCTGCTGTCGCCGCGGCGCTTGAGCGCGGGCGGTTCGACGTCGAGAATTTGCGCTCCGGCCAGGACCGACCTGCTTCCGGTGGCCCGCAGCACCAGACGGTCGCCCAGTTCGAGGGGAAGCCGGCGGTCGAGGGTCAGGCGGGCGTGGTCCGCATCGAACGGGCGCATCCTGGCCGGCACGGCAGCGGTGCCGATGTGGACGAGCAGTTGTCCTGGTGCGTCTGTGAAAGGGGCACCCGTGGTGCGCCGGACGTCAATGGCATCCACCACGGTCCAGCTGTCCCCGGTGAGGAGCACGTCACCGCGGTGGATGGCATCAGCGGACAGCCCGGACCGCAGGTTCACGGCGACACGGCTGCTGGGACCGATGGAGTCAGCGGCCTGGTTGCGGCTGTGCAGGGCGCGCACCGATACCGGCCGGGCGGCGTCATGGCCGAGAAGCAGCAAACGGTCGCCCTGGGCGAGCGTGCCGGCCGTCAGGGTTCCCGTTACGACCGTTCCGGCGCCACCGATGGTGAACGACCGGTCGATCCATAACCGGATGCGGGCGTCCGGCTCGGGTTCGGGCAGGGACATGAGCATGTCATCCAGTGCGCTGCGCAGTTCGCCAAGGCCGGTCCCGTGGACCGCGGACACGATGACGGCGGGCGCATCGCGCAGCCCGGTGCCCGCGAGCTCCGCCCGCACCCGCGCGAGTACCTCGTCCACGCCGCCCGGTGCACGGTCGCTGCGGGTCAGCACCACGATCCCGTGGCTGATCCCCAACGCCGCGATGGCATCGCGGTGGTCGCTGGACTGGGCCTGCCAGCCTTCATCAGCAGCGACGACGAAACACACGGCAGGCGCCGGCCCCAGCCCGGCCAGCATGTTGCCGAGGAACCGTTCATGCCCTGGGACGTCTACAAAGGCCACATCCTTGCCCGAGGCCAGCCTGGTCCATGCGAACCCCAGGTCGATCGTCAGTCCGCGGCGGCGCTCCTCCGCCCACCGGTCAGGCTCCATCCCTGTCAGCGCGCGCACCAGGGTGCTCTTGCCGTGATCGACATGCCCGGCGGTGGCCACCACGAACATCCTTAGTTACCTTCGGTTCCGAGCGGTTCGGCGGCATGCGCCAGAGCTGACTTCACAGCGCCGGCCAGCCGTTCGTCGTCGTCCTCCGGGATGCAGCGCAGATCCACCAGGCAGGCGCCGCTGTGGACCCGGGGCAGCACCGCGGGAGTGCCCGTACGCAGCCACCGGGCCGTGTTCTCCGGGAGCCGGACGGCCCAGCCGGGCAAGGGCACGCCCGGCGCTCCCCCGCCGCCGACCCTGCCGTCGTGCTCGATGACGGCGCCGCCCACAGCCTCCGCGAGCGCCTCCGTGCGCTCGCGGAGGCGCACCGGATCTGCGTGGAGGGCGGCAGTCACCGGCGGCGCCTCTCCGGAGAGGGTCGCTTCCAGCGCGGCCAGCGCCAGTTTGTCGGCCCGCAGGGCCCGGGCCAGCGGATGGCGCGCCAGCCTGGCAATGACTTCGGCGCGGCCCAGCAGAAGCCCCGCCTGCGGGCCGCCCAGGAGTTTGTCACCGCTGGCGATAACGACGTCGGCACCGGATGCCAGCGCACTGGCGATGTCGGGCTCCTCAGGCAGCACGGGATCCGGGGCGAGCAGGCCGCTGCCGAGATCCACCACCAAAGGGACCTGGTGTTCATCGGCCAAAGACCGGAGTTCGCTGACTCCAACGCCGGAGGTGAAGCCGCTGATCCGGAAATTGCTCGGATGGACCTTGAGCAGGCAGCCGGTCCGCTCTCCAATGGCGGACTCGTAATCGCGCAGGTGCGTGCGGTTGGTGGCGCCCACTTCCCGCAGGCGGGCACCGGTGGATTCGATCAGTTCGGGAAGCCTGAAGCCCGCGCCGATTTCGATGAGCTCCCCGCGGCTGATGATCACCTCTCCGGTGCCGGCCAGGACGGTGGTGGCCAGCAGCAGGGCGGCCGCCCCGTTGTTCACAGCCAGCGCATCCTCCGCAGCGGGACAGGCGCGCAGCAGTGCCTCACGCGCGCCGGTCCCGCGTTTGGAGCGAGTCCCGGACGGCAAGTCCATTTCGACGTCGACATAACCTGCCGCCGCGAGCAGAGCGGCCCGGGCGGACCCCGACAGCGGCGCGCGCCCCAGGTTCGTGTGCACGATGATGCCGGTGGCGTTGAGCACCGGCCGCAGGGAGGTGGCCTGGCGGGACGATACTGCGGCCAGGACCTCCGCTTCGACCTCCTCGGGCGCAAGCCCGCCGGAGCGCGCCAGGTCTTGAATCTCCTGGACGATGGAGCGGATCACATCATCCCCAAGGCGTCCCCGGGCACATTGAAGCTCCGGGTGCGCGAGCAGCCGGTCGGTGCGCGGAATAAATCTGCGCGGGTCGACTTTGCCCACGGTCCTCCTTTGGATCGCCTTCAGCTGCGGCAGTTGGCGGAGGCGGACGGGAATCGAACCCGCCAGACCGAGCTACTCGGTCTCACCGGTTTTGAAGACCGGGGAGCCCACCAGGACCCAGACGCCTCCAAAAAGGATGCTAACACCGGCCTGCCGTCCTAGCGTCGTCGTCGCCTCCCACTGCTCGCTTCGCTTCGCAGCGGGGCCCTCGGCTCCTAGACTGGGGGCCATGGACGGGATCATGGCCCTAGATCAGGAACAGTCCGGAGCGGTCCGGCTCACCGGCTATGCGCATGGCGGAGGGTGTGCCTGCAAGATTCCCCCCGGGGAACTCGAGGATGTGGTCCGTGGCCTGGCCGGCCAGACCCACCCGGACGTTCTGGTGGGGCTCGACGGCGGCGATGATGCCTCCGCTGTACTGGTTAGTGAGGACCTCGCGGTGCTCTCGACGGCGGATTTCTTCACGCCAGTGGTCGATGACGCCTACGACTGGGGCCGGATCGCGGCAGCGAACGCTCTCTCCGACATCTATGCCATGGGCGGGCGCCCGGTCAGCGCCATCAATCTCGTCGGCTGGCCGCGGGGAGTGCTGCCGATGGAGCTGCTGGCCGAGGTTCTGCGCGGCGGGCTGGCAGTTGCCGCCGAAGCTGGCTGCCCGGTGACGGGAGGACACTCAGTTGATGACCCGGAGCCCAAATACGGAATGGCGGTGACCGGCATCGCGGACCCCGGCAAGCTGCTTCGCAACGATGCCGCCCGGCCCGGGCTGCCGCTCACACTGACCAAACCGATCGGCCTGGGTTTCCTGAATAACCGGCATAAGCAAACCGGCGAGGTATTCGACGAGGCCGTCGCGACTATGGTGCAACTGAACCGGGAGGCCGCCGGGGCAGCGGTGCAGCGCGGCCTCCGGGCCGCGACGGATGTCACCGGTTTTGGCCTGCTGGGCCATCTCTACAAGATGTGCCGGGCCTCCGGCGTGGGCGCGGTCATCGACCAAAGCGCGGTGCCGCTGGTCTCCGGTGCCCGGGAAGCGCTGCGGGACGGTTTCGTCTCGGGCGGGACGCGGCGCAACCTGGACTGGGTCCGTCCCCATCTCCGGCCGGGGCCAGGAGTCTCCGAGGAGAACCTGCTGGTGCTCGCCGACGCCCAGACCTCCGGCGGCTTGCTCGTAGTGGGCGAACTCCCCGGGCACCCCGTCGTGGGCTACACGACCGGGGGCCCGGGCATCGAGGTGCGCTAGCGGCTCACTCGGCGGTCGTGATCGAATCGTGCACCACGCCTGCCCGCCGGCGGGCAGCGAGCCGGTTCTTCTGCGGTTCGACGGTGTAGCGGGGGTTCTCCGTGGAGCGGATACCGGCACGCAATATCCCGAACCGGGTCAGGGCCGAAGCGCCGAGCAGCGCCACCCCCGACACTGCCGCGGTGAGCCTGTGCCTGCCGCCGAGGAGAGCGCCGACGCCGCCGGCCACCGCCAGCCCCTCACTCCAGGCGAGCATCCGTCCCGGTCCGCCCAGGTGCAGGGGCTCCGCCGCGACCGGGTCCATGTTCTTCTCCATGACCCGGGTGGCGATCAAATCGCCGGCGACGCCGAGCACCGCCAGTGCCCGGGCCGGCCCGGCCTCTTTCACCGGGGTAGTGATCATGGCCAGGCCCGCCGCAGCGAGGCTTGCAGAACTGACGAAGACGAACGGTAAATCCTCCCGGGCGGCGTTCCAGGTGGGGTTCGCGGTATCCGACAGCAGGACGGCGGTGTAGACGGACAGCGGGGCCGCGAACACTGCGGCTTCCACCCCCGCCGGACCCTCAAGCCCCCGCAGCAGCCGGCGCAGCGGCCCGAGCGGCAGCCGCGAGCCGGTCATCCGGTCGATCTCGGAAACGGCTGACACTCCGACACCGGCGCTGAACGCCGTCAGAACCCACGAGCCCAGGCTCATCGGCGATGTGAGCTTGATCGTGCGGAGCATGTTGAGGAACCGCTCGGGGCGGCCCAGGTCCTCCACGAGCGCCACGGCGCCCAGCCCGACGGCGGCGAGCGCGGCCAGCCGGCTGTTGCGGCACAGCACCTGGTTGCCTGTCACCTGCCCGCCGACGCCCAGCAGAGCCGAGCCGCCGGCCACTCCCCCCAGGAAGAGGTACACGGCTATCGGGTCTCCCCACGGCGGCGGCTTGACGATCGGCCGGCCGTAATAGGAAGTGAACTCCGCCTCGGGGACCATCGGCTCTTCGCCGCGGCCGCCGCCTGTCCCGGCGCGGCGGCGCTTGCCATGGCCTTTGCGCCCGCGCGGCGGTTCTGGCGGGCGGTACTCGTCGAAGTCGGAGACCGTCAAGCGCGGCCTCCCACCAGGAAAGCCGCGGTGACGGCGGCCAGCATACCGGCGGCGGCAATGCCCGCCCGCTTGAACATGCGCGGCAGGTCCGCCGTGGGCACCCGGGGGTCCGGCGGCAGTCCGTACACCTCGGGTTCGTCCAGCAGCAGGAAGACGGACCCGGTGCCGCCGACGCCGTCGGAATCATTGGCTCCGTAGAGCCGCGCCTCCGTCAGCCCCTGCGCATGCAGTTCGGCCACCCGTTCCTTCGCGGTGGCCACCATGGTCTCGCGCTCGCCGTACTTGATCGACGTGGTGGGGCAGGTCTGGGCGCATGCGGGGGTCTGGCCGTCAACGATCCGGTCGTAGCACAGCGTGCACTTCTGGGCGACGCCGACGTTGCGTGTCGGGGCCTGTTCCCCGGGAGTGAAGTCGCGCTCGGTCTTCGTCCCTACCGTGCCGTTGCGGCGCCGCTCGATCACTCCGAACGGGCACCCTGCCACGCAGGTTCCGCAGCCGTTGCACACATCGTCCTGGACGACGACGGTTCCGTGCTCGGTACGGAACAGGGCACCAGTGGGACAGACGTCGAGGCACCCGGCGTTGGTGCAGTGCTTGCACACATCGGAGGACATCAGCCACCTGAAGTCGGGGGTGTCCGGGGGCGTGGTGTCCGTGCCGGCCAGAGCCGACGCCTTATGTTGCCCAGGTGGGCCGAAGCCGGGCATGCCAAGACTGACAAGGGCCCGGCCGGATTCGCGGGCACGCCCGATCTGCTCCCGGTCTTGCTCGATGAACGCGACGTGCCGCCATGTGTCCGCTCCGAGGGACCCGGTGTTGTCGTAGGAAGACTCAAGCAGCTCGTACTCCGAGTCGGAGGGGTTGCGGTTCCATTCCTTGCAGGCCACCTCGCAGGCCTTGCACCCGATGCAGATTGAGGTGTCGGTGAAGAAGCCCTTCCGGGGATGCCCGGTGTGCCTGACGTGATCCGGAGATTCGGTCAGCTGGTTCATTCAGTTCTCCTCCTTCGTCCCGTGGCCCGATGCCCGGCCGGGACCGGTAACTTTCTGGTTCCCGGTTTCCGGCGTCACCCCTGCACGGGTCTGGTATTCAGCGATCAGCGAGAGGAGCGCGGCGCCGCGCGGCCGCCGCCCCGGGACGATGTCGCAGGACCCGGCCTTGGATTCCTGGATCTGCACGTTCGGATCGAGGGTCACGCCGAGCAGGTCGTTGGCGGCGTCGCCGGAAACCACGGCGTCCTGCCCGACGCCCCAGTGGTAGGGCAATCCGATCTGGTGGAAAGTCCGCCCGCTCACAATCAGGGGTTTCACACGGTCTGTCACCAGCACCCTGGCCTCGATCGCCGAACGGGGCGAGATGATGGTGGCCCACCCGTAGGGCTCCAATCCCCGTTCGGCCGCCAGCGCCGGGGACACTTCGCAGAACATCTCCGGTTGGAGCTCGGCGAGGTAAGGCAGCCATCGACTCATCCCGCCGGCGGTGTGATGCTCGGTCAGGCGGTACGTGGTGAAGACGTACGGGTAGACCTCGGACCCGCGCTCGCCTGCACTGGGTGCGCTGAGGTTGTCCGCGCGCGGGAACGTCAGCCGGGCGGGGTTCTGCTGCTGCCGGTACAGCGGGTTGGCGATTGGGGACTCCTGGGGCTCGTAGTGCGTCGGCAGGGGCCCGTCCACCATGCCCTTCGGGGCAAACAGCCATGCCTTGCCGTCCGATTGCATGATGAACGCATCGTCGCCGGCAAGCGCCTCGGCACCGCCGGCGTCCGCATCCGGACGGGCCCCGGGTGCGCGGTCCACGGGGAAGTCCGGCACGTCCTCTCCGGTCCACCGGTTCTGCTCCGGGTCCCACCAGATGTACTTCTTACGTTCGCTCCACGGTTTGCCGTCGGGGTCCGCGGATGCACGGTTGTAGAGAGTCCTCCGGTTCGCGGGCCACACCCAGCCCCATTCGGGGGCCACCTGGCCCTGCTCCTGCGCCGGTTTCCGGTCGGCGGCATGGTTGATGCCGTCCGCGTAGACCCCGGTGTAGATCCAGCAACCGCCCGACGTCGAGCCGTCGGCGCGCATCTCCGTGTAGGAGGAGAGAGGCTTCCCGGCCTGCGGCCCGGTCAGGTGCATGCCGTTGATTTCCGCGAGCACCGCCTCGCCGTCGGGCTCGCCGTGTTCATCGACGGGATAGTCCCACGTCAGGTCCAGCAGGGGCCGGTCCCGCTCATCGGTCGAGTCCGCCAGCTTCGCGCGGATGCGCTTGCCCAGTTCATGGAAGAACTCGAGTTCGCTCTGGCAGTCGCCCGGCGGCTGGACAGCCTGATGGCGCCACTGGAGCATCCGCTGCGTCTGGGTGAAGGAACCGGATTTCTCCACGTGGGTGGCTGCCGGCATGAAGAAGACCTCGGTGGCTATGTCCTCGGTCTTGAGTTCGCCCGAGGCGATCTCCGGACCGTCCTTCCACCACGTAGCTGATTCGATCAGGCTCAGGTCCCGCACGACCAGCCATTTCAAGTGGGACATGCCCAGCCGCTGCATGCGGCCATGGGCCGACCCGACGGCTGGGTTCTGGCCGAAGAGGAAGTAGCCCTCGACGTCGCCGTCGAGCATGCTCATGACCGTCTCATACGTGCCATGTCCTCCGGTGATCCTGGGCAGATACTGGTAGCCCCATTCCGATTCCTCATTGGCTGCGTCGCCCCACCATGCCTTGAGCAGGCTGATGGTGTAGGTGTCGGCGGCGGCCCAGTATCCCTTCTGGCTCGGCGAGGAAATGCCCTCCAGGTATTGCTCCAGCGTCTCCATCGCGGCCTTGGGCATCGGGAGGTAGCCCGGCAGCAGGTTGAACAGGGTCGGGATGTCGGTGGACCCCTGGATGCTGGCATGGCCGCGCAACGCCATCACGCCCCCGCCGGGCCGTCCCACGTTGCCGAGCAGCAATTGCAGGATCGCCGCGGTCCGGATGAACTGGGCGCCCAGCGTGTGCTGCGTCCACCCGACGGCGTACGCGAAGCAGGTGGTCCGGTCCCTTCCGGAGTTCTCCGTGATGGCCCGGGCGAGGTAGTCGAAATCCTCGGGGGAAATGCCGCAGGCCTCACGGACCATCTCAGGGGTGTAGCGCGCATAGTGCCGCTTGAGGATCTGGAACACGCTCCGCGGGTGCTCCAGCGTGTAGTCATGTTCGAACCTGGGGTTTTCCAGCGTCGGGCCGCCACTGCCGTATTGGTGGCCGGCTGCCCGGGCCGAGGTATCCGCGCCGTGTTCGTGCCCGCCGCTTGATTCCGCACCCTCCTTGCGCTCATAGGCCCAGGAAGAGAGGTCGTACTGCCCGGTTTCGGGGTCGAATCCTGAGAACAGTCCGTCCAGGTCCTCAGTGTCTCGGAAGTCTTCACCCACCAACGTTGCCGCGTTGGTGTAGGCGAGCACATACTCCTTGAACCACAGCTCGTTGCTGATCACGTAGTTGATCAGGGCGCCAAGCAGCACGACGTCCGATCCGGCGCGGATGGGCACATGTTTGTCGGCCACGGCACTGGTGCGCGTGAACCGCGGGTCCACATGGATAACCTTCGCGCCCCGGGCTTTGGCCTCCGTCACCCACTGGTAGCCGACGGGGTGGCATTCGGCCATGTTCGAGCCCTGAATGACGATGCAGTCGGCGTTGGCCATGTCTTGGAGCGATTGTGTGGCGCCGCCCCGCCCAAATGAGGTTCCCAAACTGGGAACCGTGGCGGAGTGTCAAATGCGGGCCTGATTCTCCAGCTGGATGGCTCCGGCGGCAGTGAAGAGCTTCTTGATCAGGTAGTTCTCTTCATTGTCCAGAGTTGCCCCGCCGAGGCCTGCAATGCCCATGGTGCGGCGCAGTGGCCGCCCTTGGTCATCGTTCTGCTGCCACTTGTTCCGGCGTGCCTCGAGGAATCTGTCGGCAACCATTTCGATGGCGGTTTCCAGGTCCAGCTGCTGCCAGTCCTTGGCGTGGGGTGCCCGGTAGAGCACCTTTGTCTGCCTGCCTGGGGCGTTGACCAGCTGCTCACTGGCCGAGCCCTTGGGGCAGAGCCTCCCCCGGGAAATCGGTGAATCCGGATCGCCTTCAATCTGGACGACTTTCTCGTCCTTGACGAAGACACGCTGGCCGCATCCGACGGCGCAGTAGGGGCAGACGCTCTGGACCACCCGGTCCGCGGTCGAAGTCCGCGGCGTGATCCCGCGGGTCTTGGGCGACGTCACGGCTTCACCGCGGCCGAGTGGATCCCCGGACGCGAATTGCCGTACCACCGGCCATCCCAAGAAGCTGAACCGCGACATGGGCCCACCTTAGCCCATCCCCCTTCCCCGGCAATAGGGGCGGGCCGCGACTGGTACGGCTCGGATTGGTCGGTCCCCGCCTGCTCCGTCTATCGATGCCGGCACGGCCGAATGGCCGGACGAACCATGGTCCAACAGGTCCTGTTTCGGCCCCGACCTCGCTGCTGTACCGTGATCAGCCGATCATGTATGCGAATCCGCGCCCGTCCGAGGCCACAGCTTGGGCGAAGTCTCTGGCTCGATGGAAGAAATGAATGGCATAGGCCAACTCGGACTCCAGCGACTGACGAGATGAGCAGAACCTGCCGAGACCCGCTTCGATATCGTGGTCGCTGATCGTCTCAAGGTCCAGGGCGACCAGTTCGACCTCATGAGGCGGGAGTGCGCGGACCCACGGGCGCCATGCAAGGCCATCGTCGGTGAAAGTCACCTGCCCTTCGAACATTCGGTAGGCCGTCCTGGCCCTGTCACCCGCAGGGCACGGAGCAGTGACCCGTTGCAGGTACGACCATGCCTTGTCGAGGTAGAGAAGGTCGCGTTCCGGCAAGGATTGTCGGAAGTCTGTGACGCCCTGCCTGAAGCCCGGTTCGAGGCCCCACGCGTCCGCGAGCGGGTCTGCACCGACCACGGTGAGTGGGTCGGCGAGTGCCTTCCCAGTCTGATCGCTGTTGAACGCGTATGCGTAGTATCTGATTCCCATACGACGATTCTGAGGCGACAGCACGCCGTACACACCAGAATCCTGCCGTATGTGGATAACCCGAGGCCATTGGGCCACAGCTGTCAGACGTTGAAGCGGAACTCCACCACGTCGCCGTCAGCCATGACGTATTCCTTGCCTTCGATGCGGACCTTGCCGCGGGACTTTGCTTCTGCCATGGAACCGGCGTCGATGAGGTCCTCGAAGGAGACAATCTCCGCCTTGATGAAGCCACGCTGGAAGTCCGAGTGGATCACGCCGGCTGCCTGCGGTGCGGTGTCGCCCTGGCGGATGGTCCACGCACGGGCTTCCTTGGGTCCGGCCGTGAGGTAGGTCTGCAGGCCCAGCGTGTGGAATCCGACGCGGGCCAGCTGGTCCAGTCCGGATTCGTCCTGCCCGTTCATCTCGAGCATTTCACGCGCCTCCGCCTCGTCCAGCTCGACGAGGTCGGCCTCGAGCTTGGCGTCAAGGAAGATGCAGTCGGCTGGTGCAACCATGGCACGCAGCTCGGCCTGCTTCTCCTCGCTGCCGAGGATGCCTTCGTCCGCGTTGAAGACGTAGATGAAGGGCTTGGCCGTCAGAAGGCTGAGCTCTTTGAGGTGCTCCATCTCCAGCTTGTCGCTCTTGATGGAGGAGTAGATGGTGTCGCCACGCTCCAGCACCACCTGTGCGGCCTTGATGGCAGCGAGCTCGGCGGCCTCCCGTTTCTTGATCTTGACCTCTTTTTCGATCCGGGGAATGGCCTTCTCGATGGTCTGCAGATCGGCGAGGATCAGCTCGGTGTGAATGGTTTCCATATCCGAGCGGGGGTCGACCTTGCCGTCGACGTGGATGACGTCCGGGTCATCGAAGACGCGCACCACCTCGGCGATGGCTTCCGCTTCACGGATGTTGGCGAGGAACTGGTTCCCCAGGCCCTCCCCTTCGGAGGCGCCCTTGACGATGCCGGCGATGTCGACGAAGGAGACTGCCGCGGGCAGTACGCGCTGCGAGCCGAAGATCCCGGCCAGCTGCTGCAGCCTGGGGTCGGGCAGGTTCACGACGCCGACATTGGGTTCGATGGTTGCGAACGGATAGTTCGCGGCCAGGACCTGGTTGCGGGTCAGTGCGTTGAAAAGTGTTGATTTGCCGACATTAGGCAGTCCGACGATGCCAATAGTAAGAGCCACGGACATTTATTCTACCTGTTCGGCCCCTGCACCCCGTGCCGCCCTCCCCCGCCGGCAGCCTGCGTCCGTGTCGCTTGCCCTGCCCCGCTTCCCCTGCCTCGCGGCGGGTGTTGCCCTTCCAATAAATGTCACAGCCCCGTGCCACAGTGAAGGCATGGAACCTTTTGCAGTAATTCTGGCCTTGTTGATGCTGTTGCTGGGCGCCGTGTCCGGCGCGGGCGCGGTGTATGTGGTGCTGCGCCGCCGCAGCAGCGCCCTGGAAGCGGATTTCGACGGCGTTTCGGCGCGGCTTTCGGAAATGAGCGCCCAGTTTGCTGCCGCGGATGCCGAGCGGAAGCTGCTGTCCGCCCAGAACCGGGACCTGGGCATGTCGCGTGAGCAGGACGCCAGCGTCCTCCGGGCTCTGGCCCCGGTGGCCGAGAAGCTGACTGCGGTGCAGCAGCAGGTATCCCTGTTGGAGCGGGACCGGCTTGAACAGTACGGCCAGCTGGCGCAGCAGCTGCAGGAAGCCCGCCTCACCGACGAGCAGCTGATGCGGTCCACCCATGCCCTTGAGTCGGCGCTCAGGTCAAACAGCGCGCGCGGCCAATGGGGTGAGGTGCAGCTGCGGCGGGTCGTGGAGGCCGCCGGCATGATGCGGCACGTCGACTTCCACGAGCAGCAGCACGGCACATCAGGGGCCGAGGCCGCCGTCCGCCCGGACCTTGTGGTCCAGCTGCCGGGCGACAAGCAGCTCGTGGTCGACGCCAAGGTACCGCTGTCCGCCTACCTCGAGGCGCAGGAGCTGGGACAGTCAACCCATGACAAGCCCGGGCTCAGCCAGACTGCGCGGCAGAACCTCCTGGCGGCACACGCCAAAGCACTGAAGACCCACGTGGACGCCCTCAGCACCAAGAAGTACTGGGACATCTCCGGGAACTCGCCGGAACTGGTGATCTGTTTTGTCCCCGCCGAGTCCATCCTCGCCGCCGCGCTGTCCGCCGACCCGGCCCTCCTGGACCACGCACTCTCCAGGAACGTGGTGCTGGCCTCCCCCGGCACGCTGCTCGCGGTGCTCAAGTCCGTGGCCTTTACGTGGCGCCAGGACGTCCTCACGGACAGCGCCCGGGAGCTCTTCGAACTTGCCCGGCAGCTGTACGAGCGGATGGGCACCCTCGGAGACAACATCGGCAAGCTGGGATCCTCGCTGAAAACCTCGGTGGACCGCTACAACGCGATGGTCGGCACGCTGGAGGCGCGGGTTCTTCCCACGGCCCGGAAACTCAATGCCCTGGACACCCCCGGCCTGGCCACCCCACCGGCTGTGCAGGTCACACCGCGTTCACTCGCCGCCCCGGAACTGCAGGAACCGGAATCCCTGGGCGCTGAACTCCGGGGCAAAGAACTTCAGGGCGCTGAATCCCGGGCCTCTGAACTGCGGGCAGCCGGAGATGAGGAAGAAGACGCCGCTTAGGGGGATCCGCCGGGCGGACGCCTGCTCGCGGTTGTTCTAGCGCGAGCGGCGTCCGCCGAGGGCGCGGGAGACGTCCCCCGCTTCCTTGAGCGTCGCGCGGAGTTCCTTGGGCAGGGAGAAGAGCAGGTCTTCCTCGGCAGTCACAATCTCTTCGACGGCGTCGTAGCCGTAATCGGCCAGGAGGCGGAGCACATCCTTGACCAGGACCTCCGGAACAGAGGCACCGGACGTTACGCCCACCGTGGCAACACCCTCGAACCAGGACTCGTCCACCTCGTTGGCAAAGTCCACACGGTATGACGCCTTGGCGCCGTATTCGAGCGCCACCTCCACCAGGCGGACGGAGTTGGAGGAGTTTGCCGAACCGACCACGATCACCAGATCGGCCTGCGGTGCGATCTTCTTGATGGCCACCTGGCGGTTGGTCGTGGCATAACAGATGTCGTCGCTGGGCGGGTCCTGGAGCGTGGGGAACCGCTCCTTGAGCAGCCGGACGGTTTCCATGGTCTCGTCCACGCTGAGCGTGGTCTGGGAAAGCCAGATGACCTTTTCCGGATCCCGAACCGTCACCTTGTCCACCTCGTGGGGACCATTGATGATCTGGATGTGGTCGGGAGCCTCGCCGGATGTTCCTTCCACCTCTTCGTGGCCGTCGTGGCCGATCAGGAGGATGTCGAAGTCATCCTTGGCGAAGCGGACGGCCTCCTTGTGCACCTTGGTCACGAGGGGGCAGGTCGCATCGATCGTGCGCAGCCCGCGGTCCTCCGCCGACTGGACCACAGCCGGGGACACGCCGTGGGCGGAAAAGATGACCAGGGCACCTTCGGGCACTTCATCCGTCTCGTCCACGAAGATGGCCCCCTGCTCCTCCAGGGAGCTGACGACGTGCACGTTGTGGACAATCTGCTTCCGGACATACACGGGCGGCCCGTAGTGCTGCAGGGCCTTTTCGACGGCGATGACCGCGCGGTCCACGCCCGCACAGTATCCGCGCGGGGCTGCCAGCAAGACCTTCTTCGGCCCGGGGACCGGTGCCGCCGCGAGCACTTCCTCCGGCGAACGCCGCCGGCGCGGGACGGTTGGCATCGAAAGGGAAACGGCTGAGGAAGTCATTGCTCCATGCTACCGGCTGGGCGGCGGGCCCCCGGGCTGGCCCTTTGTCTGCCCGCAGTTCACCGCCTGCGGGCCGGACCTCCGACCACCCTGATCAGCACGCCTGCCGCCACCAGGACGCCACCCGCGATCGCCGTCGCCAGCGTCCAGGACGCAAACCCGGCAGCCGAAGCAGCGACGAACTCCCGCTTAAAGAGGTCTGCCATTTCGTTGCCGCTGGCCGTGGCGATGACAAGGTCGGCGGCCCAGCGGGATACCAGCGCCCACAAGCCGGCAACCACCAGTGCACCCACCCCTATGCCGGCCAGGACCTTCCACCGCCGCCGGGCTGCCACGAGGGCCAAAAGGAAGGCCACTCCGGCGCCGACGGCCAGGCTGTATCCGAGCGGCGAGTAGGCGGTGACCTGTTCAACCAGTTGGCGCTGGTTCGCCTGGCCGATGTTCACCAGAGTCTGGCCCGGAGCCTCCAGCGGAACACCCACCTGGCGGGAAACCTGCTTGGCTGCGAGCGCGACAAGTGGTGCGACGTCCAGGGTCAGCGAGGTACTGGAATCCGCTTCGGGCGGAAGCGACGCCGGATCGGTGAAGTTCAGGCGGTGGCTCTTCCGCAGCGTTTCTTCCCAGGCGGCCGGGTACTCGGGCAGTCCTGTCAGTGAGGTCGCCGCCGATTCCAGCACCGGCCGGACCAGTCCGGCCACCTGCGGAGGGACGGTCCCGCCGGCATCAATGCTGTTGACGGCGGCCGTCGCCAGGCGCTTCTGGAAGTCCGGGTCCTTCCCCAGCGGTGCCGCCAGGGCAACGAAGCCATTCTCATGCACAATGTTGCGGTCCACCCAGATGGCCGGCACGGCGGCAGCGGAAAGGAGGAGACCAAGGATGACGGCCAAGGCCGCAAGAAATGAACGCAAGGGCTTCCTAGCTGGTCGGGTTTCTCGGCTGGTCGGGTGCCTGGCTGGTCGGCAGGACACTGCCATCCTAGGCGCGCCCCGGTGCTATCAAAAATGTGTGGCGATCAATACTGCCGGCGATGTGAATTGCCGGGATACCAACCAAGCTGCCGCTGCCAACAATGTCAGCGGCCGGTGGTACAGCTATGGATAGAGTTGATTAACCCACCGCCCGCTATCTATCCCGCAGTATCTGTCCCACAGCACGTATCCCACCGCGCACCATCCACAGGCAAAGGACCGCGACCATGCACCTGGCATCTGCCGCCACCGGGGCTGCACATGGCTGAAAACGCCACCGTCCCTGTACCCGGCACCGCCTCTGCGCCCCGAGCCAGCACAGTGCCGGCCACCGCCGCCGACACAAGCCCGGACAACCCGTGGCCGCTGCAGTTGCTCTCCCAGAAGCTCAAGACCCACATCGAGCGTGCGCCGGCAGCCTGGGTTGAAGGGCAGGTCATTGAACTGAACCGGCGCGGAGGCAGCGCGTTCCTCACGCTCCGGGACGTGGACGCCGAGATCTCCCTGCCGGCGTCGATCTGGTCCAAGCTGCTCGACCGGCAGGAGACGCCGCTTGAGCGCGGCAGCCGCGTGGTGGCACTGCTCAAGGCCGAGTTCTGGCTCAAGACCGGGCGCCTGAACATGTCCGTGAAGGACATCCGCCCTGTGGGGCTCGGCGATCTCCTCGCCCGGATAGAGCGGCTGCGCCACGCCCTGGCCGCGGAAGGACTGTTTGCCGAGTCACGGAAAAAGCGCCTGCCGCTCCTCCCCCACCGGATCGGGCTCATCACGGGCCGCGATTCCGACGCCAAGAAGGACGTGCTGCGCAACGCGGCCCTGCGCTGGCCGGCAGTTGAGTTCGAGATCCGCGAAGTCGCGGTGCAGGGCAACACCGCCGTATCGCAAATGGTCAAGGCATTGCGAGAACTTGATGCCCGTCCCGAGGTCGACGTGATCGTGATCGCCCGGGGCGGCGGCGCGCTCGAGGACCTGTTGCCTTTCAGCAGCGAGGAACTCATCCGCGCGGTGGCTGCCGCGGTGACTCCTGTGGTCAGCGCGATCGGACACGAGGCGGACCGGCCCATCCTGGACGACGTCGCCGACCTCCGGGCCTCCACGCCCACGGACGCTGCCAAAAGGATCGTGCCGGAAGTCTCGGAAGAACTTGCCCGGGTGCGGCAGGCCGAAGCCCAGCTCCGCCGCTCCGTCACGCTGCTGGTGGCCCGTGAAACGGACCGCCTGGCGGCGATCCGGTCCCGTCCGGTCCTCGCGGCTCCGGAGAGCATGATCACGGCGCGCGCGGAAGACGTGGAACGGCTGGCCCGGCGCTCCACCGCGGCCATCGGTGCTGCGGTGACCAGGGCTTCCGACCAGTTGGTCCACCTCCAGGCACAGGTCCGGGCATTGTCACCGCAACAAACCCTCGACCGCGGTTATGCCGTCGTACAGCTGCCCGGGTCCGCCGGGGCAGTCGTCCGCCAGCCGTCCCAGGCCCCGGCGGGCACCGCGCTCTCCGTGCGGGTGGCCGGCGGGCGGTTTGGGGCGGAATCCACCGGGACGCCGTAATAAGCGCCTGCAGTACGCCGGCACCAATTTGACCCCTTTACGAACATGACAGGCCAGGAAGAATGACAGACGCGAACAGCACAGATCACCCGGACAGCGCACCTCAGCCCGGCCCCGCGCTCCCTCCGGACATCGATGCCCTCAGCTACGAGGAAGCACGGGAACAGCTGGTGGCCGTGGTCTCCAAGCTGGAGGCCGGCGGGACCAGCCTCGAGGACTCCCTGGCCTTGTGGGAGCGGGGCGAGGCTTTGGCGCGGCGCTGCGAGGAATGGCTGGAAGGCGCCAGGAAGCGGCTTGCGGCAGCCCGCAAAGACGGCTGAGCGCCAGGCGAACTTAGCCAGGGACTAAGCCCGGCTCGACCGTTCGACCTCAGGACGGCGGGCCCAGGGCCGCCCGGTCTCAGGACCGCTCGACGAGGCGGCGCTCGGCTTCCACATCGAACTCGGCCTTGGGCCATTCCAGTTCAAGCTCACCGAGACCCTCCAGCAGCAGCTGCTGGACGGCGATGCGGGCATACCACTTCTTGCTGGCGGGCACGACGTACCAGGGTGCGTGGTCGGTGTTGGTTTCGTCGAATACCGCCTGGTACGCCTCCATGTAGTCGTCCCAGAAAGCCCGCTGCTTCAGGTCCCCGGTGTTGTACTTCCAGTGCTTCGCGGGATTGTCCAGCCGGGCCAGCAGCCGTTCCTTCTGCTCCTCGTTGCTGATGTGCAGCATCACCTTAATGATCTTCGTGCCCACGGCAGCCTGCCTGGCCTCAAACTCGTTGATCGACCGGTAGCGGCGCTCCAGTTCCTTCGGGTCTGCCCAGCGGTGAACCCTGTGGATCAGGACATCCTCGTAGTGGGACCGGTCAAAAACCCCCAGCATGCCGGCGGCCGGGACCTCCTTTTCGATGCGCCACAGAAAGTCGTAGGCCTTTTCTTCAGGCGTGGGGGCCTTGAAGGACTTGAACTGCACGCCCTGCGGGTCCATCGCACCCAGGACGTGCTTCACGATTCCGCCTTTGCCGGCCGTGTCCATTCCCTGCAGGATCAGCAGGACACGCTTGGTGCCGCCGAACTTGGACTCGGCAAACAGCTTCTCCTGAAGATCCGCGAGTTTGTCATCGAGCTCCTCAAGGAGCGTTTCGCCGTCGGCCTTGTTTCCGGGGTAACCGGGAGTGGCATTCGGGTCCACATCCGCCAGCTTGAATCCCTTGCCGACTTTCAGGGATTCGGAGGGGAACTTCGTGAATTCCGCAACGCTGACCATGGGGACCTCTTTCCACTGTTGTCTGTGGGTAAAGGCTAATTCCCCTGATACCTGCTGAGGAAGTCTCCCATCCGGCCAATTGCTTCCTCGATGTCCTTGACGTTCGGCAGGGTGACCATCCGGAAGTGGTCTGGCCGTACCCAGTTGAACGCACGGCCGTGGGAAACGAGGATCTTCTGTTCCTTGAGCAGGTCCAGCACGAACTTTTCGTCGTCCCGGATGCTGTAGACCTCAGGGTCCAGCTTGGGAAACAGGTAAAGGGCTCCCCGCGCCTGCTGGGTGCTGACGCCGGGGATGGCGTTGAGCATGTCGTACGCCTTGTTCCGCTGCTCCAGCAGGCGCCCGCCGGGCAGGATGAGGTCGTTGATGCTTTGGTATCCGCCCAGGGCAGTCTGGATGGCGTGCTGGGCCGGGACGTTGGCGCAGAGCCGCATGTTGGCCAGCAGGTTGATGCCTTCAAGGTAGTCCGCGGCTTCCTTCTTGGGCCCGGAGATGGCCATCCACCCCGCCCGGTAACCGCAGACGCGGTAGGCCTTGGACAGCCCGCTGAAGGTCAGGCACAGCACGTCGTCGCCGGTGAGCCCCGCCAGGTTCACATGAACGGCGTCGTCATAAAGGATCTTCTCGTAGATCTCGTCGGCGAAGATCACCAGGCCGTGCTTTTCCGCCAGGGCCACGATCTTCCGCAGTGTGTCTTCCGGGTACACGGCGCCGGTGGGGTTGTTCGGGTTGATGACCACGATCCCCTTGGTGCGGGGCGTGATCTTGGCTTCGAGGTCTTCCAGGTCAGGCTGCCAGCCGGACTCCTCGTCGCAGAGGTAGTGGGTGGGACGGCCGCCGGCCAGCGCCACCGACGCGGTCCACAGCGGATAGTCCGGGGTGGGGATCAGGATCTCGTCGCCCTCTTCGAGCAGGGCCATCAGCGACATGGTGATGAGCTCGCTGACGCCGTTGCCCAGGTAGATGTCGTCCACGTGGATGCTCTGGATGCCGCGGGTCTGGTAGTACTGCGAGACGGCGGTGCGGGCCGAGAAGATGCCGCGGGAATCGCTGTAGCCCTGGGCGTTGGGCAGGTGACGGATCATGTCCACCAGGATCGCGTCCGGCGCTTCAAAACCGAAGGGTGCGGGGTTGCCGATGTTCAGTTTGAGGATCCGGTGGCCCTCTGCCTCCATCTGCTGGGCGGCCTGAAGAATCGGTCCACGGATGTCGTACAGGACATTATGAAGCTTGGTGGACTGCTTGAATTCTGCCATCCATCAAATATGCCACAAGCGGGATGTACTTCGGGGAGACGTGCCTCACACGCGGTTGACGATTGAGGTCGCCCACCTCCAAGTAGCTCGCAGTTGTTGCCGTTTTGGGGGTTCAAAACGGCAACAACTGCGAGTGAGTCGGGTTCGCCCGGGGCTACTTGACGATGCCCTTGTCCTTCAGCCACGCCGTGGCCGCGTCCTTGGCGTTCTGCTTCTGGCTTCCGCTGACCGCACGGTTGAGGTTGATCAGGTCCTCCGTGGTGAGGGTCCTGGACACGTTGTTGAGCGCTTCCTTGGCCTTGTCGGTCACCTTGGCGTCGTTGTAGAGCGGCAGGACCTGCTGGGCCTTGAAGTTGTTCTTCGGGTCCTCCAGCACCACGAGGTCGTTGTCCGCGATGGACGGCGTCGTGGTGTAGATGTCGGCCACCTGAACCTCGTCGCTCAGGAGCGCCTGCAGGGTCAGGTTGCCGCCGCCGTCGCTGAAGGGTTTCAGCCCCTTGAGTTCGCAGCCGTAGTTCTTCTTGAGCCCCGGGAACCCGTAGGGACGGGTTTCAAAGGTGGCCGGTGCCCCCAAGGTCAGGTCCTTGCAGACCTTGGCAAGGTCCTCGATGGACTTGAGTTGGTGCTTTTCGGCGGTGGCCTTGGTGACCACCATGGCGTCCTTGTTCTCCGCTTTGGACGGCTCCAGCACGGCGAGTCCCTGCGGCAGCTTGCCCGGAAGCGCCTTGTAGATGTCTTCCGGCGTGACCTCGGCAGCCTCCGCATCCACGTGCGAGAGAAGGTTGCCGGAATAGTCCGGAACCACGTCCACCGATCCGTCCTGCACGGCCTTGAAGTAGATTTCGCGGGAGCCGATGTTTGGCTTGGTAGTGGCAGTGACGCCGGCCGCGTTCAGGGCGCCGGCGTAGATCTCGGCGATAATCTGGCTTTCCGGGAAGTCGGCAGAGCCGACGATCAGGGAACCGCCCGCTGCCGCGGTTCCCGCGCTGGTGGTCGGTCCCGACAGGGGGTCCCCGCCCCCGCCGCACGCGGAAAGCGCCAGGGCGACGCCGACACCGGCGGCGAGGCCGCCCAGGCCACGGCGGGTAAGAGTCGTGCGGACGGGATACTTCATGCGGTGCCTCCTTGAACAGCGGCCGCCGCGGGCGCGGCAGCCGAGAGATCGGTGGCGGCCCTGCGGCCACCTTTGGAACGTGTGGAAAGTCCGGGTGAAACGACCAGCCGCTGCACGGCCGCCAGAACAAGGTCGACGACGATCGCCAGCGCCGCGATAAGCAGCGAACCCGCCAGCATCCGGGGGAAATCCTGGAGCACCAGCCCGTCGAACAGGTAGCGTCCCAGGCCGCCCAGGGGAAGGTAGGCCACCACCGACACGGTGGCGATCACCTGCAGCACCGCGGTGCGCACGCCCCCGAACATCACCAGCAGCCCGTTCGGTACTTCCACGCCGAACAGGACCTGCAGCTCTTTCATGCCCATGGCGCGGGCGGCGTCCACCACGTTGCGGTCCACGCTGGAAATGCCGGCGTACGTGCCGGCCAGCAGCGGCGGCACCGTCAGGATGACCAGCGCCCACACCGGCGGCATCAGGCCGCTCCCGGCGATCAGGGCGAACAGCACCAGCAGTCCGAGGGTGGGCAGTGCGCGAAGCGCGCCGGCTACGGCCACCGCCACCACGCGCCCCCTGCCCGTATGCCCGATGTAGAGGCCCACGGGGACCGCAATGGCGGCGGCGATGATCAGGACCAGTCCGCTGTACTGCAGGTGTTCGAGCAGCCGGGCGAGAATCCCGCCCGGTCCGGACCAGTGAGCGGGATCGGCGAGCCACGCGAAGGTTTGGGTGAAGAGGTTCACGAGCCGGCCCCCGCGTGCACTTTGGCATCGGCAATGAATTCGGCGCCGGTCTTTGCCTGCGCGTCGGTCCGTACGGCCCCGGCCCGGGTCCACGGCGTGAGGACCCGTTCCAGGACCACGAGCAGCGCGTCCATCACCAGGGCCAGCAGCAGGATGGCAACAATCCCCACCACCACTTCGGTGACGAAGTTCCGCTGCAGCCCGTCCGTGAACAGCATTCCCAGGTTTCCGACACCCAGCAGGGCAGCCACGCTCACGAGCGAAATGTTGCTCACCGACACCACACGCAGGCCGGCGAACATCACGGGCAGGGACAGGGGCAGGTCGATCTGCAGGAACCGTGCGGCCGGTTTGTATCCCATGGCGACGGCTGCCTGCCGGAGGTCATCGTCCACGGAGTCGAAGGCATCCATGGCCGCCCGCACGAGCAGTGCCACTGCGTAGATGGTCAGCGCGACAATGACGTTCAGCGGGTCCAGGATCCGGGTTCCCAGCAGCGGCGGCAGGATGATGAACAGCGCCAGCGAGGGAATGGTGTAGAGCAGGGAACTCACCGTGGTCACGAAATGCCGGAGTGCGCTGTGCCGCCGCGACAACTGGGCCAGCGGAACGGAGATCAGCAGGCCCAGGACCATCGGGACCAGGGCCAGGACCAGGTGCTGGCCGGCCCGTTCGAAGACCATGGAGCTGTTGGCCAGGAACCATTCCATCAGAATGCGCCCTGCCGCGTCCGGCGCGCGGACTCGATGACGGAGAGTACCTCCGCCCCCCTGACGACGCCGGCAACCTTGCCGTCGCCGTCGACCGCTACCCCGAGCCCCGAGGGCGAGGACAGTGCTGCGTCCAGGGCGCGCCGGAGGGTGTCGCCCGGCCGGAACAGGGAGCCGCCGGGCACGAGCTGGGCGTCCGGGCCGGGGCCTTCCCAGCCCAGCGGGCGCCGCTGTTCGTCCACCACGAGGCGCCAGCCGTCCGCACTGGGACTGGCCTCCCCGCCGAGGGTGACGGTTTCCACGGGATGGACCGCCACGCCGTCGGCCGTGGTGAAGGCGAGGTGCCGGAACCCGCGGTCCCGGCCCACGAAGGAAGCCACAAAGTCGTTGGCCGGCGCCCGGAGGATCTCCTCCGGCGTGGTGTACTGCGCCAGCTTGCCGCCGACAGCGAAGACCGCCACCTTGTCCCCCAGCACTGTGGCCTCGTCGATGTCGTGGGTGACAAAGACGATGGTTTTGGCGAGGTCGCGCTGCAGGCGCAGGAGTTCCTGCTGCAGTTCGTCGCGGACCACGGGATCTACGGCGCTGAAGGGCTCGTCCATCAGCAGGACCGGCGGATCGGCTGCGAGCGCCCGGGCAACGCCGACGCGCTGCTGCTGGCCGCCCGAAAGCTGCGACGGGTAGCGCTTGCCCAGCGACGGAGCCAGCCCCACGACGTCGAGCAGTTCTTCCGCGCGCCTGCGGGCATCAGCCTTCGAAACGCCGTTTAGCCGGGGCACGGTGGCGATGTTGTCCACCACGGACCGGTGCGGCATCAGGCCGGACGACTGCATGACGTAACCCATGGAGCGCCTGAGCTCGGCTGCCGGTACCGACGTAACATCACGTCCGCCCACGGTGATGGTCCCGGAGGTGGGCTCCACCATCCGGTTGATCATGCGCAGGGAAGTCGTCTTGCCGCAGCCTGATGGTCCGACGAACACCGTGATGGAGCCGCGGTCAATGGTCATGCTCAGTTGGTCCACCGCCGGTTGGCCACTCTGGTACTGCTTGGTGACGCTCTGGAACTCAATCATGGCTTCGGCCATACCCGGCTTACCTAACTGTTGGCGGCAACATCGGACGGTAAAGCGAATTGATCATATGCACGCTGTTTTTTGGCTGTAAAGCAACGTCTTGACACAGCGTAACCAGTGCCCGCAGCAAACGTCCGCAGGCGCACGCACCGTAATCATTCGGAGACAAACGCCTTCGGCAGGGAGGAGTTTTAGACGTCCGGCTCAGGAACGCCGGTAGCGTTCGGCTGCCCGCTGGCTCCGTCCGGCCACCACCACCTTCTGGTGCCATTCCCGCTGGTATGCCCGGCGTGCGGCCGCGTCGTGGCGCCGCTCCAGGGCGGCGAGCTCGCGCTGCAGCTTGAGGTAGCTGGCCCAGCGCCTTTCCTCCAGGGAGCCGTCGTCGAGCGCCGCACGGACCGCGCACCCGGGTTCCCTGTCGTGGGCGCAGTCGGAGAAGCGGCACTGTTCGAAGAGCATCTGCAGGTCCCCGAACATCTCCTCCATCCCGTCCTCGGCGTCGAACAGCCCGAACCCACGGACGCCCGGAGTGTCCATCAGCACGGCACCATTGGGCAGCGGCACCAGTTCCCGCGAAGTGGTGGTGTGCCGCCCCCTGCCGTCGGCGGCTCGCACGTCGCCTGTCGACTGGACGTGGTGCCCCACGAGTGCATTGATGAGGGTGGACTTCCCGGCGCCGGAGGGTCCGAGCAGGGCCATCGTCCGCCCCGGCTGCACCCGGGAGAGCAGTTCGTCGATGCCGTCCCCCTGCTCGGCCGAGGTGGTCACGACGTCCACGCCCGCTGCCTGCAGGATGACCTTCCCGACGACGTCATCGGCGAGGTCCGCCAGGTCCGCCTTCGTAATGATCACCAGCGGCGTGGCACCGGAATCCCAGACGGCCACGAGCGTCCGTTCCAGCCTGTTGTGGCTCAGCGGGCGGTCCACGGGAACAACCACACCCACCATGTCGATGTTGGCCGCGAGGACCTGCGCCTCGGTGGACGGGTCGAAGGCACGCTTGCGGCTCAGTTCGGACGTGCGCGGAAGCACCCCGACGACGGCCGGTTCCGCCGCGCGGTTGCGGCCGAGCCAGACCCAGTCGCCGGTGGCAGGCACCGTACCGGCCGGGTACGGCAGGTGCACCAGTCCGTCGGCGGTGGCCGCGACAATCCGGTTGCGGTCCACCCGGACGACGCGGGCGGCAGCCTCGCCGCCGTCGGCCGGATGGGCAGCGAAGTGCCGGGCCGCAGCCTCCCTGAAACCGTATGGGACGGGGCCGGGCATTGGGTCAGGTTGTGTTGAAGGGTTTTGGTTTTGAAGCTGGCTGGCACAAGTGCCGGAAGAAGTTTTCACTGTGAACCTCGGGTTGGCCCCGAAGCGCCGGCCGGCAACAGCTTTTGCGCTTTGTGCTGGCTAGGAGGCGGGCGCGGGGGCAGGAGTAATGAAGGTGATTTCGACAGGGCGCAGAGCGCACACAAATTCTGCAGTCATCAGGTCCACCTCCCGCGCGAAGTACATGCCAGACAGGTCATGCCAGACTGGCCGCCGCCGGACAGAATGCCCGCGGACTCCCCCAGAATAGCCACCCCGGCGCCCGCTGGCTAGGGAGCCGGGGCTATTGAGTCCGGAAATTCAGTCCAGCTTGCCGTTGACCGGCCGTTCCCGAAAAAGCCGCAGCGCGGCGTCGACCAGGGACACCCTGTTGAGCGAGTCGACGTCGTTCAGCGGTATCCACGCGGCATGCGTGGTGGTTCCGTTGGTTTCGTGGGTGAGTTCCCCGCCGGTCACCCTCGCCTCGTACACCAGGCGGAGTGCCTGGAAGTCGCGGTCCGCCCCCGCCAGCCGCGAGCCCGCAGGCCAGTGCCCGACGTCGATCCCCAGCATCGCGCCGACCTCGGCGTGGTAGCCGGTCTCCTCAAAGACCTCACGGATGCAGCCGTCCACGGGATGTTCGGCCAGGTCGAGACCGCCGCCGGGCAGCGTCCAGCCTTCCTTGCCGTCCTGCTTCCAATAGGCCAGGAGGATGGCGCCGTCGCGGATGATCACCGCGTAGGCTGCGGGCCGGGTGTCGAAGAGAACGGTCATGGCTCCAGCGTAGCCCGGCGCCATCCGGGTGCTGGTGCCCGCCCGAAAGTGGGATTGTGACGAGTCTGGAGCCCGGCGTTAAGCCCCGGAAGTCAGGCCCGGTCTTGGGCCTGCTCCCGGACCAGCTGCGGGACGCCGAAAACGGGGTCCCGCTCCAGGATCCGCACATCGCTAACTCCTGCAGCGGCCAGGTGCTTCCGGAACGACTCCTGGAGCCGGGCAACGTTCATGCCCAGGCCGCTGCCCAGAATGACCGGCCCGTCCAGCCCCAGCTGCCGGAGAACCTGCGCGGCCATGTCCGCCAGGTCCTTGCCAGCCTGGTCGATCAGCTCGCGGCTGACCCCGTGACCGGCGTCGGCGGCCTCCACCACCAGCCGTGCCTGCTGCGCCCAGAAGCGGCGCCCGGTATCCGGGGAGTGGAACAGCGCGATCAGCTTGTTGGGGTCGTCGGTGTGGCAGGAATTTAGCAGCGCGCGGGTCAGCTCATCCGGCTCCTGTCCCTGGTTCATGCGCCGCAGGCTGTGCCGCACTGCTTCCCGGCCCAGCCAGTAGCCGCTGCCTTCATCGCCGAGAAGGTAGCCCCAGCCGCCGGCCCGCGCCTCGCCGCCCCGGCCGTTCGTGCCCCAGGCCGCCGAACCGGTGCCCGCAATGACGGCGACGCCGGTGCTGGCGCCGCCGGCAGCGAGCAGGAGCCGGGAGTCGTGAACCACGGTGATCCTGGCGCCGTGGACGTGCGGCTCGATGAGGGCCGCCAGGGCGGCGGCGTCCGCCTCCGTGTCGATCCCGCCGGCGCCGGCGTAGACCTGCGACACCGGTCCCTGGCCAATCCTGGCGAATAGCTCAGCCAGATGCGCGGCGGCTTCCTCACGGCTGACGTTCTGGACGTTGGCGCTTCCCACGCTCTCGTCAGCCACCGGTTCCCCGCGTTCGAAGCGGACGCCCCGCGTCTTGGTGCCGCCGATGTCGAGGCCAATGACGGCGTCGGCGGGGCCACCGGCGCCGGCCGGACCGGAACCGGACGGGGCAGCAGAGGGCGCGGCCGGGGTGGACGCACCGGCATTGGACGCGGCAGGGGCCGCACCGGATAGGTTGTCAGAGTTAGTCACCAGAACAGATTACTGATTAGCCCCAAGGAGCCGGCCATGCCCCTCGCCGAGATTGATACCCGCATCATTGCAGCACCCATGGCGGGCGGGACGTCGACGCCGGGCTTCGTCACGGCAGTCCACCGCGCCGGAGGACTGGGCTTCCTCGCAGCCGGCTACAAGAGCGCGGGCGCGGTGAGTGCTGAGATCCGCTCCTGCCGCGACGCCGGCATCCGGTTCGGCGTCAACGTCTTTGTGCCCGACCCCGCGCAGCTGAACCCGTCCCCCGACGCCGTGGCCAGGCTGGAGAAGTACCGGAGCAGCCTCGGCCAGGACGCGGCCCGCTACGACGTGACGCTGCCGCCGCTGGTGCTCGACGACGACGATGCCTGGCAGGCGAAGATCGACGTCCTGCTGCAGGATCCCGTTGAACTGGTCAGCTTCGCGTTCGGCCTGCCCGATTCCCCTGTTGTCCAGGCGCTCCGGAAGGCCGGATCGGCCGTCCTGGCCACGGTCACCAGCCGTGCCGAGGCCGAGCTGGCAGCCGAGCGCGGGGTCGACGGCCTCGTCGTCCAGCACAGCAGTGCCGGCGCCCACTCGGGTGCCTTCCTGCCCGCCGCGAAACAGGGCGGCATGCCGGCGTCGACTGCCGACCTGATCCGGGAGGTAAGGGCCGCCGTCGACCTGCCGCTAATCGCGGCAGGCGCCGTCTCCGATGCCGCCACCGTCAGGGCGGTCATCGATGCCGGTGCGGTTGCCGCCCAGGTGGGAACGGCGCTGCTGCGGACTGACGAAAGCGGCGCCCGGCAACTGCACAAGGAGGCCCTGGGCGATGAGCGCTTCACGGACACCGTGCCCACCCGCGCCTTCACCGGCCGCTACGCGCGGGCCCTCGTCAACGAGTTCGTCCGCGACCACGGGGACGCCCCGGAGGGCTACCCCGCCATCCACCATCTGACCGCCCCTATTCGCGCGGCCGCGGCCGCAGCCGGAGACCGGGAGCGGCTCAACCTCTGGGCCGGCAAGGGCTGGCGCTCGGCCCGGACGGGGCCTGTGACTGATGCGATCGGTGCGCTCTTGGGTTAGGCCAGCGGAACAGCTGCCGCCGCCGGGCGGGAGCCCGTCAATCGACGTCAAACTGAGATCAACTATCCCCAAAAACCTTGATCCGAATTCAGTACGCTCACGGTACAGACGCACTTATGCGCCAATCACAGGGGGATAAAGAAAAAATGTGTTCCAACCGCTTCCGACCATTTGCTGCCACCGTGGCCGGCCTTGCCATCAGCCTTTCCTTCTCGGCCTGCGGAATCCAGCCCTCGGCAAGCACTGAAAGCCCGTCTCCCAGCGCAGCTTCCAGCCCGGCGTCGGAACCGGCGTTCTCAGCCACGGCCCCTCCCCCGTCCGGCACGGCTACTCCTGCTGCCGAAACGCCGGCGTCCCCAGTCAAGAGTGACCCGGCCACGCCTTCTGCCGTGCCGCCGGTATCCGCTGTTCCACCGGAGCCCACGCAGGCCCCGCTGAAGTCCTTCACCTTCCCCGACGGGCACATCTCCTTTTCCTACCCGGCCGGCTGGTCCATCAGAACCCAGCGGGGGCCGGGCAGCGACGGGCCCCCGTGGCAGCCCTTGGAGGCGATCGTCTCCGACGCCACCGGCGACGACCTGGCCAGCATTTCAAGCGGTGCCAACGGAATCGGCTGCACAGCGGGCCCCGTGACACGCACGGTCCTTGACCGGGCGCCCGTCTCCGGACTGCGCGAAACCGACGGCACCACGCCGCACTTCGCCTTCGACGTGGAAAGCACCGGTGGAACGGACTACTACGGCTTGGAAGTCAGCAATCCCCGGTTCCTGCAGGAGGGTGAGGGCGTCGCATCGGGCTGTTCGTTGCTGATTATGGGAAACGGCGGGGCGCAGACCCGGACCATCTTCGGCGAACCGGCATTCCCGGACCGGGCGGCAGCCAAGGCCTGGATGGGAACGGAACAGTATGCCCAACTGAAGGCACTGATGTTGAGCCTGACCTACTCTTAGGCTCAACCTGTTAGCTGCCGGCGCGGGCCCGGACCAGTCCCGCCAGCAGCCCCGGCCCTTCCTGCACGACCAGTTCCCGGAAGAGGCGCACGGCGTCCGGTTCGCTGTCCCGTGCGCTGCGGCGCTCCCGCCAGGCCACGCCGATCTCGCGGTACGCCAGATCCGATTCCAGCGCGACTTCGACCCAACCCAGGTCGCCGGTGTCTGCCGTGACGTCCCGGCCCGGGCTGCTGCCGGTCTCCGGCGGGAGGATGCTGACGCCCAGACCGGCGGAAACCAGGCCGCGGGCGGTGTGCGAGTCCTGGCTTTCGAAGGCTATCCGCGGCCGAAAGCCGGCCTCGCGGAACAGCGCATCCGTCAGCGAGCGCAGCCCGTAGCCGGAGCCGAGCGCAACAAACGGGTCTCTCCGGATGTCGGCCACAGCCACTGACTCCCGGCCCGCCAGGGGGTGCCGGTGGTGCACCACCAGCCGGAGCGGTTCCCGGTACAGTGCGGCGGAGCCGATAGTCCTGCTGGCGGATGCCACAGGTGCCGTCAGGGCGAGATCGGCTACACCGGAGGAGAGTTCCGCCAGGCAGCTGTCGCGGGAGCCCTGGCTGAGCTCGAACTGCGTCTGCGGATAGCGGCTCCGGAATGCGCTGATGAGCAGCGGCAGCGTCGCCTCGCCAAAGGTGTGCTGAAAGGTGACGGCGATCCGCCCGCGCACCACCTCGGATTCGTGCCGGACAAGGTCGAGGCCGGCGCGGAACTCGGCGAGCGCGGACTCCACATAGGGGAGCAGCGTCGTGGCAGCAGGGGTGAGCCGGACTCCCCTGCCGTCCCGCACCAGCAGATCGGTCCCCACCACGGCGCTGGCCCGTGCCAGCGCGCGGCTGACCGTCGACTGCGGAACCCCCAGCAGCTCGGCGGTTTCGGTGATGTGCTGTGTCCGCCCCAGCTCGGCCAGCAGCGGCAGGATGGGCAACAGCTGGACCAGCTGCCGGTGCTCGATGTCCATGGTTTCCTCCGTCAATCAATCCGTTTGAGCATGAATATCTCTAGAATCATGCATTGGATACTAAATCAGCATAGATCTACGCTGAAGGCATGCCAACGCCCCAGCAGCACGTCCGCGGACGCCAGCCGAGCCAATGCGGATCGCCCGCTGGAACGGGCACCGGTGTTGAAACCGGCGCCGGTGCCGGGTGGAACGGGCACCCGAAGGGCTCACAGGCTTACGGCAGGATTCTGGCCGGCCTGGCGTTCGCCGGAGTGGCCACCTTCGCGCAGCTCTACTCCACGCAGGCCGTGCTTCCGGTCATGGCCGCCGAGCTTCAGGTGACTGCTGCGGAGGCCGCGCTGACCATCTCGCTGGCCACCGTTGGCCTCGCCGTCACCGTCATCCCCTGGTCCTTCCTGGCAGACCGGATCGGCAGGGTGAAGGCCATGACCTGGGGAATCTGCCTGGCCACGGCGCTGGGGCTGCTGGTGCCCCTGGCCACATCCTTCCCCGTCTTGCTGGGCCTCCGGATGCTGGAGGGCATGGCCCTGGGCGGAATCCCTGCCATCGCCATCGCCTACCTCAACGAGGAGATCGACAGGGCGCACGCCGCCGTGGCCGCCGGCAGCTACGTCGCCGGCACCACGCTGGGCGGGCTGGCCGGCAGGCTGGTCGCCGGACCGGCTGGCGAGTTGTGGGGATGGCGCGCCGCGGCACTGTCCGTCTCCGTCCTGGCCACCGTGGCGGCCGTGCTGTTTCTGGTCCTCATCCCGAAGGCCCGCGGCTTCAGCCCATCCCGGGGCATTGGCTTCCGCGGCGCGGCCAGGACCCTCTCCGGCCATCTGGCCAACCCGAGGCTGCTGGCACTCTACGTGCAGGCCTTCCTGCTGATGGGCGGCTTTGTGGCCGTCTACAACTACCTGGGGTTCCGGCTCTCCGGCGAACCGTTCAGCCTGCCAGCCACGCTCATCAGCCTCATCTTCCTGGCCTACCTGTCGGGCACCGTAACGTCACGCTGGGCGGGAGCCCTGACGCAGCGCTTCGGCCGGCGCACCGTGCTGCTGGCGGGCATCGCCGTGATGGCGGCAGGCCTGGCCCTCACCCTCACCCAGATACTGGTGCTGATACTTGTCGGCCTCATCATCTTCACCGGTGGCTTCTTCGCGGCCCACAGCATCGGCGCAGGCTGGACAGGCGCCATCGCCCAATCAGGCCGGGCACAGGCGGCATCGCTGTACAACCTGGCGTACTACCTGGGTTCCAGCATTCTGGGCTGGGCGGGAGGACTGCTGTTCCAGTCCCTGGGCTGGCCGGCGCTGGCGGCCGCCGTCATCATCCTGGGATGTACGACGGCGGTGATCACCGCCGTCGTACATCCCTCCGCCTCGCCCCCGCGGCGGCAGCGCCAGCAGGAACAGGCAGGCCTGCAGCCTCCCTGAATAATTCACCGCCGGACCGGCTGGAAATCCGGCAGATGTTCGAAAGCTGCCCCCGGCTGTGAACGTCTTGGCAACTTTTCGCACAGCTAAGATGAACGGAGGACACTTCAGGAGGATCCGTGAGCAGCAACGCGAAGAACATTCGCCCCGCGGCGGGCCATGAGCCCCTCGACGCCATCGACGAGCGACTGCTGGCCGCCCTCGTGGACGATG
The DNA here is from genome assembly GCF_042673905.1 of Arthrobacter sp. NPDC057009. Taxonomy (NCBI): domain Bacteria; kingdom Bacillati; phylum Actinomycetota; class Actinomycetes; order Micrococcales; family Micrococcaceae; genus Arthrobacter; species Arthrobacter sp. NPDC057009. The sequence goes on from NZ_JBHUSB010000001.1 coordinate 502,410, forward strand.
CGCGGATCTCCAACAAGCAGCTGGCCGAACTGGTGGGCATCGCCCCCTCCACCGCCCTCATGCGCACCCGCGCCCTCTCGGACCGGGGCATTATCCAGGGGTTTGAGGCGAAACTGAGCCTTTCCGCGATTGGCAGGTCGGTGCAGGCCCTCATCGCCGTCCGGCTCCGGGCCCATGACCGGGAACAGATCGACCGCTTCACGTCCCGGGTTCCCAAGCTGCCCGCCGTGCTGTCAACCTTCCACACGTCGGGCTCGGTGGACTATCTGCTGCACATCGCCGTGGCCACCACCGAGGACCTTCGGGACTGGGTCCTGGACAACCTGGCCACCGATCCCGTGGTGGGCCACACCGAAACGACCCTCGTGTTCGAACACATGCCCGGCAACCACGGGCCACTCCCCGACCAGGACTGACCGGGACGTTCAGCCCCGGACAACCGGCCTGCCGCTGGCTAAGGGCGGAGCTGGCTAAAGGCGGAGCTGCCTAACGGGCGGGCTGACTAGCGGCGGGAAAGCAGCAGGCCGGAGTGGGCTGCGCCGAGGACGTCGCCGCGGAGAAGGTTCAGTTCATCCCGGCGCCGCGCGGCGTCCCGCTGCTGCCGGACAGTTTCCTCCGGAACCGCCCGGCGCCGCTCGGCCCATTCCACCAGGCCGGCGCCGACGTGGACGGCCACGGCCTCCAGCAGGGATGCACGGCGGTAGCCGGGGACGGACTGGTTGACCGATAGAGCACTCATGGCTCTGTCCTCTCGGAACTCGTTGATTCGGGGCTCTTTGATTGTTTTGGGGTGGCGGATTCCGCCTGGGCGGTGTTCTGGGTCCGGCGCGGGCCGCCGCTGCCCGCTGACGCGGGGACGCCGAGGATGGGGAAGGCGTTGAAGTGGACCTGCACCGGCCGGGCACCCTCCTGCTCGCCCTCACCCCGGATCTCCTCCAGCAGCCGGTAGGAGTAGGCCTCCATTGCCCGCGTGTACGCGCCCAGTTGCTCCGCGTTCATCCGCACATTGGAGGTGCTCACTGTCGCGGCTTCCAGCCAGTCGCGGTCCAGGGTGTCCGCTCCGTGTGCCATGAAATCGGCAAGGACAGCCTGCCGCCGGTGCTCGAACTCACGATTGACCAGCCGGGATGCTTCCTGGGTGGCTGGAGAACTGGCAAGTTCAGGTGACGATACCTCGATCGCGCCGCGCGGCCGCTCCCACCACCGCTCCCGAGCGGTGCCTTTGCCCTCGACTTCCCGGACGAAGTCATGCTTGGCCAGCTGTCTCAGATGGTAGCTTGTGGAGCCGCTGGACTCGCCCAGCAGGTCCCCCAGGCTGCATGCCGTCTGGGCCCCATAGCGGGACAGCATTTCCAGGATCTGGACGCGCAGGGGGTGCGCCAGGGCCTTCAGTGAGGCGGGGTCCATTTTGCGGACGGGGAACGGCAGTTCCTGTCCGTCAGGGGCTTGGGTGGTCGGCTTGGTGGCCATACCGCAAGATTACGCTTGCAAAGATTTCTTTGCAATGGTTTTTTTGCAATCAGTTCTTTGCAATGGATCCTTTGCAACCGATCCTTTGCAACCACGTCGTTGCAACTGCGCTGTTACCGGCGCAAGCTGTGGCGGCAGGTGATCACAGCCAGCAACCCGGCCGCAGCGGCACAGGCAGTCACAAATCCGGCAACGGCCGCGTCGAGACCGTAGGCCGCCGTCGCCAGCCCAAGGCCGATTACCGGGACCGCGCTTCCCAGATAGGTGATCACGTACACCGTGCTGATGATCTGGGCATGGCGGGCTGCCTCAACTTTGCCCGCGACATCGTTGAAGACAGTCCGGAAGGCGACGCCCTGGCCGGCGCCTGCGGCCAGGCTGGCCGCAGCAAGCAGCCAGGGGTTCCCGGCAGCGGCTGCGACGGCGATGAGCGCGACCGCGCCGCCCAGCACGGCCAGCCCGGCCGGCAGGGCGAACCTGCTCCGGACCGCGACCAGTTGGCTCAAGGCGGATGCGCCCAGGGTGAGCCCGGCGAGGAGCCCGATCAGAGGCCGTGAGTCGGTGTCGAGGATATTTGCAAAGTAAGCCGGGGCGAGGGACAGGCAGAAGCCGAAAACGGCAAAGCTGAGGAAACCGACGGCGGCCGCCAGCCAGAAGGCCCCGCGGGCCTCCCTGGACACCGTGGGCCTGCGGGGCGCCAGTGCCTTCATCGGGCGGGGTCCGTCCGCGGGTTTGATGGCGGGGCGGGCGCGCAGCAGGTAGAGCGGGACCAGCAGGGCGGCCAGGACGAGCGAGTGGATGAGGTATGGCGTTGTGGTGGACCCGGGCAGGAGCGAAAGGATCCCTCCGATCGCGGGGCCTGCCGCCACTCCCCCGGCCGAGGCCAGCAGGGTGAAGCGGGATGCCCATTCCGGGCGTTCCGGCAGCAGCTCGCGCAGCGCGGCTGAGCTGGCGCCCGTGGCGAGGGCGACGGCAATGCCTTGCAGCGCCCGGCCGCCGCACAGCCCGGCCAGGCTGTCCGCGTTCGCAAAGACCAAACCGCCCGCAAGCCCCGTCAGCACGGCGAGGAGGAGGGCGGCGCGGCGGCCGATGTGGTCGGACCAGTGCCCGGCGAGCATGAGTGTGGCCACGAGCGCCAGGACGTAGGCTGCGAATGCCACGGTAATGCCCAGCGAACCGATGCCCAGCCGCACCTGCAGCAGCGGATACAGCGGGGTCGCCAGGTTCGCGCCCACCAGGAGCGTGAAAATGACGACGCCGGCCATGGCCAGCCGTGAGGTGGTGGATGCATCCCAGCCCCAGCGGGTGGCCGTAGCCGGACGCATTCGAAGTTCGCTAAAGACGGTCATGCCCGTACCCTGCCTGCGTGTCCCGGGAACCGGCCCCTTATGAGGGCTGTTCCCGGGAAGTGAATCTTGGTACCTAAAGAATGCGGCAGGAGTGCCTGCAAGGGCGTCATTCTGTGTGAAAATTGAGCAAAACCATCAATCTCTAGCCGGATTCATGAACCGGAGTGACGTTTTGAACACATTGGACCCCACGGATCTGAAGATCCTGCTCGAACTGATCCGCGACCCCCGTGTGCAGATTGGCGAACTCAGCGAAAAACTCGGTATCGCGCGGAACACGGCCCAGTCGAGGGTGCGCCGGATGCTGCGTTCGGGCATCCTCCATGATGGCGGCCGTGAGATCGACCTTGAGTCGGTCGGGTACGACGTCGTCGCCTTCGTGACCATCGAAGTTACCCACCGGGAGCTCGACGGCGTGATCGCCGCTTTGCGGCTAATCCCCCAGGTCCTAGAGGTCCACGAGATCTCCGGCAGGGGCGACGTCTGGTGCCGGGTGGTGGCGACAGACACGCACAATCTCCAGGGCGCGCTGCGTTCGATCCTGCGGATCAAAGGCGTCATCCGGACCGAGACCGTGCTGGCCCTCCACACGCACATCCCCTACCGGACCGAGCCGCTGATCAGCCGCCTCGTTCAGGCAAGCACTGTCCAGTCGAGCACTGTTCAGCCGCCAGCTGCTCAGCCGTCAACCGCTCAGGCGACCCGCCAGCCGGAATAGGATTCGAGGATGGATTGGCTCTCTTACGTCTTTCAGATCAACTGGCTTGCGGTGTTCCTCGCCTTTGCTGCGAGCATGGCCATCGGTTTCGTCTGGTACCTGCCCGGCGTGCTCGGCAGGCGCTGGATGGAAGCCGTGGGCAAGACTGAAGAGGACCTCAGGAGCTCTGAGGGCGGCGCCGGAATCTGGCTTCCCATGATGGCGGCCGCTGCCCTGACGGCCATCCTCCTGGCAGTGCTGATCAGCAAGCTCGGGCTCGGCAATGCGCTGGCCGGCGGATGGTTTGCTTTTGTCCTGGCACTGGTGTTCCGGGTAGGGGGCCATGTCATCCATAACGGCTTCGCCGGGCGTCCTGCCGCAGTGACGCTCATCGATTCCGGCCATGATGTCCTAGCGGTGACGGCCGCCGGGGCCATTATCGGCGCCATGTCCTGACTCAACAGACGGAAAGACCTGCAGACTGTGACCATCATCGATAACGCCGTCTACGTCGACGGGATCCGCACGGCGGAGCCCGAAAACCTGGAACAGACGTTTGAAACGCTCGAGAGCCATGGCGGCATGGCCTGGATCGGCCTGTACCGCCCCTCAAAAGCGGAGATGGACGCCGTCGCCGAAGAGTTTGGCCTGCACGAACTGGCCGTTGAAGACGCTGTATCGGCCCACCAGCGGCCCAAGCTGGAGCGCTACGGAGGCAACCTTTTCACCGTTCTCCGGCCCGCCCGGTACCGCGATGACACCGAAACCGTGGAATTCGGGGAGCTCCATGTTTTCATTGGCAAGAACTTCGTGGTGACTGTGCGGCACGCGGAGATGTCCGGCGTCGGGCAGGTACGGCGCCGGCTGGAGTCCCGGCCGGATCTCCTCCGCCACGGCCCGCCGGCGGTGCTGTACGGGCTGCTGGACCAGGTGGTGGACGACTACGCGCCGGTGGTCGCCGGGCTGGAAAATGACATCGACGAAATCGAGGACCAGCTGTTCTCCGGCGATTCGGCGGTATCCCGCCGCATCTATGAACTTGCCCGTGAAGTCATCCAGTTCCAGCGGGCCATCCATCCGTTGCCGGGCATGATGCAGCAGCTGAACGAGGGATTTGATGACTTCGCCGCCGACGCCGAACTGCAGCACAATCTCCGCGACGTGGAGGACCACGTGGAGCGGGCAATTTCACGGGCCGACTCCTTCCGGGACCTCCTGCAGAATGCACTGACACTGGACGGCACACTCACGGCCAACCGGCAGAACGAGGCCAGCGCCCAGCAGAACGAGCAAGTGAAGAAGATTTCCTCCTGGGCGGCCATCTTCTTCGCCCCGTCGTTTGTCGCCGGCGTGTACGGCATGAACTTTGACCATATGCCGGAGCTGCACTGGGCCTACGGCTATCCGATGTCAATACTCCTGATGGCCGCCACGGCTGCCCTCATGTATCTCATCTTCAAGCGGAAGGGCTGGCTCTAGTGGCCGGTTTTCATCAGGGCCTTGTCCTCATTCCCGGTACCGAAAGGCAGCTGGGCGCCTGCGGGCTGTTCAGGCCCTCCCCGTCCCAGCGGGATGTCTTGGCCCTGCACTCCGGCCCGTTGGCAGCCATGGGCACCGATCCGGACATGCTGTGGGCCGGCTTTGCCGAGCTATGCGGCCCAACCCGCTCGACGGCGGACTATCTGCTGCTCGCGGACAGGTTCCCCGCCTGGGTAGTGGACGGCATCCCTTCACCGTCTGCAGGGTCCGCCGCCAAGGCGGCTGACTGGCAACGCTTCCTGGACCTGCTGGACGTCCTCCGCGAACGGGACATCACCCCGTTCCTCATCGTAACGGGGCCCCCCGGCAGCCATACGGGAGAGACGCGGGACGGCGTTCCTGAAGAACTGGCCGCCGTCCTGCCGCTCATCGGAGAGCGGCTCTCCATGCTCCGCCGGATCGAATCGGACGAACAGTTGGCGGATGAGCAGTCCGCAGGCTGCTAGCAATAGCCGTAACCCGGCCGTCCTTACCCGTTTGCGTCTGCTTACAATCAATTGACATCAACTACTGAGGGAAACATGAAGAAACTCACCACCGCCCTGCTCGCCGCCGGCTTCGTCCTCTCCGCTTCCGCCTGCGCTTCGCCGCAGCTCACCACAGAGCAGACCTGCGACCGGATCAGGACCGTTGTCTCGAACCCGGCGAACTCCGTGGGCAAGACCGGCATGACCCGTCTGGCCAACCAGATCCGTCCCATCGAGGCAGTGTCCTCGGACGATCTCCGGCCGGCGCTGCAGGCCATCCTGGAATACACGGACGAATCCGCCAAGGAAACCCCGGACGAGGCGAAGCTCACCGACCTCAAGGCCGGCTACGAGCAGGCGGGCAGCACCTACAGCAGGTTCTGCGGCGGCCAGTAGCCCGCATCTTTCCCACGTTCGGCGGCCACGGGCAGGACAACCTTCCTGCCGGTGGCCGCCTTTCGCGTCCCTGGAACAGGACCGCCTGGTCCAAGCTTGGGGAAACCTTGGAACTGCTGCCTCCAATCCCTCAGGCGGGGGTAAAAACCGAACGCTGACTCTCAGGTAGCTCCGGCGTTTTCCAACGTGCCGGCCACAGACTGTTCCTGTCCCTGAAGTAGAAGGTAGCCGCGAACCATCGCTTCAGAATGCCGGGCCCGGAACGCATTCCCCCCATGTACACCGGGCCCGGCGGACAATCACTTCAGCTTTACCGGGGCATGGACGAGCCGCCGAAAAGCTAACCAACTCTTGATCCGAACTTGCGAAGACGGTGTCGGGTTCTTGAGCTGTGTCCCCGACCATCTTCGTTAAGAATTACAAAACGGCGTGGACAACTGGATGAGGTGGCTGCATGGCGGAGGACCCGGACACGGGCCAGGAGCTTCCGGTACTGGACGACGATGCGCTGCAGGACCTCAAGGATGAAGCCGGAGAGGCTGTCGCGCTGCAGTTCATGGAGGAGTATCTCGTGATGCTTCCCGTGCGGGCGGCCAAGATTTTCAAGGGTCTCATCCGCGGCGATATCGAGACCACACTGGAAGCGATCATCAGCCTGAAGGTCAGCTCCGGGATGGCCGGGGCGCGGCGGCTTGAGTTCTACTGCGGGAGCCTCGAGAGCGCGCTGAAGCACGGCCACACACCGGACATGGCGGCGGTGAAGGCGGTGCTGTTCGCCAACATCCGGCTGGTTGTCCGTGAAGCATCCCGGCGCGGCCACCTGCCGCCGAAGTCCCACGGTCCTTCCGGCTCATGAGCTGCCGAGCTTCACCGAGTACGGGAAGTAGTCCAGGGTCATGTGGATGCGGGGATCTGGGTGCTCCAGGAACCATTCGTAGGCGTGGTCGTCTCCCGCTTCCCACCAGGGCTTCGGAAGGCCTCTGAGCTTCCGCGCTTTCCTTCCCCGCCACTCCTCGCTGATATTGAAGAACCCCTGCATGACGGCAAAGCCGAACAGTGCGGCGAAGAACAGGAAGACCAGTGCCATAGCCGGAAAGGGACTGAACAGGACCCATACTCCACAAACCAGCCCGATCAGTGACGCTGCAGCAGCCAGGACAGTGGTGAAGATGCTGAAGTAGAAGGAGCGGATCAGGTTGTAATCCCCGCCGCCGGAGCTGGCCCCGATTCCCCATTCTTCCTTCGTGTACGCATAGATGGCTTTACCCGCCATGGAGTACCCGTAGTAGTAGGGGCGGTTCAGCACCCGCTGCAGGTGCTCGTCGTACTTCTTCTCCCCCATGGCGTCTACCCTATAGGCCATCACGCCACGGCGAGCTTCCCTGTCAGCCAGCTAGGAGGCTGGTCCGGGGTCTGGGTTCTTGGGGCTATGGCCGGCGGCTGCAGCACGGACGTCACCTTCTGCGTGCCCGCCCTTCTTCTTGCCGAACGGCAGCACTTTCAGCAGCGGGCCAACAACGGCCATGACGACAAGGCCCCAGGCGAGGCCGATGACGGCAGAGCACAAGGTGTTGACGAGCCAGGCAAGGAAGCCGCCCACCACGGCGAGCTCGGCGAAAGGATGTTCGAGGGCGTGGACTATGTCATACGGTCCGTGCCAGCCGAGGTCGTAGGCTCCCTGCAGCATGATGTGGCCGCCGACCCAAAGCATGGCGATTGTGCCGACGAAGGTGATCGCGGCCAGTACCGAGGGCATTCCCTTGACGAGCATCTCACCGATGCGCCGGGAGCTCGCGGATTGCTTGGCAGCGAGGTGCATGCCGACGTCGTCCATCTTGACGATCAGTGCGACGGCGCCGTAGACGGCGACCGTGATGACGAAGGCCACGAGGACCAGGATGAGCGCCCGGGCCCACAACGATTCGGCGGCGACCTCGTTCATCGAGATGACCATGATCTCGCAGGACAGGATGAAGTCGGTGGTGATGGCGCCCTTGATGACCCTGGACTCCGCCTCCGGTCCCCTCTCCACCGCCGGCTCATCTTCGTCCGCGGCATGGTGGCCACGGAGCTTGTGCCAGACCTTCTCGGCCCCCTCATAGCAGAGGTACGTGCCGCCCAACATGAGGATAAACGGAATGGCCCAAGGGATGAAGGCGCTCACGGCCAGCAGAGCCGGCAGGATGATCAGCAGCTTGTTCCGGAGCGAGCCCCAGAAGATGCGCTTGATCATCGGCAACTCACGGGACGGGTCAGCCCCGGAGACGTACTGCGGGGTGACTGCGGCGTCGTCGATCACCACGCCGGCGGCCTTTGCACTAGCCTTCGCGGCGCCGGCCGCGACGTCGTCCACCGAGGCAGCCGCAATGCGGGCCAGGGCTGCGACGTCGTCGAGCAGGGCGACGAGACCGCCGCTCACAGGTCGCTCCCGCGCTGCACGAGCTCGGGCTGCTGGGCATGGAGGCCTCGGTTGAGGGGCGTGATTGGCATGCTCCGATTATAAGGTTACGAACAGTCCGTCTGCTGAGGGCGGCGTGTCTCAGATGAAGCACCCACGTCCACTCCTTCTGTTGTCCTGGGTGCCTAGACCGGCCGCAGATCGCGGATGTTGTCCTGCAGATAGCGCGCAACCCACTCCTGAAGCTGAGGGGTACTCCATGTCGGTGTGGCGACAAGAAGGATCTCGCGGTCCTCGCGGATAACCCTGGTGATGCCGTCTTCCTGTTTCAGGGCTTTGAGCATGCGGCCCACCACCCGGTTGTGCTCAAAGACGATGTCTTCCCGCAATGACACCTCAAGCTCACGGCCGCGGAGTGCGTCATCGCCCAGGTCTTCGACCTCCACGAGCGGCTCGTCCTCGGCCATCTCCTCATCATCCGGCTGGTCGCCGCGGTTCAGCTGCTCGATGAGACCGCGTGCGTACACGGCCATGGCGTCATCCGGGGACTCACGGAAGCCGGTGAGGTTGCCGTGGGCGCGGGCCCTCGGCAAATCGGGGAGGAAGTGGTGGTCCTCCCCCGTGCCGCTGACCAGGACAGGGTGCTTGTTGAGGTGGTAGCGCTTGATGCGGTGGTGCGCGATCTCCCACCGCGCCCCTGGTGCGCGGTGCTGCACGACGTCGCCCAGGTAGGACACCAGTCCGTCCAGCAGGAACAGCGATTCCAGCGAGAGTTTCCCTACTTTCTCGAAGCCGTACCGAGCCCCACGAGGGCCACTGCACCCGCGGCACACTGGTGGTGTCTGTGGCGGCGGGATCGTCTGCGCGGGTGAGGTGGGCCAGGATCCACCGCCAGAGGGGAACCAGGCTCTCGACGGAGCCATCAAGGAGGGCGTCCGGGTCCTGCCCGTCAGCCGCCAGGGATCCCCGCAGCCGCTCCAGCGCCGGCACGCGCTCCTCCAAATACTCCTGGAATGCGGCCTCGGACTGCTTCTTGGTCATATTGATGTAGTTCAAGTAGTCAGCCATCAAATCGCTCCATCAGTCCCCCAGCCGCGGTTTTGTCTTCTCCTATCCAAACATGCGCAGACTTTGCCGATTGGCCGCCACAGCCGTCCAACACGGCACCGGCGAAATCCTCACAGAGTTCACCTTCATCTCCGCGCGCGGCTACCAGCCGAAAAAACAAAGCACCCCCGGTCCGAGGACCGGGGGTGTCACATTTGTGGAGTTAAGGGGATTTGAACCCCTGACCTCTTCGATGCGAACGAAGCGCTCTACCAACTGAGCTATAACCCCGTGGCGCCGTTTCCCGAAGGAACTCCAGCGCCGGTTTCCCTAGGCTACAAATTTTCTTGCCGGTTTGCCAACCACGCCTCAAATGTCGTGTCTCCGTAACGTTGCCCGGGCGCCAGGTTTTTTCCTTCACGCAGAAACCTGCCCGTGGAGCCAGGCAGCGGCAGGTTTGTCACGAGGCCCCTGCCGCCGGTTATCCGCTTCCAGGTGCTTGCCAGGGATCCCATGTCCAGCACTTCCGGCCCGCCGATTGTCTGCGAGGCGTGCGCATCGCCGGACGGCGGTTGCAGTGCGGCTTCCAGAAGCGCCGACGCCACATCGGCAGGGGCGATGGTCTGGAACCGGGCACCCTTGATCACCGGCACCAGGCCAACGCGGGAACCCGCGGCGAAAATGCCTGCCAGCAGGCTGTGGAACTGCGTGGTCCGCACCGTCCGGGTTTCGAGCGGCGATCTTGCGTACACGCGCTCCTTGTCCGCTTTGGACCGGTAATACGCGAGAGTGCTCTGGTCACAGTTGGCGATGGAGAGCTGTACCGCCCGGGCCACGCCGGCGGCCGCGGCTTCGCCCAGTAGCACCGCCCCGCCAGCCGCATAGTTCCTGAGCGCCTTGCCGGTCCGCGCTTCAAGGCAATCGATCACGACGTCGGCACCCGCCAGCGCCTCTGCCACCCCTTCACCGGTGGTGACGTCCGCGCGAAAGTAAGCGGCGCCGTCGTAATAGCCCCGGGCTCCCGGAAGCGGCGGGTTCCGGCTCAGCACGGCGACGGCGTGTCCCCGGTCCAGTGCCTGGCGCACCACTGCCCGGCCGACCTGGCCGGTGCCGCCGGCAATGCAGACGCGGACCATTACCGTGGCGCCCCACACGGTACCGGGCGCTGGCTACGCGCGGCGGCGCTGCAGGACGTCATCGAGGTTGCTCAGCGCGCTTTGGGCTTTGGTCAGCGGTTTGGCGGGCGCGGCATTCGGCGATGCCACGGGAGGTGCAGCAGCCGGCCCCTGCTTGAGCGAAGGCTTGCCCACGGACTTCGGAGCCTCGGGCAGCGCCAGCGGCTCGGGTGCCGGACGCTCCGCCTTGGCCGCTTCAACGTACGTCGGTTTGGGAATCTCCACTGGCTCCCAGCTGGACTCAGATGGGGCCTCGGGGCCCTGCACCGGGGCTGCGGCGCTTTCGTCGCCCGCGGCAATCGCCACCGCGAGTGCAGCCTCGCGGAGTTCGGCTGCGGTCAGGGGCTTCGGCTTCAGTGCTTCCGCCTCGGCATCGAAAAGCGCACTTTCCCGGGGCTTCACGGGTTCCGGAGCGGGCGCTGCCTCCTCGCGGCGCTCGGCGGCGGGCTCCCGGCTGGCAGGAGAAGCCATGGCGGCCTTAAACGCGGCGCTGACTTTCCTGCGGCGGTCGCGAACCGCGAGACGCCGCAAAACCACGACGGCGGCAACACCAGTCAGGAACGCCGCGCCAGGAACCCAAGGGTTGCCGAGCCCGAAGAGCCGCAGGACTCCGGCCACAACCGCCGTGAGGAACGACAGCAGCCCGACGAACGCGATGGCCGTCCGCCCGTAACGGATCCGAAAGGCACCGGTCCCTTTCGCGGCAGCCCTGCTGCCGGACGGAGCCGGGGTGGGGCCCGTTGCTGGTTCGCTGCTCTTCCTGGTGTCCATGCGTTTCTCCTGCTGGGCGGCCATATATACAACCGTCCCGGCTTGCGGGTTTGCAGTTTCGGCGTCGACGCCCTCCAGCGTCAGGTCACCGGCAACCTGGAACTGGTGCCGGCCGTTGCGGAGCACGTAGGGGGCAACCCAAACGATCCAGAGCGCGACAGCAGCCACAAGGATGACTGAGCTGCTAAGGGGGAAGTCCACACACAAAACCGTATGAGGAATGTTGGGGCTGGTGTGGCATTCATCTCGGTGTGTCGCGACCGAGGTTCGAATCAGTGGAATTATGTGGACAACCCCGCCCTGACCAGCGGCTCTGCCGTTCGGCGCTCAGGCAGGCCTGACCCGCAGCCAGCGGCTGAGGAGGCCTTCGGGAATCTCCTCTGACGTCAGTGCGAAGGAGCGGTGGTCCGCCCATTCGCCGTTGATGTGCAGGAAGCGCGGACGGTAGCCCTCGTCCCTGAATCCGAGCTTTTCCACGACGCGAAGACTCGGACCGTTTTCCGGACGGATGTTGATTTCCATCCTGTGCAGGCCAAGGGTCCGGAAGCAGTGGTCGGTTGCCATCGCCACCGCGGTGGGGGCAATCCCGTGGCCGGCCCGGGCCTGGTCGACCCAGTAGCCGAGAGTCGCCATCATCGCGGATCCCCACACTATGGAGGAGACGGTGAGCTGCCCCACAATGACCGGGTCACGGTATCCGGGTGTCCACTCCGCGATCACGAAGGGCAGCGCCGTGGCCTGGGCCGCCTGTGTGTTCAGGGACTTGACCATCTGCCGGTAATCGGGCAGCGCCCCGCCCGGGATGGGGTTGGATGCTTCCCAGGGCGCCAGCCAGTCGCTGTTGCGCGAACGGACCTCAGTCCATTCCTTCCGGTCGCGGTACCTGATGGGGCGCAGGACGATATCCCCGCATTCCAAAGTGACCGGCCAGATGTGGCTGACCCTCATGAGGGCTTACTCGGACAAACGGGCGGCGACTCGCGGAAGCCAGTCACGCAGACCTGGTCCGAGGTCATCGCTGTCGATGGCGAGCTCCACGCAGGCCTTGAGGTAGCTGAGCTTGTCCCCCGTGTCGTAGCGGCGCCCGCGGAAGACCACGCCGTATACGCCGCCGCCTTCACCGTCCCTGCTGGCGAGCTCCTGCAGCGCGTCCGTCAGCTGGATCTCGCCGCCGCGGCCCGGTTCGGTCTTCTCCAGGACATCGAAAACGTCGGGGTGGAGCACGTAGCGGCCAATGACCGCCAGGTTCGAGGGCGCCTCGTCGACGTCCGGCTTCTCCACCAGCTTGTTGATCTGGACAAAGCCCTCGCCGTCAATTTCGGAGATGTCCGCGCAGCCATAGGCGCTGATCTGGGACGGCTCCACCTCGATGAGGGCCACCACGGAACCGCCGGTCTTGGCCTGCACTTCGATCATGGTGCTGAGGAGTTCGTCGCGGGCGTCGATGAGGTCGTCGCCGAGGAGAACGGCGAACGGCTCGTAGCCGACGTGCTGGCGTGCACGCAGCACCGCGTGGCCAAGGCCCTTGGGGTCACCCTGGCGGACATAGTGGATGTCGCCGAGGTTGCTCGCGGCCTGGATCGATTCCAGCTTGGCGGTGTCGCCCTTGGCCTCCAGCGTCGCTTCCAGGGCCGGGACGCGGTCGAAGTGGTCCTCAAGCGCGCGCTTGTTGCGTCCCGTAATCATCAGGACGTCGCTCAGGCCGACTTTGACGGCTTCTTCAACGACGTACTGGATGGCCGGCTTGTCAACTACCGGCAGCATCTCCTTGGGCATGGCCTTGGTGGCCGGCAGGAACCTGGTGCCGAGTCCCGCTGCGGGGATCACGGCCTTGCGGACTGAACAATTGGTGGAAGTCACTGGTCTAATCTATCCGAGGGAACATTCATACGGTAAATGCTTCCGGCAGGAGCACGGCCGCCTGCCCCGCGACAAAGGGAGACATCATGCCCACAGGCACCACCCAGTCGAAGGACGGGATCCGTGCGCGTCACCGGCAGATCCGGGCCACGCTGACAGCAACGGACCTCGCAAACGCCGGCGATGGCATCGCCTCCCACGGCCTGCCCTGGGCCGAGGCCATCGCCGCGGGCAAGCCGGCCACGTTCACCGCCTACCTCGGCGTCGATTTCGAACCGCCAACCCTCCCCCTGCTGCACGCGCTGCATGAGGCTGGCCACAGCATCCTGCTCCCGGTGTGCGAACCGGACCGGGAGCTCAGCTGGGTCTTCTGGACTCCGGACAGCGAGTTCATCCGCAGCAGGTATGCGCCCATCCAGGAACCGGCCGGCGAGCGCCACGGCCTGGACACTGTACGGACTGCGGCCGGGATGTTCATGCCGGCGACGGCAGTGGACCGCAGCGGCAACAGGATCGGCCAGGGCGGCGGCTACTACGACAAGTTTCTGGCTGCTGCCAACGCCGGCGGCCTGCACCTGCCCAAGGCCGCCATCATCTACGACTCCGAACTCCTGCCCGCACAGACCATCCCTGCTGAGGACTTCGACCGTCCCGTCGAGGCAGTGCTCATGCCCTCCGGGCTGGTAGCCTTCGCGTGACCTCGCCTGGGCGGGGTGCTAGAATTGGCACTCAGGCCCTGCGACTGCTAATGGAGACATTTCCGCCGAGGTGATCCGACAAGGAGAATCCGGGAAGTGACGCCAGGCAGCACGGGACCTGTCGTTTGTCCAAGAGGAGGATCTACAGTGCCCACGTATGCCTATGCCTGCAAGGATTGCAGCCATGCCTTCGACATCGTGCAGTCTTTCACCGACAGCACTCTGACGTCCTGCCCCGAATGCCAGGGCACGCTCCGCAAGAAGTTCAACAGCGTGGGCGTGGTCTTCAAGGGCTCCGGCTTCTACCGGACTGATTCGCGCGATTCCAAGGGAAGCACCGTCTCGGCCTCCCCCGCTGCATCAGCGCCGGCCACCGCAGCTGCGCCTGCTGCCTCATCCGCTGCCCCGGCAGCAGCAGCCGCAAGCTAGGCAGGTTCGTGCGGCGCCTGCCGCCTTCGAACCGCAGCCGCCTTAAACTTCAGGAGTCCGGCCGGGTAGACCCGGCCGGACTCCTTGTTTTTCCACGGACGGCTTTTCCACATACGGCTGTCCGGACCTGCCGCGGCCCAGCGGATGGCCAGTAGCGTGGCGGCATGCCAGCTACCGGAATTTTCCCCGCAAGGGCAACCCGTCCGGCCGTTCGCCGAGGGCGCCGCAACCCCTTGCCCGGCCCGGCGGTCCGCCACCGCCCGCGCGGACAGCGGTTTTCGGGATGGCTGAACCGTAACCGGCGCCTTGCCGTGGCGCTCCTCCTGTGCGCAGCGGCGGGGATCGCCGTTCACCAACTGACGCCCGCCCCTGCCCTGACCGTAAGCGTCCTGGCCGCTGCCCGTGATCTTCCGGCCGGCGCGAACCTGAGCGGCAGTGACCTCAAACCCGTGAGCGTGCCGCCGGCCCTGGTGCCGGACGGGACCTTCGCACACAACCCCGGAGTGACCGGCAAGCAGCTGGCCGCGCCGCTTCGCAAGGGCCAGCTCCTGACCGATGCGCAGCTGGTGGGGCCGGGTTTGCTGACCGGCGCGCCGCCCGGATCTGCCGCCGTTCCGCTGCGAATGGCGGATCCCTCCTCCATCCAGCTGGTTTCCCCGGGGCAGCTCGTGAACGTGGTCCTGACCAGCGGCAACGGCTACGAGCAGGCATCAGCTTCAAAGGTGCTCGCCCGGTCGGTGCCCGTCCTGTGGACCTCCGGCCAGGAAAGCCAGGGCAGCCAGTGGCTTGCTGCCGGCGATTCCGACGGGCTGCTGGTTGTGGCTGCCACACCGGACCAGGCCGGCGCCCTGGCGGGTGCGTCAACCCAGGGGAAGCTGTTTTTCGTGCTCGTCGGATCCAATGCACGCTGACCCGGCTCCACGCCCTCGTCGTCAGCCCCAGTGCGCCGACCGACCCCGGCGTTCCAATCAACCCCAGTGCGGGGGTTTCTGCTCCTTCAGCCACGCGTCGTGGTCGTTGTCGGATTCAGAGTCGCCCCAGGTACGCGCATCATCCTCGGCCGCTTTCTTCGGAACCACCCCGTCGCCCTGCTGGTGCTTCAGGGGTTTCACCGGCCTTACCCTGGCAGGCTTCTCGTCTGGGCTGTTTTCCTCCGGGCTTTTCTCCTCCCGGGCGGCAGGCTTCTCCCCTGTGGGCGGAGCAGGCACGTCGTTCGGATTCACCGCATCGTCGGATGTCATCGCAGGTCCTCTTTCCGCTCGCCGACCTGCTGGACCTTGGCGGCAGCCTCATTCTCGGCATCGTCTTTGCCGGCAGCCTCATTTCGGGCACCGTCCATGTCGGCCGAGCCGGTGCCGGCATCTTCCCGGTCAGCGGCCCCATGCTCTGCTGAAGCAGCGTCAGCCGCGCCAGCATTGGCGTGGTGTGCATCGGCGCGGTGGACGTCACCCGCCGCACGATCAGCGGCGATCCCGTCCGCCTCCTCCACAAACCGGTCGTCCTGGCCGATGCCGTACCGGTCATCCTGTCCAGGTTGAGGTTCGGGTTCGGGCTCGAAGTCGTCAACGGCAAGGGTGCTGACGTCGTCATCCAGGAAAAAGCCCGGCGTCCCGAAGGAACGCAGCGGAGGGGCGGGCTTCTCCAGTCCGAGGTACCCGCCGATCCTGTCAGCGCAGGCCGAGGGATCGGTAAAGACCTCGATGGTCCACAGCGGCATGTACCGCCAGCCGAGCCGCTCCAGCAGCTGGGGGCGCAGCCGGCTCCGTTCCCGGACGGTCATCTGCCGGTACTGCTCGGTGCCGTCGGATTCGATGGCCACCGGGCGCGGGATGTCGGCGTCGTCCTGACCCATGGTGCTCAGCGGGTCGGCGGCGGCCACCACATCGATGGCGCCGTCGTACTGGTGCCAGACGCGGGCACCGCGGGCGCGCAGCCGGTCACCGAGATCGGCAACCAGCGGATCTGCCCCCAGTGCCTGTTCACTGGCCGCTGCCCTGGACGCGGGGGTTCCCAGGTTGGTGTTGCCGGCAATCTCCCGGTCCAGAAGTTCGTAGAGGTCGACGGCGCCATGGGCCAGCCGGGTCCGGTCCAGGTCCTCCGGCTTGAAGCAGGTCAGGACGTGCAGCGACTGCCGCGCCCTGGTCATGGCCAGGGCAAACTTGGCCCGGCCGCCCTCGGCGGACAGCGGACCGAAGCTGTGCAGGGCCCGGCCGTGCGGCGTCCGCCCGTAGCCCGGCGAGAAGATCACGCGGTCGCGGACCAGCCCCTGGGCGCGTTCCAGGTCAACAACCCTGAAGGATTCCTCTCCTGCCGTGAAGAATCCGGAGAGCGAGGGATGGTTTGGCAGCTGCAGCCGGATGGACTCGCCGATGCGTGCCGCGTGCCGGAGGCTGGCGGTCACCACCGCCAGCGAGGTCCGGGGCCGGAGCCGCGCGTGTTCGAACACGAGGTCAACCACGCGGTTCACCTCGGCCACCACCGATTCGACGCCCTCATGGTCTGCGCTGGGCAGGCCGGTGCCGTCGGGCAGGTACTCCACCGTCAGTGCACGGTCCAGCCCCGTGGCCGACTGGCCCTCGGGCAGCCGGCGGAGGCCGCCGTCGTAAAAGTTCTTGCTCAGCTGCAGCACCATGTCCTCGTCCACCGCACGGTAGACCGAGCGCAGCGGCGCCGTCGGCAGCACCGCCGAAAGTGCGGTAAAGGCGCTTTCGACGCTCTGGTGCGACTGCTCACCGGCCGCGAGCCGCTCGACGGCCACCGTGAAGGTGCGGGGACTGGCGATCTTGTCGTCACCGAAGGCGATCACCTGCCGGGCACGGGCGACGGCGGGGAGCACGGCCTGCAGCGACGTCGCCTCGGCGTCGAGGATCACCACGGCGTCGAACTTCTGCTCGGCGGGGAGGAGCCCGGTCATGAGGTAGGGGCTGACCGACCAGACAGGCACCAGCATGGGAACCAGCGCGGGGGCCTGCGCCGTCAGCGCGGCCAGCGTGACCCGTCCGTCCTTGAGCAGGCTTCGGAGCAGGTCCGCCTGGCGGGAATGCTCCTCGATGCCTGCGCGCCAGCGCTCGGCCAGCTTCCACCGCATCCGGCCTGCGCCGCTGGCGATGTGGGCGTTGTCCGCGAGGCGGTACTCGGCCTCAAGCTGGCGCAGCGCATCGCCGTCGGACATCGCCAGATAGTCGTCCCCGCTGATCATCGCCTCTAGCGCCGACTGCCACCAGGCCAGGTCCAGTTCCGCGGCGACGGACTCTGCCCCGACCTCGCGTTCCGCGAGGTCTGCCAGCAGTTCCCCCAGCCCATGCTCGCGCATGTTCTCGATGAGCAGGGTGCGTTCGGGCAGGGTCTGCAGCGTCTGGGTGTCCGCGACCAGCAGTTCCAGGCGCTCCATAAGCTCCGGGTACGGAATGGTCTCGAGCGAACCGCCCGCCGCCGTATGCCGCAGCGCCTCGCCCAGCATCTTCATCTCGCGGGTAAGACCCCGGTGCATGATGCTGATTTCGGCGAGGCCTGACGGCACGGCCGGGTGCCGCTGCGTGGTGGCGTACCCGGCCCACTGGGCACGCTGTTCCTGCACCAGCACCAGCGAGCTGTGAAGGTCAGAAATGTGCACCCCCGGGCGGACATACTCCTTGGCCACCCGGCGCAGGCGGGAGCGCTGCATGGAGGCCATGTCGATGCCGCGTTCCCGGCGCCAGGAGGACGACGCCGTCGCGGAAATCAGGTCAGTCACGGGCCGGTCAAAAATGTCCGGCGTGAACTTGTCCAGGCTTTCGCGGACAGCAACCAGGAGCTTGAGCTGGGAGCCCCATTCGGCGAAGGTGGCACCCAGCCGGATTTCGGCGTGGCTGGACACGTCCTTCATCCGTTCCTGCAGCAGCGGCAGCTTCTTCGCCACTGAACGCGCCAGCTCCTGGGCTTCCTCGGTTTCCTTGCGGGTCACCAGGCGTGCACCATGCCAGGGGCTGGTGGTCGATGCCCTGCTGAACGCCCCCAGTTCGGCCGCCCGCTTCAGCCGGCCCGCCAGCTCCTCGCGGTCCCGGATGTTATCCAGGACGCTGCGCTTCAGGCGGACGGTGGTGGCGGGTGCGGGCTGGATGGAGGTCAGCTCAGCGAGCGACTGCATGGCCTGGTACGGCGAGCAGCCCCACCGCTGCCGCACGTTGTGCAGCGAGGCCACATGGTCCAGAAGGGCGTGGCGGTGCTCGGTGAGGGTCTTGTGCAGGCTGCCGAGCTGCGGCTCCTGGGCCTTCTCGTTGCGCACGATGGCGCGCACCAGCTGGCCCTTGAGCTGCTGCGGCGTTGCGTTTCCGGTCAGCTGGAAAAGGATGGACTCCAGGCCCAGGTTTTCGAGGCGCCCGGCCACTTCGTTCAGGCTGGCACGCCGGTCCCCCACCACCAGGACGGTCTTGCCTTCATCCACCAGCGCACCAATCGTGTTGATGGCAGTCTGCGTCTGGCCGGTGCCCGGCGGGCTACTCACCACCAGCGAGTCCCCCGCACGGACCGCGTCGATCACGTACTGCTGGTCGGCGTCGGCATCGAGGAGGAGCAGCTCCTCCCCCGGGTCCCGCTCGTCCACGCTGGGAAAGCGCCCCGGCTGGAGCTCCGGCACGTCGATGACTTCGCCGGACGCGGCCTTGGCCAGGGATGACACCAGCGCGTTCTGCCCGTTGATCCAGGGATCGTCGAGGTTCCCGGAAAGGTCCGCGAAGGTCGAGACGAGCAGGTTGTGCTCCACGTCGGCGCCGTGGATCGGCTTGACCAGGGTGCTGATCCGGTCCAGCACGGGAAGGGGGTCGAACCGCGCGGTGCTGTATGCCATCCGGGTTACGGCGTTGACGTCGAACACGATCCCGTGGATGGTCTTCAGGTGACGGATCAGGGCCGGATTGATGTGCGCCTGCTCCGTGAGCTGCAGTTCGTAGTCGTCTTCCCCGGGGCGGATGGTGAGCGACATGGCGGTCAGCATCACCGGTGCCGAGACGCGCTGCGGCTTGCCTCCGACGGCGGAGGTCCACACCACGGTGCCGGCGGAGAAGTACCCGGCCTCGATGCCGCGGTCATTGGCCAGTTCGAAGATCTTGGAGCGCAGGTTCCGGCAGGCGCGCGCCGCCACTACGTACTGCTGCTGGTCACGGATCAGCGTCGAGAGCCGGGTGCGGCGCCCTGCCATGAGCTGCGCCAGGCCGGAAGGATGCGCATGCGTAAGGTCGATGGAACCCTCGGGCGTCTTGGTGAAGCGCAGCATGGTGTCTGCCCCGGTAACGGGCTTGAGCCCGGACAGCCACTTCCGGAGCTCCTCCGAACCCTCGGAGTCGAGCTGACCTACTGACACTACTGCCTTCTTTTCTGCGCTTGCACGTGACGCCTTGGACCATACGGGCATAGCTTCGAGCGTAGCCGGAAACCCGCCGCGGTTGAGAGACCGCAACACTGGGCGGCCCAAGTTGCGGCGCATTTCGCACATGCGGCCGCCGGGAAAGCGCAGCCGCCGGGATGCAAAAATGGCCGGCCTCCCCGCGGAGGCCGGCCATTTTTACAACGCTATTCCCACTCGATGGTTCCCGGCGGTTTGCTGGTGACGTCGAGCACCACCCGGTTGACGCCGTCGACCTCGTTGGTGATCCGGTTGGAGATCCGGGCCAGCAGGTCGTAGGGAAGCCGTGACCAGTCCGCGGTCATGGCGTCCTCGGAGGAGACGGGGCGCAGCACGATCGGGTGGCCGTAGGTGCGGCCATCGCCCTGGACGCCGACGCTGCGGACGTCCGCGAGAAGCACCACCGGCATTTGCCAGACGTCGTTGTCGAGTCCGGCGGCGGTCAGCTCGGCACGGGCGATCGCGTCGGCCTTGCGGAGCAGGTCCAGGCGCTCCTTGGTGACTTCGCCGACGATCCGGATTCCCAGGCCGGGGCCAGGGAACGGCTGGCGGCCGACGATTTCCTGGGGCAGGCCGAGCTTGGCGCCCACGGCGCGCACCTCGTCCTTGAACAGGGCACGAAGCGGCTCGACGAGCTCGAACTGCAGGTCCTCAGGCAGCCCGCCCACATTGTGGTGGCTCTTGATGTTTGCTGCACCCTCGCCGCCGCCGGATTCGACGACGTCCGGGTACAGGGTGCCCTGCACGAGGAACTTGATCTTTTCGCCGTGCGCTGCGGCGTCGGCGATGATGGCGCGCTCGGCCTCTTCGAAGGCGCGGATGAATTCGCGGCCGATGATCTTGCGCTTGGTCTCGGGGTCACTGACGCCTGCCAGCGCGGACTGGAACCGCTCCTGCTCGTTGGCCACGTAGAGGTTCACGCCGGTGGCGGCAACGAAGTCGCGCTCCACCTGCTCGGCCTCGCCTTCGCGCAGCAGCCCGTGGTCGACGAAGACACAGATCAGCTGGTCGCCCACGGCGCGCTGGACAAGGGCGGCGGCAACGGCCGAATCCACGCCGCCGGAGAGGCCGCAGATGACCCGGGCATCGCCGACCTGCTGGCGGATGCGCTCCACCTGCTCCTCGAGGATGTCACCCGTGGTCCAGTTCTGTTCCAGCTTGGCGCCCTTGAACAGGAAGTTCTCCAGCACCTGCTGGCCGTAGGCCGAGTGCTTCACCTCGGGGTGCCACTGCACGCCGTACAGGCACTTCTCCTCGTTGGCGAAGGCGGCCACCTCGGCACCTGCCGTGGTGGCCAGCACCTCGAAGCCCTCGGGTGCCGCGTGGACGGAGTCGCCGTGGCTCATCCAGGTGTTCTGGTGCTGCGGCATTCCCTCCAGGATGGAACGGTCGTCACCGAGAATGGTGGTCTGGGTGGAGCCGTACTCCCGCAGGCCGGTCTTGTCTACCTTGCCGCCAAGGGCGTTCGCCATGGCCTGGAAGCCGTAGCAGATACCGAAGACCGGGACACCGGCCTCGAAAAGGTCGGCGCCGACGCTCGGAGCACCGTCGGCGTAAACGCTGGCGGGGCCGCCGGAGAGGATGATGGCGGCAGGGTTCTTGGCCAGGAGCTGCTCAGTGCTGTAGGTATGCGGAACCACTTCCGAATACACATTCGCTTCCCGGACGCGGCGGGCAATTAGCTGCGCGTACTGGGCACCGTAGTCAACTACCAGCACCGGCTTCTGGGAAGTTTGGGATGCAGTGGGAGTAGTCACCGTACTAGCCTACTTGGCGCGCTTGCCCCCACGCACCTTGAGCGGGCCCGCTGTGACGCACGGAACGCCGATCAGTAGCGGCTGGCAGCCTGCGGGTTGGCGGCGAGTTCGGCCTCGACCTCGGCATGGAACTTCTTCTCCACGATGAAGGACAGGAACGGGATGACGCCGCCGAGTGCCAGCAGGATCATCTTGAGGAACGGCCAGCGCATGAGCGTCCAAAGGCGGAAGTTGGACATCAGGTACACGACGTACATCCAGCCGTGGACGATCAGCACGGTGACGGACACGTTGAACCCGCCGAGGACGCCCTTCGGTTCGGCCTGGGCGAAGCCGAAGCCGAACGGCTGGCCGGTCAGGGCGTCCGTTCCGCCCGCGAAGAGGTACTGGCCGAAGCCGTAGCGGGCAACGAGCTCCGCACACAGCAGCAGCAGCATGGCACCGGTGAGGTAGGCCATGACCTTGTAGAACTTCAGGGCGGAGCGGATCTGCGCCTCCGTGCCGCCGAAGCGTCGCTTCTTCGCCGCCCCGGCGGGGTTCGAGGGCTGGATGGCCGGCTTGGGTTCGATCATGGCTGTACCTTTTGTTGGATCTCGTGGGGTTGGGTGTGCTCTGGTCCGTCGTCATCCTCGGCGTCCTCGAGGCTTCTGCGGTGGTCATCCTTGACCAGCCGCCACCAGATGAACAGGGCGAAGCCGGCGAACACGATCCACTCCACGGAGTAGAACAGGTTCAGCCAGTTGACCTTCTCGGCCGGGGGCTGGGCGGGAATATTGAGCGGCTCCAGGCCGCTGCCAGCGGCAGCACCGACGTCGTCCGTTCCTGCTTTTTCCGCCGTGGCGGAAACGAAGGCGGGGTAGCTGCTGACGTTCCAGGCGTTGATGAGTTCAGCGACGGAGACGGCGGTCGCCCGGCCCGGTTCGGGGGCGGTGTTGGGCACCGGCGCCTCGGACGGCAGCAGCCGTCCGGTCAGCTGGATGGTGCCCGACGGCGGGGCGGCGGCCTTCGCCGGTTCAGCGATCCAGCCGCGGGCCACCGGGATGTAGGTTTTCGGTGAGGCTGCCACGCCCTTGAGCACGGGGGCATCCGCCACCGCGAAGGCGGTGACCACCCAGTATCCGGTCTTGCCGTCCTTGAGGCGGCCGGGCACGAGGACCTGCTTCGCGGCATCGTAGCTGCCGGATGCGGACACCATCTGGTCGGCCACGGAAGCCCGGAAGAAGTCACCGGGCTGCAGCGTTTCGGTCAGCGGTTTGACCTGTTCCGTGGCGGAGTTGACCGGCACCTCGGGCTGCGTGGAACGGCCGAACTGCCACTGGCTCAGGAGCACAAAGACACCCGAAACGGCGATCGCAAAGACCAGGCCTGCGATCCACCGGGGCTGGAGGGCTGTTTTCCACACCCCTTAACGTTACTTCGTCCTCCTGTAGAACAACGAACCGCGGGTAGCGCGAACGTACACTTGTGGCCCCTCGCAGAGGGGCCGCAAGTGTCCGTTCGCGCTGTGCAGGGCGCCCAAGAGCGGGGCAGCCGGGTTCAACGATCAGTGGTCGAAGAAGACCAGGCTGGAGTTGATGAGCTCGGCGATAACCTCGGCGTCGTAGGCCCGGCGCAGCGATTCCCGGAACGATTCCTTGGACAGGGACCGCGCCAGGGTGGCCAGCACCTCAAGGTGGTCGGAGAAGGAACTCGCCGGCGTGGCGATGAGCAGGACCACCGTGGCCGGACCGTCAGCGGCGCCAAAGTCCAGGGCCTTGCCGTACTTGGTGATCCCGACGGCGATCGAGGTCTCGGAGACGAACTCACTGCGGGCGTGCGGCAGGCCCACTCCCCCGGGCAGGCCGGTGGCCAGCTGGTGCTCCCGGGCGTTGACGTGCCCCAGGAAACCCTCGAGGTCTGAGACGCGGCCGGCGTCGAACAGCTTGCGGGCCAGCTGGCTGGCCGCGTCCACCTTGTCCTCGGCGTCCATTTCGAGGATCACCAGGTCAGGTGTGGTGAGTTCCGCGTCGTAACGGTCCAGTGGTTCCGCCAAGTGGTGTCCCTTCAGTGGGGCCGGGCCTGTCCGGCGGCGGGTTGCGGTCTCAACGCAGCGGGACGATATCCTCCGCGCCCAGCCGGGCAGCGTCCGCCGACTCGTCATCGGGCTGCTGCTGGCTCAGCCGTTCGGCTTCCACCCGCGCCAGGTAATGCTTGATTTCGCTTTCCCGCTGCGCATCGCTCCAGCCAAGAATTTCTCCCATAAGCTTAGCGACTACCGGCACGGCAGACACACCGCGGTCCCAGGCCTCGATGGAGATCCGGGTCCGCCGGGTCAGGACGTCGTGCACGTGCCGGGCGCCCTCATGGGTCGCCGCGTAGACCGCCTCGGCCTGCAGGTAGTCGTCGGCCCCGGGCAGCGGTTCGGCCAGTTCGGGCCGTTCCTGGATGAGCGCCAGCACCTCTGACGCCATGGAGCCGTAACGGTTCAGCAGGTGCTCCACCCGTGCCACGTGCACACCGAATTCCTCGGCTGTCCGGTTGCGGCGGTTCCAGGCGGCCCGGAAACCGCTGGCTCCCAGCAGCGGGATCGTCTCGGTGCAGCTCTGCGGCACGCGCTCGTCCATGCTGCGGGCCGCCTCGTCCACCGCGTCCTTGGCCATGACGCGGTAGGTGGTCCATTTGCCGCCGGCCACCACCACCAGGCCGGGCACGGGATGGGCAACGACATGCTCGCGGGAGAGCTTGGCGGTGGAGTCGCTTTCCCCGGCCAGCAGCGGCCGCAGGCCGGCATAGACGCCCTCCACGTCTTCCCGCGTGAGGGGGCGTTTCAGGACCGTGTTGACGTGCTCCAGCAGGTAATCGATGTCCTTACTGGAGGCTGCGGGGTGGGCCTTGTCCAGATGCCAGTCGGTATCCGTCGTGCCGATGATCCAGTGCCGCCCCCACGGGATGACGAACAGCACGGACTTCTCGGTCCGCAGGATCAGGCCCACAGTCGACTGGAAGCGGTCCCGCGGCACCACCAGGTGGATACCCTTGGACGCGCGCACCTTCAGCTGGCCGCGCTCGGTGACCATGGCCTGCGTTTCGTCGGTCCAGACGCCGGTGGCGTTGATGACCTGCTTCGCCCGGATGTTGAAGCTGGAACCGTCCTCGCGGTTGACCACCTTGGCGCCCACCACACGCTCCCCTTCGCGGAGGAAGTCGACGACGGCGGTCTGGTTGACTGCGTGGGCACCGTAGTAGGCGGCAGTGCGCACCAGGTTGGCTACGTACTTGGCGTCGTCCACCTGGCCGTCGTAGTAGCGGATCGAGCCGACGAAGGCATCGTCCTTCAGGCTTGGGGCGGCGCGCAGGGTGCCGCGCCGCGACAGGTGCTTGTGGAACGGCACGCCGCGCTTGTGCCCGCCGGAGATGGACATGGCGTCGTACAGCGCGATGCCGGCGCCGATGTAGGGGCGCTCGACGAAGTGCTTGGTGAGCGGGTACAGGAATGGCACCGGCCGGGCCAGGTGCGGCGCCAGCTCGGAAAGCAGCAGCCCCCGTTCCTGCAGCGCCTCCTTCACGAGTGCGAAGTCGAGCATTTCCAGGTAACGGAGGCCGCCGTGGATGAGCTTGGAGGACCGCGACGACGTCCCGGCGGCCCAGTCGCTGGCTTCCACGATGCCGACGTTCAGGCCGCGGGTCACAGCGTCGAGGGCGACCCCGGTGCCGACGATGCCGCCGCCGACGATGAGGATGTCCAGTTCCTTGCCGGGCTCCGCCGATGCCTTCAATGCGGCCAGCGCGGCCTCCCGCGCCTCGGGCCCCAGGGCACCCCTGGCAGCCGCCGGACGTTCACCGAAACCGTTCATGACAGGCCTCCATCCTCATCGAACGTTGTAGTTCACCAGAGTACTTCGAACGTCTGCCGATGGGCAGGGCGCGAACTGTGTTGCCGGGGGCTGTGTTGCCGGCGGCCGGATCAGTTTCCGGCGTAGGGCGAAACCACGACGTCGACGCGCTGGAACTCCTTGAGGTCCGAGTAGCCGGTGGTGGCCATGGAGCGGCGGAGCGCGCCGATCAGGTTGGAGGTCCCGTTGGTGTGGTGGCCCGGCCCGAAGAGCACTTCTTCCAGGGGACCGACAGTCCCGATGTTGACCCTGTCGCCGCGGGGCAGTTCCAGGTGGTGCGCTTCCTGGCCCCAGTGCCAGCCCTTTCCGGGGGCTTCTTCCGCACGGGCGAGGGCGGTGCCGAGCATGACGGCGTCGGCCCCCATGGCGATGGCCTTGACGATGTCGCCCGAGGAGCCCATGCCGCCGTCGGCGATCACGTGGACGTAGCGTCCGCCGGACTCGTCCATGTAGTCGCGGCGGGCGGCGGTCACGTCGGAGATGGCCGAGGCCATGGGCGAGTGGATGCCCAGGGCGCGGCGCGTGGTGGTGGTGGCTCCGCCGCCGAAGCCGACGAGGACGCCGGCCGCGCCGGTGCGCATGAGGTGCAGGGCGGGGGTGTAGCCGGCGGCACCGCCCACGATGACGGGGACGTCGAGTTCGTAGATGAACTGCTTGAGGTTCAGCGGTTCGTGGTCCTTGGAGACGTGCTCGGCGGAAACCGTGGTTCCGCGGATCACAAAGATGTCGACGCCGGCGGCCACCACAGTCTTGTAGTGCTCCTGGGTGCGCTGCGGGGTGAGGGCTCCGGCCACGGTGATGCCTGCCGCGCGGATTTCGGCCAGCCGCGAGGTGATCAGTTCGGGCTGGATGGGTGCCTGGTAGAGCTGCTGCATCCGGCGGGTGACGGCCGGGCTGTTGGTCTCGTCAGCGAGCGCGCCGATCTCGTCCAGGACCGGCTGCGGGTCCTCATAGCGGGTCCAGAGGCCTTCGAGGTCCAGGACGCCCAGGCCGCCGAGCTTGCCGAGCGCAATCGCGGTCGCCGGGGACATCGCGGAGTCCATGGGGGCGGCGATGACCGGCATGTCGAACTTGTAGGCATCGATCTGCCACGAGACGGAGACGTCCTTGGGGTCACGGGTGCGACGGTTGGGGACGATCGCAATGTCGTCCAGGGAGTAGGCACGACGCCCACGCTTGCCACGGCCAATCTCAATCTCGTAAGTCACTGCTCTAGGTTATCCCAGCTAGAGTGGCTGGATGGGCAGCCGGTGGATCTTCGACGGCCACATAGCGGGGATCGGAACCGGTTCCGGCCTGCGCGCGGTGACGGGGATTTGGCAGGAGTCGCCCTTCGGTCCGTTTGCCGACGTCATGGTCCAGCTGCCCTCGGGGCGGCGGTTGCTGCTGGCACCGAGGGAGGACGTGGCTGAGTTCATTGCCGCCACCTACCGCTTCGAGGAGGTCCGCGTCGTGGACGTCGCTGCCATCCTGACTGGGCAGGCATTGACGATCGAAGCCGGGCCCTTGCTGATTCGGGCAGGCATCGGCGGCCGGGCCTTGCTGGGCGCACTGCTGCGGACGGTGCCCCGGCCGATTGCCGTACACACGAGCTGGCTGGCCGCAGTCAGCCCGCTCGTGACTGCGGCCGGCACCGGAACCCGGACCTTCGGCACGGCGGGCAACGGCAGGCTGGAGTATTACGGGGTGAGCGACCTGCACAACGTGAGCTCCGCCGTCGTCAGCTGGGAAGGCAGGGACGCTGGACCGCTGTCCCCCATAAGCCCTCCGGTGACCTTCGGGTTCAGCAGCGTTCCGGTGCGGCCCAGCCTCGCCCGCGTCCGGACCACCGTGGTGGAAATCCGCGCGGCTGGGGACAACTCCCCATCGAAGCCGGCTGGATGATGCGGTAGCTTGGAGCACTGTCCGGACGGCCGCCGCCGACGGCGAGCACCAAACTTATTGGGGGAATCAATGGCATCTGGAATTTACGGTGCTGACATCGACCAGCTTCGCGCCCTGTCCAAATCAATAGGCCAGTCCAAGCAGCGTCTTGAGAACGTGGAGTCCACCGTGAATTCCCTTCTGCAGTCAGCAGCCTGGAAGGGCGCCGACGGGGACAAATTCCGGAATGCCTGGACCTCGTCCCTGCGCCCGATGCTGAGCAAGGCGACGGAGTCCCTGGAGCATCAATCCAAGTCGCTGCTGACGCAAGCGGCCGAACAGGAAAAGGCAAGCAGTGCCGGCGGTGTGAATACGTCCCTCACGAGGGGAATATCAGTCCAGGCGTCCACGGGCAAAAGCAGGAATTGGGGCGGCGCATTTACCGACCCGAACTATGACCATGCGCCCTCAGGAGTGGAATGGATGGTGGAAAAGTTCGGAGCCGAGGACGGAAATGCCGCTTCCGACATCGCCAGTGCCATTCAGTTCGTGGCGGACAAGTTCAGCTGGACCACTGACCTTGGCCAAATCGAAAAGGGAGTCAGCAAGTTTTTTGACTTCATGAGGCCCGTCGGCAAGGTGTTGGGCGTGCTGGGAGCCGCTGTCGGGGCCTTGGATATAGGCTCCGGACTCGAGGGCAAGGATCCATTCAGAATGGCCGACGGCTTCATCGGCGCCGGCCTCTCCGTAGCGGCCATTGCGGCCACTGGAACCATCCTCGGAGCACCGGCCGGCATAGTGCTGGGCGGGGTCGCGCTCGGCTGGGGACTGCTGGGCATGATGTCCGGCGATGTTCCGGTCACCAAGAGAATCTGGGATTTTGGAGCAGGATTAGTAGGCGGCGTTAGGGATATGTTGGGGACCGCCAAGGACGCCAAGGGGCGGTCGGGCGGTAAGTTCGAATTCGGCTAGGGCACACCCTGCACACCCTGCACACCCTGCACACCCTGCACACCCTGCACACCCTGACCGGAAACTACCCCACATTAGGACATGATGACCGACTCCGCCACGCCCTCAGCGGCGTACCGCATGACCAGTCACGAGATTCTGGCGCTGCTGGCTTTCGAGCCTGGTGCAGGAACAGCCCTGACCCGCAGGGTGCTTGGACTTGCCGAGCTCGCAGACGATCACGACTTGGTGCGGGCAGGCATCGGCACTCTGAACATCCGGGATACCGTGGAAGTCCAAGGCGAAGAAGTGGCCCTGCTCGCCGAGGCGAAAATTCTGGCCCGCATCTTTGCAACGTCTTCCACATGGTTTGACATCACCCGGATCGGGTCAGCCGCCTTTTCTCCCAGCTACTTGGTGGACTCCCCTGCGGGCCGCGCAGCAATCTTCCTCCGACCGCTAAGCGAGTATTTGTGCCTTCCGCTTCGGGACGATGTGGACCTCCTGGATTTCGTGCAGACGACGGTGGACGGCGCAGTGGCGGCTATTAGCGAGGAGGGCGGAGGAATAGTCAGCTCCCGGCGGTACAGCGCAGAGACGGCTGCGCCTGTGGTTGCCAATATCAAGGTATCCGAAGCCGGATCCCTGCAACTCGCATCTGCCCCGTTGGATGAAAACGGACAACTCCGTGTCCGCGACCTGGACGGCGGGGAGCAACCCGGCCACGTAATCCGTACCCTCTTGGCAGCCGCGCCATGATAGGGATGGCCGAGCCCCGCAACCTTGATGCGAAGAATCTTGCACTGGGGTACGCGCATCGCCGCGCCCGCGTCTTCTGGTTCTGGTGGATGGGAGTGGTCTTCGCCATCCCGGGCGTTGCCCAGGGGGCCGCTTTGGCCGCAACAGGGCAAAATCCAGAGAACGGCCTAGTGCTCGCGAGTTTGGGGCTGGGGATTTCGGGGATTGGCTGGCTGTTGGCAATCGGACCAAGGTTTACACGCACTCCACCGCAACCTGCCGACGACGTCGCCCGCGCCGAACAGTATGTCCGCATTGTTCCCGGTGTCGCCATAGCCTCGGTGCTCGCCATGTTTGTGATCGTAACGGCCTTGATGTTCGCTACACCGCGAGGAACATCCCCGGAGGTACTGCCCATCCTGGCGTTCCTGGCTGCATTTCCGCTTCCGGTTGCGGCGGGCATGCTCTATTCAAGGCATTTGCACCGTGACCGCGACCGCCTGTATGCAGCGTGGCTGGGACGTCGTTAGATAAAGCAGGGCGGTGAGTACTGGTGAACATTCAGATCCCGCCGGCCTCCTCAACGCTGAGCTGTGACTCGAACATCCGGAAGTAGCGGCCGCGCAGGGCCACCAGTTCCCGGTGCGTGCCCTGTTCCACGATCCGGCCCTCCTCCAGCATGTACACGATGTCCGCCTTTTCGATCGTGGCAAGCCGGTGGCTGATGGCGATGATGGTGCTGCTCCGCTCGGCGAACAGCCGGGTGAAGATCCGGTGCTCGGCCAGCGCGTCGATGGCCGAGGTGGGCTCGTCCATGACCATGAAGGAAGCGTTGCGGTAGAAGTTCCGGGCCATGGCGAGCCGCTGCCACTGCCCGCCGCTGAGTCCGCTCCCCTTGCGGCCCCGAGGATCCTCCATCCAGTTGCTGACGTGGTTGTCCAGGCCGTTGGGCAGTTTGTTGATGAAGTCCAGGGCCTCAGCATCGGCAGCGGCGTTCCGGATCCGTCCGTCGTCGCGCGGCGAATCGACATCGCCGAAGAGTATGTTTTCGGCTGCTGTCGCGAACTCGTACTTAAGGAACTCCTGGCTCAGGACCGCCAGGTGGCGGTGCCAGGAGGTGACGTCGACGGCGGCGAGGTCGACGCCGTCGAGCATCACCTGGCCGGAATCCGGCCGGTAGAGTCCGGCCAGGATGCGGATCAGGGTGGACTTGCCGGCGCCATTTTCCCCCACGATGGCGATATGCTGGCCGGCGTGGATGGTCATGGAGATGCCCTTGATGACCTCGAGATCGCTGCCCGTGTACGTGAAGCGGATATCTCTTAGCTCAACGGTCTTTGGCGCCTCCAGCAGCGGCGGTGCGTGGCTCGAATGGACAGGCAGCGCCATGAACAGCTCGTAGTCCTTGAGGTTGGCCAGGTCCTCGTCGATGGAGCTGAGCGAGGACACCAGGCCGTTCGCCGTGGACAGCGCTCTGCTGACGATCTGCTGGACGTAGAGGAACTGCCCCACCGGCTGGGCGCGGGCGATGATCTGGCCGACCACCCAGATGAGCGAGACCACCTCCGCGGCGTACTGCACGGCGTCGGCGGCGAGCTGCTTGGGGATGTACCGCTTCTGGAAATCCAGCCTGCGCTTCTCGTCGGCGTCCCGGAGCCGGGAGCGGAAGTCCATGAGGTACCGGACGATCCCGTACAGGCGCATCTCGGCGATGTGCTGCGGGCGGAGCAGGTTGGTCTCGATCATCCGCCGCTGCCGCCGTGAATCCACCTGGGTGTTCCAGTGTGCAATCTGCTCACGGGACAGCTTGAACTGCAGGTAGACGCTGGGGACGATCGCGACCAGCACGATCACGGCAATCCACCAGCTCACCAGCAGCAGCGCGCCGACGGCCAGGACCACCGACACCAACTGCGTGAAGATGGCCGCGATCCGGTCCAGGACCCTGGCGTAGGAGTCGGAGAACCGTTTGGCGCGGTCGTAGAGGTCTACGGTTTCCTTGTCGTCATACCGCCAGAAATCCAGCGCAAGGAACCGCTCATACATCAGGTCGCCCACGATGGCCCCGACCCGGAAACTCATGACCTGCTGGATGTAGCGGTCCACGCTGCTGAACGCGCCCCAGAACAGGCCCAGCGCAGCGGTGATGATGACGTACACGACGGCCTGCTGCCCGGCGCCGGCGTCCCCGTTGTAGGCGGCCGCCAGCGCAGTGGTGGTCAGGCCGGCAAAGTACGTGGTGACCAGCGGCAGCACCGCGGAGATCAGTGATCCGGCCACCTTCATGAGCACGGCACCCGGCGACGCGCGGAAACTGACGCGCAGCACCTGTGCCACGGCACGGGCATAAGGCTTCAGTGCCAGCCGCCGCTGGGGTTCCCTTTTAGGGTTCAGTTCGGCGGGGTGGCGTGGTTGGGACATGGCTCCAGCCTAGCCCCGCGGGAAACGCAGAGAGGGCTCGCCGGGACGTCGGCAAGCCCTCTCAGCGGCCAGTGGCTAGCGGGAACCGTAGTTCGGCGCCTCGACCGTCATCTGGATGTCGTGCGGGTGCGACTCCTTCAGCCCGGCCGGGGTGATCCGGACGAACTTGCCGCGCGCCTTCAGATCAGCAATGGTCGGAGCGCCGGTGTAGAACATCGTCTGGCGGAGCCCGCCCACCAGTTGGTACGCCACCGAGGCCAGCGGGCCGCGGTACGCCACGCGGCCTTCGATGCCCTCGGGGATGAGCTTGTCATCGCCGGAGACGTCGGCCTGGAAGTAGCGGTCCTTGGAGTAGGACGTGTTCTTGCCGCGGGACTGCATGGCGCCGAGGGAGCCCATGCCGCGGTAGCTCTTGAACTGCTTGCCGTTCACGAAGATGAGCTCGCCCGGGGATTCGTCACAGCCGGCCAGCAGGGAACCGAGCATCACGGTGTCGGCGCCGGCAACCAGCGCCTTGCCGATGTCGCCGGAGTACTGCAGGCCGCCGTCGGCGATCAGCGGAACGCCTGCCGGAATGGCGGCCTTGGCCGATTCGTAGATGGCGGTGATCTGCGGAACGCCCACACCGGCCACCACGCGGGTGGTGCAGATGGAGCCCGGACCCACGCCCACCTTGATGCCGTCGGCGCCGGCGTCGATCAGGGCCTGGGCACCTTCGCGGGTGGCAGCCTGGCCGCCGATGATGTCCACGTGCGCCGCCACCGGATCGGACTTGAGGCGGCGGATCATGTCCAGCACGCCCTGTGAGTGGCCGTTGGCGGTGTCAACGAAGAGGGCGTCGACGCCGGCGTCGATCAGTTTCATGGCGCGTTCCCAGCCGTCACCGAAGAAGCCGATGGCGGCACCGACGCGGAGCCGGCCCTCATCGTCTTTGGTGGCCAGCGGGTACTGCTCAGCCTTGGTGAAGTCCTTGGTGGTGATGAGGCCCTTCAGGCGGCCCTGTTCGTCCACGAGCGGGAGCTTCTCGATCTTGTTCGTGGCCAGCTTGTGCGAGGCTTCCTCGCGGCTGATGCCCACATGGCCGGTGACGAGCGGCATCTTGGTCATGACGTCGCTGACCAGCCGGATCGGGAAGTCGGATTCCGGCACGAAGCGCGTATCGCGGTTGGTGACGATGCCGAGGAGCCGGTTGCCGTCGTCGACCACGGGCAGGCCGGAGACGCGGTAACGGGCGCACAGCTCGTCGAGTTCCTGCAGCGTGGCCTCGGGGCCGATGGTGAGCGGGTTGGTGATCATGCCCGACTCGCTGCGCTTGACGCGGTCTACCTGGTCGGCCTGGTCGTCGATCGCGAGGTTGCGGTGGACGACGCCGAGGCCGCCCTGGCGTGCCATGGCGATGGCCATGCGGGATTCGGTGACGGTGTCCATGGCCGCGGACAACAGCGGCGTCTGGACGGTGATGCGCTTGGAGATCCGGGACGACGTGTCGGCCTCGGAGGGGATCACGTCGGTATGGCCGGGAAGCAGCAGGACGTCGTCGTACGTCAGGCCGATGAAGCCGAAGGGGTCGTGCTCGGGCTGGGTCATGAGTGCGCCTCTTACCTTGGTTTACAGGTTCACGGGTAGGGGTTGCAGCCGATGACCAGCCCGTCATTACGGGACTGGCCTGTGCAGGGTTGGCCCTGTGCTGGTTAAAGCGGGGCCAGGAGGTGGTTCTGGAGGAATTGAATTAATACTAGAACCTTGGCGGCGATCCCCATATTCCATCCCGGCTTTGTGAGCAAGGGCACCCCCAACCGCTGGGCGCGGGCCCGCCAAACACCCCCTACTTCCACCCCGTGGCAGCCAGCAGCCGCTTCTCGAACATCGGAATCATCGACTGGACGTAGGTCTTGGTGAGGTGGTTGTCGTCCTTATAGACGTAGACGTTGCCCACCACGGCCGGGCAGATGCCGCCGGCGCAGATGAAGTCGCTCATGTCCATCAGGTAGAGTCCCTTCACCTTGCCCCGGTACGCGTCCAGCGGCGACTTCGCGGCAAGCGATTCGCCCAGAGGCGGGTTGCACTCCGGCGCGTCGGTGCCGTACTTCTGGACGCATTCGGGCATGTTGATGGTGAACCTGGGGTTGTCCCGGACACCCACCACGTCGATCCCGGCGTCGGTGAACGGTTTGATGCCCTCCAGGTAGGCGGGAACCTCGGTTTCAAACGGGGCTTCCTTGTGCGTGAGGGATGCCACGGTGAACACCGCATCCGGCTTGTGCTCCATCACGTACGCGGCGCTGGCCTTGTTGAAGGCGTTGCAATCTGCGTCGCGCTCCGGCGATTCGGCACCGAACCGGCAGTTGCCCTTCAGGAGGGTGACGACCTCCCAGCCGTGGTCCCTGGCGATCGGCCCGAGCGCGGCCATGTACTGCTGGGCGTGGGAATCGCCGAGCACCACGATCCGCTTGGTGACCTTGGCCGGTTTGCTGTTCTGGAGGCAGCCGTTGAGCAGCGGGTCGCTGGGGACGTTGTCGCCGGTGCACAGCCCGTCGATGTCCGCCCACTCGTTCTTCATGGCGGCCGGGGCGGGAATGACGGTGGCCTCCGGCGTCGGCTTGCCGGCGTTCTCAGGTGCCAGCGCGGCGGCACCGGGGGTCAGTTCGCGCGGCTGCGCCGCCGCTGCCGCCTCGTCGGCGGTCAGTTTGGTCTGCCACAGCGCCACCGGCCCTGCCAGCAGGGCACCGCAGGCAACAATGACGACGGCGGTGCGCCAGGCGCGCAGCTGCGGCCAGTGCCATTCGCGCAGGGGCTTTTCGACGAACCGGGTGGTGAGCACGGCCAGCACCACGGAGCAGGCCACGATGACCAGGCCCTGGAACAGGTTGGGCGCCGAGATGCCGCTGCCGGCCAGCGCCAGCACCAGGACCGGCCAGTGCCAGAGGTACAGGGCGTAGGAGTTGTCACCCAGGGCCACCAGCGGCTTCGAGGAGAGGATCCGGTCCACGCCGAACCGGCTGCCGCTTTGGCCGGCAACGATGATGGCAGCCGCGGCCAGCGTGGGCCACAGCGCGACGAAGCCCGGGAAAGACCGGTCCACGGTGAGCAGCAGGCCGCAGGAAATCATGGCGGCGAGCCCGGCCCAGCCCAGCACCACACGCAGCACCTTGCCCGGCTTCACGTAGGGCAGCACCAGGGCCAGCAGTGATCCCAGCGCGAATTCCCACAGCCGGGTCCGGGTGTCGAAGTAGGCGTAGGCCTGGTTGGTGGCCGTCTGGTCGATCGAGAACACCAGCGACGCGATGAAGATGCCGCCGAAGGCAACCATCAGGACAGTCCGGTAGCTGACGGCACGGCGGCGCTGCAGGAGACGCCACACCAGGGCGGAGCCGGCGAAGACGAGGGGCCAGAGGATGAAGACCTGACCTTGGATGGACAGCGACCAGAAGTGCTGGAGCGGGCTGGCGCCGGAGTGGTCCTGCGCGTAGTAGTCCACGGCCGTGTTGGCCAGCAGCCAGTTTTGGCCGTAGAGCAGGGATGCCCAGGCCTCGTTGAGAACGTCCGGCCAGCGGCTCTGCGGCAAGACCAGCCAGGTGCCGGCCAGCACGCCCAGGATCACGACGACGGCGGCCGGGATTAGCCGCTTGAAGAGGTGCAGCCAGTGGTTCACGAGGCGCAGTGGCGTGCCCTTCTCCACCTTGCGGACGAAGGACAGGGTCAGCAGGAACGCCGAGATCAGCAGGAAGATGTCCACGCCGCCGGAAACCCGGCCAAGCCACACGTGGTAGGTGACCACCATGAGCACCGCCAGGGCACGCAGGCCCTGCACCTCGGGCCGGTAGCCCGGCTTTGCCTTCAGCCGGGCAGCGCGCGGCTCATGGTTTTCTTTTCCTGCCGGCTCCTCGCGCGGCATGCTTTTCAGCGGGTCCGTCGTTCTCGCTTCTGGCACAGATAACCCCTCAAACGGCAGCACAAAGTACCCATGTTACCGATTCGTGATATTCGAGACGAATCAAACGCGCCTAGTGTGATTGGCGTCTCAGCCTGGCCGGGTCCGGCATTTTTAGGCGTTGTAGAGTCGGCCTCACAGGAGTTTCGGCGTGGCGATGGGAGTGTCCGGTGATCGTGCAGATGCGGATTTGCGTCCCGGCAGAACTGACGGGCCTCGTAGCCGAACAGTGCGAACAGCAGCCCGGCACCGCGGAGGTGGCGGTGCATGCGGGGGCCTCGGTCCATCCCAGGGGAGACGTCGTGGTGGCGTACATCGCACGGGAATCGGTGGAGGAACTGCTGGAAAAGCTCCATGTCCTGAAGATCGAAAGTCTCGGGTCCATTGCCGTGTCCGCCCCGGAGTTCGTCCTCTCAGACCGGGCTGACAGGGCCGAGGAGACCGCCCCGGGGGAAGGTGCCGACACGGTCATTTGGGAGGAGGTATCGCGGCAGACCGGCGAGGAGTCGCGGCTCAGCTGGACCTTCCTGTCGTTCCTCGTGCTGGCCACCCTGCTGGCCGCCATCGGCATCGTTACCGATTCGACCATCGCCATCGTCGGCGCCATGGCCGTGGGGCCCGAGTTCGGGCCGCTTGCTGCCCTGGCTGTCGCCGTGGTGCGCGGCAACTGGAGGCTCGGCGGGCGCGCGTCGCTGGCCCTCGGCCTGGGCTTCCCGACGGCGATGCTCACCACCGCGCTGATCACCTGGCTTGCACTGCCCGCCAACCTGTTCCCCCGGGACGTGCTGGACCGCGCCTCCGCTGCGGAGTTCATCTACCACCCCGGACCGTTTTCCCTGGTCGTGGCCGTCCTCGCCGGCGGCGCCGGGATGCTGTCGGTCATCAGCGGGCGCTCGGCCGCCCTGATCGGGGTCTTTATTTCGGTGACCACCGTCCCCGCGGCCGGTTTCGTCGCCGTGGCACTGGTCCTGGGCGAATTCAACAAGGCGGCCGGTTCTGCCCTGCAGCTGCTCGTGAACCTCGGCGGCATCGTGGCAGCCGCCGTCGCGGTCCTGTACTTCCACCGGCTGGTCACCAGGCGGCTTTCCGACGGCGCGGCGCTCCGGCTTCGGCGGCAGGCCCTCCGCGCCCGGCGCTAGGATCAGCGCGCTGCGCTGGACGTGCTGCGCTCGACGCGCTGCGCTGGACGCGCTGCGATAAACCGGGCTAACGGGCTCAGGCAAGCAGGTCCCTGCAACACCAAGGGACCCGGCCCAGCGTCAGCTGGACCGGGCCCCTTTCGGAAACCG
The DNA here is from genome assembly GCF_042673905.1 of Arthrobacter sp. NPDC057009. Lineage (NCBI taxonomy): Bacteria > Bacillati > Actinomycetota > Actinomycetes > Micrococcales > Micrococcaceae > Arthrobacter > Arthrobacter sp. NPDC057009. Next base: position 538,908 of record NZ_JBHUSB010000001.1, read on the forward strand.
CGGGTGCGGGCAGCAGCTTAGTGGCTGTGGCCTGCGTGCTCGTCTTCCTCGGCCGGCTTGTCGGCCACAAGGGTCTCGGTGGTGAGCACCAGCGCAGCGATGGAGGCTGCGTTGCGCAGTGCTGCGCGGGTGACCTTGACGGGGTCGATGACGCCCGCTGCGATCAGGTCCTCGTACTCGCCGGACTTGGCGTTGAAGCCGTGGTTGTTGTCCTGCTCGGCAACCCGTGCGGTCACAACGTAGCCGTCGTGGCCGGCGTTCTGGGCGATCCAGCGCAGCGGCTGGACCAGCGCACGGCGGACGATGCCGACGGCGGCAGCCGCGTCACCTTCGAGCGCCGTGACGGCCGGGTCCTCGTCGAGTGCCTTCAGCGCGTGGATCAGGGCGGAACCGCCACCGGCCACGATGCCTTCTTCAAGGGCGGCGCGGGTAGAGGACACTGCATCTTCGATGCGGTGCTTCTTTTCCTTCAGCTCAACCTCGGTGGCTGCGCCGACCTTGATCACGCCGATGCCGCCGGCCAGCTTGGCCAGGCGTTCCTGCAGCTTTTCCCGGTCCCAGTCGGAATCGGTGCGGGCCAGCTCGGCGCGCAGCTGCGCAACGCGTGCGGACACGTCTTCAGCCGAACCTGCGCCGTCAACGATCGTGGTGTTGTCCTTCGTCACCGTGATGCGGCGGGCGGTACCCAGCACCTCGAGGCCAACGGTATCCAGGCTCAGGCCGAGTTCCGGGGAGACAACCTGCGCACCGGTGAGGGTGGCGATGTCCTGCAGCATGGCCTTGCGGCGGTCGCCGAAGCCCGGGGCCTTGACCGCCACGACGTTCAGGGTGCCGCGGATGCGGTTGACGATCAGCGTGGACAGGGCCTCGCCGTCGACGTCCTCGGCAATGATGAACAGGGGCTTGGACGCCTGCAGGGCCTTTTCCAGCAGCGGCAGGAATTCCTGCAGCGAGGAGATCTTGCCCTGGTTGATCAGGATAAGGGCGTCCTCGAGGACGGCTTCCTGGCGGTCCGCGTCGGTGATGAAGTACGGGGACAGGTAGCCCTTGTCGAACTGCATGCCTTCGGTGAGGGCCAGCTCGGTCTGCGTGGTGGAGGATTCCTCGATGGTGATCACACCATCCTTGCCAACCTTGCCGAATGCCTCGGCGAGCAGCTCGCCAACCTCTTCGCTCTGGGCGGAGATGGCGGCAACGTTGGCCACCTGCGTGCCTTCGACGGGACGGGCGTTCTCCAGCAGGCGCGCAGCGATGGCCTCCACGGAGACCTCGATGCCGCGCTTGATCTGGCCCGGAGCGGCGCCGGCGGCTACGTTGCGCAGGCCTTCCTTGACCAGTGCCTGGGCGAGCACGGTGGCGGTGGTGGTGCCGTCACCGGCGACGTCGTTCGTCTTGGTGGCGACTTCCTTGGCCAGCTGGGCGCCAAGGTTCTCGTACGGGTCGTCCAGCTCGACTTCCCGGGCGATGGTCACGCCGTCGTTGGTGATGGTGGGGGCGCCCCACTTCTTGTCCAGCACGACGTTGCGGCCGCGGGGACCAAGCGTCACCTTAACCGTGTTGGCGAGCTTGTCGATGCCGGCTTCAAGCGACCGGCGGGCAGCGTCGTTAAACGCAAGCTGCTTTGCCATGGTTTGTCCTTTCAAGACAGAACCCCGTGCAGCCGCCCGGTCAGAAAAAATCAGACGCGGGCAGCGGCACGGGGACCCAAAGAGTTACTTAACGACGATCGCCAGAACGTCGCGGGCGGAAAGCACGAGGTACTCGGTGCCGCCGGTCTTGACTTCGGTTCCGCCGTACTTGGAGTAGATGACGACGTCGCCAACGGCTACGTCCACCGGCACGCGGTTGCCGTCTTCGAAGCGGCCGGGGCCCACTGCTACAACTTCGCCTTCCTGCGGCTTCTCCTGTGCGGAGTCCGGGATAACCAGGCCGGAAGCGGTGGTCTGCTCGGCTTCGAGCGGGCGGACAACAATGCGATCCTCAAGAGGCTTAATAGAGACCGACACTCGGACCTCTCCTTTTCGTCAAAATTCATGGACAGTAAAAACTGTTGCGCCGTGGCGGCAGACCGTCGTCGCGGTGCCGGCAGCAGCCAGGCTGGCAGCTCTTCGTGTATTAGCACCCGCCTAGGGAGAGTGCTAATGATGACTCTATGTAAGGGGTTAGCACTCGGTCAAGGCGAGTGCCAGAAATTCACCTCACGTAACCCACGCTGCCCCGGCCCGTAACCGTTCCGGCTGCGGCAGTCAGCGGCCGGCGAGGTCGTCGAACCCCAGGTCCTCGCCGCCGTCGGCGTCTCCTGTCTTCCGCTGCTCGCGGACCAGGACGGCGGCGGACGCCGCGGCGGTCAGGACCGACACAATCAGCACCACGATGCCGCCTATACGCGCGCCCAGATACAGATCGCGGATCTGCCGGGCTTCCTCGGTGGCGTCGCTGATGTCCTTGCCGCCCACTGAATAGACGGTGGCGTTGAAGGAGTCCAGCAGGAAAATGATCACCAGCAGGACAAGGCAGACGACGGCGACCACAGCGCCGGCGATCAGCGCCGGGCGCGCATACCGGACCAGGCGGCCATGCTGCTCCGGCACCGGATCAGGGTTGTTGCGTTCGGGCTGACCTGAACCGGACTGACCTGGGGCGGGCGTTTCGCTGGATTCCATTCAGACCACCCTATCGGGAACAGCCGGGGCGGCCGCTCCACTAGGCTTGATCCCATGTCTGAAGCACCGCAGGACCAGATCGCCCCGCTCCTCACAGAAGAAGGATGGGAGCTGCTGGCCTCGCTCGGACCCTACCGGGAAGACGATTCCTTCACCCTCACAGCAAACCTCCGCAAGGCCGGCCACTCCCCCGAACTCGTGTCCGCCGTCCTGACCCAGTCACGGCTCCGGACCAAGGCCGAGGCCAAGTTCGGCGAATTCGCCCGGCAGATGCTCTTCACCCAGGCCGGCCTGGAGCAGGCCACCCGGCTCAACGTCGCGGCCCGGCATGCGCAGCGCTTTGCCCAGGCCGGCGTCCGGCACGTCGCCGACCTCGGCTGCGGCCTCGGCTCCGATGCCATGGCCCTGGCGTCGCTGGACATCGCCGTGACCGCCGTGGAGGTCGACGAGACCACCGCCGCCTGCGCCACCATCAACCTGATCCCCTTTCCGCACGCCAGGGTGGTCCATTCGGACGCGACGTCGGTGGAGCTGGAGGACGGGGCCGGCGTCTGGCTGGACCCGGCCCGCCGCACCACCACCACGTCCGGCACCAAGCGGATCTGGGATCCCGAGGCCTTCTCTCCGCCGCTGTCCTTCGTGGAGTCGCTCGCCGCTGCAGGGCGCGCCGTCGGCGTCAAGATGGGCCCCGGCATGCCACATGAATCGGTGCCTGCCGGCTGCGAGGCGCAGTGGGTCTCCGTGGGCGGGGACGTCACGGAAGTCACGCTGTGGTTCAACGCCGTGGCCCGTCCCGGCGTCCGCCGCGCCGCCCTGGTCATCGGGCCGGACGGCGCCGCGGAAATGACCAGCGGCGAGGGGTTCGACGCCGGACCCGTAGCCCCCGTCGGCCCGGTGGAGGGCTACCTGTACGAGCCGGACGGCGCGGTCATCCGGGCCGGTCTCGTGGCCGACCTCGCCCTGGAACTGGGCGGGCATCTCGTGGACGAGCACATTGCCTACATCTGCGGCCCGGAGCTGGTGGACACGCCGTTCGCGCGGGCTTACCGGGTCCTGGAGGTCATGCCGTTCAACGTCAAAGCCCTCAAGGGCTGGGTCCGGGACAACGGCGTCGGCGTGCTGGACATCAAGAAGCGCGGCACCTCCGTCACCCCGGAGGAGCTGCGCAAGCAGCTGCTGCCGGCGGGCAAGGGCGCCGGCAAAGGCGGTAAAGCCGAAGGCAAAACCGCCAAGAAGACAGCCACCCTGGTCCTCACCCGGATCGGGGAGGAAAGAGTGGCTGTCTCCGTGGAGCCCGTGTAAGTACGGGGACCACTACCTCCTGCGCCTGCTAACTACTGCGCCTGCTAACTACTGGGCGCGCACGAACGCCTCGGCGTCCCGGACCTGCTGCTCCGTGGGCCGGATGCCCGTGTACAGCACAAACTGCTCCAGCGCCTGGATGGTGGCCACCTCCGCACCGGTGATGACCTGCTTTCGGGCCGCCCGCCCCGCCTTGATGAGCGGCGTTTCCGGGGGCAGCGCTACGACGTCGAAGACAACCTTGGCGGCCTCGATGGTTTCGGCGGGAAAGGACAGCGCGTCCGCTTCGGGTCCCCCGGCCATTCCCACGGGCGTGACGTTGATGATCATGTCCGCCGTCGCCTCCGCGCCGGTGCCGAGTTCGGCGCGCCAGGCGAAGCCGTAGAGATCGGCGAGCGCCCTGCCGGCGGCTTCGTTGCGGGCGATGATGGTGACGTCCTTGAAGCCCGCGTCACGCAGCGCCGCGGCCGTGGCCTTGGCCATGCCGCCGGCGCCTTTGAGCAGCACCGACGACCCGACGGGCACGGCGTTGCTCTGCAGCAGCTGCTCGATCGCCGTGTAGTCGGTGTTGTATGCGGTCAGCCGCCCGCCGTCGTTGACGATGGTGTTGACGGAGTCGATCGCCTTCGCGGACGGGTCCATGGCGTCCACCAGGGCAATGACGTCCTCCTTGTAGGGCATGGAGACGGCGCAGCCCCGGATCCCCAGGCCGCGGACGCCCGCGATCGCCTGGGCCAGGTCAGTGGGCGCGAAGGCCTTGTAGATCCAGTTCAGGCCCAGCTGGTCGTACAGGTGGTTGTGGAAGCGGGTCCCGTTGTTGCTCGGCCGGGCCGAGAGGGAGATGCACAGGGTCATGTCTTTGTTCAGAATCGGCACCCCTCCATTAAAGCCCGTGCATTAAACGGCGGGCACGCCCGTGTTACCTGCAACCGGTGCCATTACCTGCAGCCGGTGCCCACCGGGTAGGGTCCGACGGCGGCCGGCAGCTTTCCAGGGGCGCCGGCCTTGCCCGCCAGGACGGCAAGCAGTGCTTTGTACGCGCCCGGCGAGCGGCCGAAGAGTGCGATCTTGGTGGGCGCAGCGGATTGTGCCAGCGGCCACGGCGCGTCCAAGGCCACCGCGAGGTCGCTTTTCACCGGCCCGCCCCCGTACCCGATCAGCGTGACCAGCGGCCCCCTCCCCAGCGCGATTCCCGCGTCCTTCGCCGCCGCGGCGAAGCGGGCCCGGTCCACTGGCGTGCCGCCTGCCACCCGGACGCTGCCGGGCACGGACGCGCCCTTGCACCGGCCTGCCACCACCGTGATGGCCCGGGCCGAAATCTGCGCGGACAGGGCCTCGCCACTCCCCGGAGCTGCCGGGGGCCTGGGCTTTGCTGTCCGTCCGCGCCAGACCATCATGGTGACCACCCGGCGGGCGGCCTCCTCGAGGCGCTGCAGCGGGAGCTTTCCCCCGGCGACGGCCCGGACGACGGCGGCATGTGCGGCGGCCGCGTCCGCCGGCATCAGCAGCAGGTCCGCCCCCGCCGCCAGCGCGGCAGGGGCTGCGGACCCGTGCGGATACCGGCCGGTCACCGCGCCCATGTTCAGCCCGTCCGTGACAGCAACGCCTTTGAAGCCCAGGCCGCGAAGTGCCGAGTACGTCGCCTTCGACAGGGATGCGGGCACTCCCGGCTCCAGCGCCCGGACGGCGATGTGCCCGGTCATGATCATGGGAGCCCCTGCCTTGACCGCGGACTGGAACGGCTTCCAGTCCCGCGCCTTCAGCTGCGGGAGGGTGGCGTTCTGGACCGGGAGGGCCTTATGGGAATCGGTGGTCACCGAGCCGTGCCCCGGAAAGTGCTTGACGGCGGGCAGCACGCCGCCGGCCAGCATGCCCTTGGTGAAGCCGGCACTCAGCGATGCCGCGGCGCGGGGGTCGGCGGACATGGACCGCGCTCCGATGGTGGGATCGGCGGGGCCGATCGTGACGTCGGCGGTTGGCGCGAAGTCCACGGTGAAACCCAACGGCGCCAGTTCCGCTGCCAGCCCCCTGCCGGCCTCGGCGGCCAGGGGCACGCTGCCCGCCGCGCCGTAGCTCATGGGGGCGGGCCAGCGCGTGAGCGGAGCGCCGACGCGGCTCACCGCCCCGCCTTCCTGGTCGACGCCGATGAGGCCGGGCCAGGTGCGGCCGCCGGCGCGGGCCGCCTTGTCCAGCCGGCCCGTCACGCCGGCCAGTGCCCGGACGTCCACCAGGCCGGTGGCGGTTCCTGGCACGTTGTCGGCCATGATCATGGAACCGGCCAGGTGGAGGCGTTCCACCTGGGCGGCCTGGGCCTCGTGGTCCAGGCCGGTGTAGAAGGGGAGGATCACCTGCCCGGCCTTCTGTTCCAGGGTCATTTTCGCCACTGACGCTGCGGCGGCATCGGCGTCCCGCTGCTGCGGGCCCCAGCCCAAAGCCGCAGTTTCCCTGGGTGCAGGCGCAGCCGTCGGTGGGGCCGGGCTGCGCGTGCCTGTTTCCGGAGGGGCTGTCTGCGGCGCCTTGGGTGAGCCGGAAGCGGAAGCCGCGGGCGCCGTCGTCGTACTTTGTCCCGGCTGGGGTGCCGGCGGCGCCGTGCAGGATGCGACGGCGAACAGCGCCGCGAGCGCTGACGCAGTCCGGACGCTTGCCGTGCCGGGAAGTTTTCTGGGGGTTTGGGGGCGGCCGGTTTTGTGAACACTCTCACTCGCCCTGTGTAGCCAAGCCATCACTCCGATGCTACCCCTGCACTAGACTTGAGTGACCGTTCCCCTGCCAGCTGTTCGCCAGGAACGGACGGCGGACCATCGGCAATTGCCACCAAAACAGTGAGGGACACATGAAGATTGATTTCGCTTCATCCAGGCAATCAACTCTTGGTGTGGAATGGGAACTCGCGCTGGTGGATGCGCAGACCGGCGAACTTTCGTCCGTGGCCAACGAGGTCCTGCGCGGGGTCGCAGCACGGCATCCCGAACTGAACGAGGATGACGAGCACCCGCACATCAAGCAGGAGCTGCTGCTGAACACCGTGGAGCTGGTGACCGGCATCTGCGAGACCGCTGCGGAGGCGAAGGAAGACCTCGCCCGCTCCCTGGCCGCCCTCCGTGAAGTGACGGACCCCATGGGCGTGGAAGTGTTCTGCGCCGGGAGCCACCCGTTCAGCCCGCCGCAGCTGCAGCCGGTCACGGACAAGGAGCGCTACGCCAAGCTGATCGACCGCACGCAGTGGTGGGGCCGGCAGATGGTGATCTACGGGGTGCATGTCCACGTTGGCCTGGACCGGCGCAGCAAGGTCCTCCCTGTGCTGGACGGCCTGGTCAATTACTTCCCGCATTTCCAGGCCCTCTCCGCGTCAAGCCCGTTCTGGGGCGGCGAAGATACGGGCTACGCATCGCAGCGGGCGCTCATGTTCCAGCAGCTGCCCACGGCGGGACTGCCCTTCCAGTTCCCCAGTTGGGAAGAATACGAGTCCTACGTCCAGGACATGTTCACCACCGGCGTGATCGACACCATCTCCGAGATCCGCTGGGACATCCGCCCCGTGCCCGCCCTGGGCACCATCGAGATGCGCATCTGCGACGGCCTGGCCACGCTCGAGGAAGTAGGCGCCGTCGCAGCCCTCACCCAGTGCCTGGTGCATGAATTCTCCGGCATCCTCGACGCCGGCGGCAGCATTCCCACCATGCCCCCGTGGCACGTCCAGGAGAACAAGTGGCGGGCTGCCCGCTATGGGATGGATGCGATCATCATCCTCGATGCCGAGGGCAATGAGCAGCTCGTCACCGACCACCTGTTGGAGACGCTGAACCGGCTCGAGCCGATCGCCGCCAAACTGCGCTGCTCCGATGAGCTGGCCGACGTCGAAAAGATCATCAGCCGCGGCGCCGGATACCAGCGCCAGCGGCGCGTGGCCGCCGAAAGCGGCGGCAACCTCCAGGCCGTGGTCCTCGACCTCGTCAAGCAGATGCGGAACGGCCCCACGGCGTAAGGCCCCGCCTCCGCGGATGAGGGGGCCCGCATGGTCTTAAGCGCTCGCGCCGGCGCGGGCTGTGTTCGTGGCCGGCGCTGACACCGTGGTCACTGGCATGGACGAGTCCGGCGCGAAGCCGATGCCGCTGGGGTCGATGCCCGCCATGACCAGCTGGGCGCCGAGCGCTGCCACCATGGCGCCGTTGTCCGTGCACAGGGCCAGCGGCGGGACGTGCAGCGTGATGCCGGCGGCCGAGCAGCGCTGTTCGGTCAGCTGCCGCAGCCTTGAATTGGCGGCCACTCCCCCGCCCAGCAGCAGCTCCGTGATGCCACGCTCGCGGCAGGCCAGGACGGCCTTCGAGGTGATGACATCCACCACGGCTTCCTGGAACGCGGCAGCGATGTCCGCCACCGGAACGGGTTCGCCGGCGGCTTCGAACTGCTCCACGCACCGCGCCACCGCGGTCTTCAGGCCGCTGAAGGACCAGTCGTACCGGTGCCGGCCCGGTTCCTCGGCGGTGCCCATGTACTTCGGCTGCGTCAGTCCCCGCGGGAACCGGATGGCCTTGGCGTTTCCTTCCCGCGCCAGCCGGTCGATGGCGGGGCCGCCGGGATAGCCCAGGCCCAGGATCCGGGCCACCTTGTCGTAGGCCTCGCCGGCGGCGTCATCGATCGTGGAGCCGAGCAGTTCGACGTCGTCGGTGATGCTGCGGATGCGCAGGATCTCGGTGTGGCCGCCGGAAACCAGCAGGGCGCCCAGGTTTTCAGGCAGGACCGGGTTTGCCGGATTCCTGCCCGAGTTTGCCGTCCTGTTGCCCGGGTTCAGCAGGCCGACTCCCACGTGGGCCACCAGGTGGTTGATGGCATACAGCGGCTTGCCCGTGGCAACGGCGAGCGCCTTCGCTGCGCACACGCCGACCATCAGCGCGCCGGCCAGTCCCGGACCGGACGTCACCGCGATGGCGTCGATCTCGTCCAGCGTCACGTCCGCCTCGGCCAGGGCTGCCTGGAGTGCAGGAACGAACGCATCCAGGTGGGCACGGGAGGCGATCTCCGGAATCACGCCGCCGAACCGTACATGCTCCTCCATGGACGAGGACACCGTGTTGGTCAGCAGGTCGGTGCCGCGCACGATGCCGACGCCCGTTTCGTCGCACGAGGACTCGATGCCGAGTACCAGCGGCTGTGAGCGGTTCATTTCTGGTCTGCCTCCGTCGGAGCGGTTGCGCCGGCGCTGCCGGCTTCGTCAGTCTGCACGGACTGGGGATCGTGCAGGGTGTCCTGGTGCCCTACGTCCTCTTGCACAATTTCATGGTGCAGCGTGAGCACGTCCTCCAGCTGCAGCCGCATGATCAGGGCATCGACGCCGTCGCGGTAGTACCGCTTCCGCACGTGGATCTGCTCAAAGCCGAAACGGACGTACAGCTGCTGGGCGCGCGGGTTGTCCGCACGGACCTCCAGCAGGATGTCCGCTGCGCCGCGGCGGCGCCCCTCGGCGATCAGGTCGGTGAGGAGCGCTGTGCCGATGCCCCTGCCCTCATATTCGGGCACGACGGCGATGGTCTGGACGTCCGCGATCGGCTCGACGCACATGAGTCCCGCGTAGCCGACGATGCCGTCCGGCCCCTCGGCCACAAGGTATCTGCGGGTCTCCGGCTGCACCAGTTCGTCCCAGAACATCTGCAGCGGCCACGCGTCCACCGGGAACAGCCGGACCTCCAGCTCGTGGACGGCGGGGATGTCGCCGGGAAGCATGTCCCGGACGGTCACGCCTGAGTCCAGCTGGCGGGGCAGGACGGGAGCGTTGCCGGGTGTGGGGTCGCCGGGTGTCGAGTCGCCGGGTGTCGGACTTCCGGGTGAGTCAGGCAGCAGGTTCACAGGGCACGCTTCCGGGGGCCGGGGACCTGGGCGTCGGACTCACGGAGGTAGAGCGGCGTGGAGTCCAGGAGCTGCTCCCCCGCCGCGAGCCGCGCCAGCGCGAACTGGCCCAGGTACAGGGCGTCAGGCTGTTCGGTGCTGAAGTCGGGGTCCGCCCGGACATCCCCGGGGTAGAGGCCTGCACCTGCGCCGTAGGCCGGCAGGTCGGGAAGGTCCGCGGCAAAACCAACGTGCGGCCCGTCCGTGAGCGTTGGCAGCTGGCCCGCGGCCAGGGTGTAGCGCGCCCAGTAGACCTCCTTGCGCCGGGCGTCGGTGGCAACGAGGAACTCGGCGGGCGCGTCGGTGGACTCCGCGACTTCCAGGGCGACGGCGTCGAGGCTCATCATGCCGTGCAGCGGGGTGTTCCAGACAAACGCGAGGGTACGCGCCGTCGCGATGCCGGACCGGAGGCCGGTGAAGGGGCCCGGCCCCACTCCCACGACGATGGCGTCGATGTCGGCCCCGGTCACTCCGGCGTCCGCCAGCAGCCGCTCGATTCCGGGCGCGAGGACCTCGGCGTGGCTTCTGGTGTCTTCGGTGGAGAAACTGCCCACCACGCCTTCCAGCGCATCATCGGACACCAGAGCGGCGCTGGCCACGGCCGACGTGTCAATAGCGAGAATGAGCATCAGGAGATTCCTTCCGCCGCCAGTACCGGCTGTTCGGCCCAGCGCGGCCCGAAGCCGCGGATGATGATGGTGCGGGCCTCGTCGTCGTCCTCCGACTCGAAGTCCAGGGCGCCGTTCCCGGTCTGGTGGGCAGGGGCGGCGCCGCCCAGCTGGCGGTGCAGTTCCACCTCGAGCCGGCTCTCGGTCAGGTGCTCCACGCGGTCACGGCCCCACTCCACCACGGTCACGGCCGAGTCGAGCGTGTTCTCCAGGTCGATGTCATCAATTTCCGCTGCAGATCCAAGACGGTAGGCGTCCACGTGCACCAGGTCCGGCCCGCCCGGCCGTGGCCCCTCGGGAAGGTTCGGGTGGATGCGCACCAGCACGAAGGTCGGGGAAATGATGCCCTCGCGGACGCCCAGGCCCTCACCGAGGCCCTGGGTGAAGGTCGTCTTGCCGGCGCCCAGTTCGCCGGTAAGCACCAGCAGGTCCCCCGCCCGGAGCACCCCAGCCAGAGCCGCGCCGAGCGCATGGGTCTGGTCCGCCGTCGTAACCGTCAGGGTCTGGACCCACAGCGGAGCGCCGCCGCTCTCCTTACCGCCGGTTTCCGGGACACTCATGGCGCCGGCGCTTCGGTTGCGGCCGCTCCGCTGTCCCGCGCTTCGCTCACGGGCGATTCGTTGATGAAGGTGCGGGGAACGCGAGGGCTGATGCGGGTGACGATCTCGTAGTTGTTGGTGCCGGCCGCGCGGGCCCAGTCATCGGCCGTCGGGCCGCCGTCGGAGCCGTCGCCGAACAGGACTGCCTCGGCGCCGAGGACGGTGTGGCCGCCCCGGGTCACGTCCAGCGGGCCCAGGTCGATCACCATCTGGTCCATCGCGATCCGTCCCACCACGGGGTAGGTGACGCCCTCCACCCGGACAGGGCCTCCGGTGGCGACGCGGGGCACGCCGTCGGCATAGCCGAGCGGGATGAGCCCCAGCGTGCTCTCGCCGGAGGTGTGGTAGTTGAAGCCATAGGAGACGCCCTGGCCGGAGTGCACGTCCTTGCAGTGGGAAACGACGGTGCGCAGGGTCATCGCGGGGCGGAGGCCCAGTTCCGCGGACGTCTGCCCCTCGAACGGCGAGAGTCCGTAGATCCCCAGCCCCACGCGGACCAGGTCAAAGTGTGTGTCCGGCCGGGACAGCGTGGCCGGGGTGTTGGCCAGGTGGCGCACTTCGGGGTCCACGCCGGCGTCCTCGGCGATAGCCAGCACCTCACGGAACGCGGCGAGCTGGTCATCCGTTTCCGGGCGCTCGGGCTCATCGGCGACGGCGAGATGGGAGAAGATGCCCACTACGCGCAGCAGCCCCTGGTCCTGGTATTCCACCGCTTCGCCCACCAGCCGGTCCCATACCTCCACCGTGGCGCCGTTGCGGCCCAGTCCGGTGTCCACCTTGAGGTGGACGCGTGCCGGGCGTTCCTGCTCGCGGGCGGCGGCCACGATCCGGTCCAGCTCCCAGCCGGAGCAGCCGATGTCAATCCCTGCGGCCACCGCCGCGCCGAAGTTGCTTTCGGGGGTGTGCAGCCAGGCGAGCAGGGGCGCTTCGATCCCTGCTGCCCGCAGTGCGAGCGCCTCGGAGATGTGGGCGACGCCCAGCCAGCTGGCGCCGGCCTCAAGGGCAGCGCGGGCCACCGGCACGGCACCGTGCCCGTACGCGTCGGCCTTGACCACCGCCATCACCTTGGCCGGCTCCGCGGCTGCGGCGAGCCGCCGGACATTGTGCCGGATGGCCTCAAGGTCTATCACGGCGGAGCGTTCATGGGCCGGCCGGGTGGAACCGTCGAACGTGCCGCGCGGGCCCGTTATTGCCGGGCGGTCTCCTGTTGCTGCTGGATAAATCACTCTACTGATTCTAGTGCTGGCGCTTCGGGCCGAATAATTGCCCGGAAAACATAGTGCCGGTCGTGTGGACGGCCGGCTCCTCAGGCGTCCGAGAGGTGCGCGATGGTGGCGGACGCGCGGCGCTGGGCCTCCTGCGGAACGTCCCGGACAATGTCGGCGAGGAAGGAGTAGCGGCGCAGCCATTGGCTGCCGCGGCGCTCCGGCCGGGCGTTGGCGCGCTTCCACCAGTCGGCAATGTCTCCCCAGCCCGGCGCCGCGAGGGAGCCGCCCACCTCCTGGACGGCCAGCGCGGCACAGAGGTTGGCGAACCGCAACCGGTCGCCGAGGCGCCATCCCGCCAGGCTGCCGACGATGAACGCAGCGCCGAAGCAGTCCCCGGCACCGGTCGGATCGAAGGCGGCCACAGGCAGCGAGGGCACCCATTCCTCCTCGCCGGTTTCCGAGTCGACGGCCACCGCTCCCTGCGCCCCCAGCGTCACCACCGCCACCGGCACCCGGTCCGCGAGGGCATAGAGCGCCGCCCAGGGATCGTTTTTGCCGGTGAAGGCCATAGCCTCGCGCTGGTTGGGCATGAAGGCGTGGAAGTACTGCAGGTTCTCAAGCCGCGCGTTGGCCCACTCGCCGGTGGGGTCCCAGCCGACGTCGCCGAACAGCTTCACTCCCGCCTTGTGCGCCGCGAGCGCCCACGGCTCCAGTTCATGGCCCAAATCCGCAACGGCCGCCAGGGCGCGGGGCGGATCCCCGATCAGCTCGGAAGCAGTAACCGGCGCCGGGTGCCCGTGCGTGACCATGGACCGGTCGTGGTCCACGCTAAGCGACACTGTCACCGGCGAGTGCCAGCCCGGGACCCGGCGGGACAGGGACAGGTCCACGTGCTCCTGCCCGGCCAGGATCTTCCAGTTGTAGTCCCCGTAGCCGTCATCGCCGAAGGCCGCCGCCAGCCCGGTGCGCAGGCCCAGCCGGGCCGCGGCTATCGCCTGGTTCGCGACGCCGCCGGGGCAGCTGCCCATCCCTTCGCTCCAGATTTCGGTTCCGGGTTCGGGCGCGTGCGGCAGTCCGGTGAAAATGATGTCCTGAAAGACGGTCCCGGCCAGCAGCACATCGAACTCCCCGGCCGCCTGGGTTCGGACGGCCGCGAGGGGATCGAAACGGCGTGCGGGATTCGCCTCCATGCTCGGCACATTACGCCACGGACCTTGGCGTTGAAACCCCGCGAAGTGGGGGTCCGGCGGCGCCGGGCCGCTTTGCGCACGGCGGCTCCTGCCCCGTTGCCGGCTGCGGCGCATAGACTCCTGCCATGCGGCTCATGATCGCCGGCGGCGGCGGATTCCGGGTTCCCCTCGTTTATCGTGCCCTGAGTTCCGGGCCCTATTCCGGCCTGGTCAGTGAGGTGGTGCTGTACGACGTCGACGGCGGCCGCCTGGCCGCCATCGAGGCCGTCCTGAGGTCCATGTCCTCGGAGGCGGGCGGTGCGCGGAACGGAAGTCCCGCCGTCGGACCTTCCCCCGGGCGTCAGCCCGCGGTGACATCCACCACGTCCCTCCCCCGCGCCCTGAACGGGACGGACATCGTGTTCGCCGCCATCCGCCCGGGCGGAACTGCCGGGCGCGTCGCCGACGAACGTGTGGCCCGGGACCTCGGGCTGCTGGGGCAGGAGACCACCGGCGCCGGCGGCATGTCCTACGCCCTGCGGTCCATCCCGGCCATGCTGGAGCTGGCCGCCGCCATGCGGACGCACTGTCCCGACGCCTGGCTGGTCAATTTCACCAACCCGGCCGGGATGGTCACCGAGGCGCTGGTTCCTGTGCTGGGCCGGAGAGTGATCGGCATCTGTGATTCCGCGAGCGCCCTGGTGCACCGCGCCGCCCGGGCGGCCGGGGCGCCGCTGCCGCCGGGAAGGCTCGACGGCGTGGGCTACTTCGGGCTGAACCATCTCGGCTGGCTGTACCGGCTCGAGCGCAACGGCCGCGACCTTCTTCCCGGCCTGCTGGCGGATGCGGACGCCCTGGCGGGCTTCGAGGAGGGCAGGCTGTTCCCGCAGCCGTTCCTGCGCGGTCTCGGGCTGCTGCCGAATGAGTACCTGTTCTACTACTACGAGGCGGCTCGCGCGGCGGCGGGGATGCGGGCCATGGCCCTGACCCGCGGCGAATCGATCCACGGCCAGCAGGCGGAGCTGTATCCGCGGCTGGCAGCGGCCGGGGACGAAGCATACGGCCTGTGGGAGGCGGCGCGGCTCTCGCGCGAGGAAGGGTATCTGGCCGAAGCCAGGACCGGGGGCGAGCCGCGGCACCCCGAGGATCTTGCCGGCGGCGGCTATGAGCAGGTGGCGCTGGCGGTGATGCGGGCGGTGGCAGGCGCCGGCGATGCGGGCGCCGGCGGTGCTGGCGCCGGCGGTGCTGGCGCCGGCGATGCTGGCACCGGCACCCAGCTGATCCTCAACACCCCAAACTCCACCCGACAGTCTTCGACCGGCCCGGGTGGCACCCGGGCCGCGATTCCCGGGTTGCCGGCGGACGCCGTCGTCGAAGTCCCCTGCACCGTCACGCCGGAGGGGGCAGTGCCTCTGCCGCAGGACAGGCCCGATGCACCGCAACTGGACCTTCTGCGGCAGGTCAAGAATGTGGAACTGCTCACCGTCCGTGCGGCAACCACCGGTGACCGCAGTGCGGCACTGGAAGCCTTCGCCGGGCACCCCCTGGTGGGCTCCGCGGAGCTGGCTGAGGCGCTGCTTGCCGGCTACGAAAGAGCGTTTCCAGGGCTGGCCGCACTGTGGCGCCGCTGAGGCGGGTGGCCGGGCGAGCCGCTATTTAACCTGCGCGTGCAACATGCGCGGTCCTCCTGCCGCGGACGGCACCGGGTTTTACGCAAGCCCGCACGCGAGCAGCGGCCGCCCGGCCGCCGTCGCACCGGCGCTTCAGGAGTAGTGTTTTATTCGATGCAGTCCCAGCAGCACGGAGAGGAGGGAGGGCCATGTCTGTGATCAAGCGAGTGGCTTTCCTGTCCCTGCATACCTCCCCCATGGAGCAGCCGGGTTCCGGGGACGCCGGCGGCATGAACGTCTATATCCGCGGCCTCGCCTCCGCCCTGGCCGAAACCGGCGTCGAAGTGGAAATCTTCACCCGCTCCACCTCCGCCGGTCAGCCCGCTGTCGAACACCCGGACCCCGGCGTCTGCGTCCACAACGTCCTGGCCGGCCCGCCCCGCAAACTCCCCAAGGAGGAACTGCCGGAACTGCTGCACAGCATGGTGGCCGAGATCGAACGCATCCGCGCCCAGCAGCCCCACGGCCGCTATGACCTCATCCACTCTCACTACTGGGTCTCCGGCGTCGCCGGCCTCGAACTCTCCGAGCTCTGGAACGTTCCGCTCGTGCACACCATGCACACCATGGCCAAGGTGAAAAACCTCCTCCTGCACTCCGGCGAGCAGCCCGAGCCCCGGCGCCGCGAGGACGGCGAACACCGCATCGTCGACGGCGCCACCCGCCTCATCGCCAACACCACTGCAGAAGCAGCCGAGCTGGTCTCCCACTATGGCGCCGATTTCGACCACATCGACGTCGCACCCCCCGGTGTCGATCTGGCTGTCTTCACCCCGGCGTTCCGCGCCGCCTCCCGTGCCGCCCACAGCATCAGCCCTGACACCTTCCATATTCTCTTCGCCGGCCGGATCCAGCGGCTCAAAGGCCCGCAGATCCTGCTCAAGGCCGCCGCCCTGCTCCGCGAGCGCCGTCCGGACATCAACCTGAAACTGACCATCCTCGGTGCCCTCAGCGGCGCCAAGGACTTCAACCTGACGTCGCTTGTCAGCGCGGCCGGAATGGACGACGTCGTGACGCACCACCCGCCCGTCAGCGCACCTGAGCTGGCTGGCTGGTTCCGCTCGGCCGACGTCGTTGCCATGCCCTCCTTCAGCGAATCCTTCGGCCTGGTGGCCCTCGAAGCCCAGGCCTGCGGCACCCCCGTGATCGCCACCCGCGTCGGCGGCCTCACCCGCGCCGTCAGCCACGGCCGCACCGGCCTGCTCGTCAACGGACACCACGCCTCCGACTGGGCCGACGCCCTCGAAGCCCTCCACGACGACCCCGCCACCCGGCACAACATGGGCACCGCCGCCGCCATCCACGCCGCCAACTCCGGCTGGCAACGCACCGCCGCCATCACCCTCGACAGTTACCACGCCGCCATCGACGAACACGCCTCCAGCCACCCCATGGCCGCCGTCTACGGGTCACAGCTCACCGGCTGAGGCCAAACTGAAAGGACAACGATGTCTGACAGCACTCCCCCGAGCAGTACCGTCACTTCCCTGAGCGACCTGGAGATTGCCCGCCGGGCAGTGCTGCAGCCCATCGAGGACATCGCCGCGGCCGCAGGCATCGATCCCGATGCCGTGGAGCACTACGGCCGGTACAAGGCCAAGATCGACCCCGCCAAACTGACCGCCCCGGCGCCCGCCGGGAAGGTGGTCCTGGTGTCGGCGATGTCGCCCACGCCGGCCGGGGAAGGAAAATCGACCACCACTGTGGGGCTGGCGGACTCCCTCGCCCGGGCGGGCCACAAGGTCATGGTCGCGCTGCGGGAGCCCTCACTCGGCCCCATCCTCGGCATGAAGGGCGGGGCCACGGGCGGCGGGCTGTCCCAGGTGCTGCCCATGGACGAGATCAACCTGCATTTCACCGGCGACTTCCACGCCATAACCTCGGCTAACAATGCCCTCATGGCCCTCGTGGACAACCACATCTACCAGGGCAACCAACTGAACGTTGATCCGCGCCGGATGACGTTCAAGCGGGTCCTGGACATGAACGACCGCTCGCTTCGAGAAATAGTCATCGGACTGGGCGGGGCCACCCAGGGGGTCCCGCGCCAGGACGGCTTCGACATCACCGTCGCCTCCGAAATCATGGCCGTGTTCTGCCTTGCCACGGACGTGGCGGACCTGCGGGACCGGCTGGGCCGGATCACTTTCGGCTACACCTATGACCGGACGCCGGTTACCGTGGCGGACCTGGGCGTGCAGGGCGCGCTGACGCTGCTGCTCAAGGACGCGATCAAGCCCAACCTGGTCCAGACCATCGCCGGCACCCCGGCACTGGTCCACGGCGGCCCGTTCGCGAACATCGCCCACGGCTGCAACTCGCTGATCGCCACGCAGACCGCCCGCCGTCTGGCCGACATCGTGGTTACGGAGGCTGGGTTCGGCGCGGACCTGGGCGCGGAAAAGTTCATGAACATCAAGGCGCGCATCGCGGATGTGGCACCTGCCGCCGTCGTGGTGGTGGCCACCGTGCGCGCGCTCAAGATGCAGGGCGGGGTGGCCAAGGACCGGCTCAGCGAGCCGAACGTCGAGGCGCTGGCGGCGGGGGTGGTTAACCTGCGCCGGCATGTGCGGAACGTGGAGCGGTTCGGGGTGACGCCGGTGGTGGCGATCAACAGGTTCCCGTCCGACACCCCGGAGGAGCTCGACTGGCTGCTCGGCTGGTGCGCCGGCGAGGGCATCCAGGCGGCCGTGGCCGACATCTGGGGACGGGGCGGTGGCGGCGACGGCGGCGATGAGCTGGCTGCCAAGGTCGCCGCTGCCGTGAACGGGCCGTCAGCGTTCCGGCATCTCTATCCGCTGGACATGCCTGTGGAGGACAAGATCCGAACCATCGTTCAGGAGATCTACGGTGCCGACGGCGTGGACTTCTCCGTGCCTGCCCTTCGCCGGCTGGCGGAGATCGAGAAGAACGGCTGGTCCGGGCTGCCTGTCTGCATGGCGAAAACCCAGTACTCGTTCACGGACGACGCCTCGAAGTTGGGCGCGCCCAAGGGCTTCACCATCCACGTCCGCGACCTCATCCCCAAGACCGGCGCCGGCTTCATCGTGGCCCTGACCGGGGCAGTGATGACCATGCCCGGCCTGCCCGCAGTTCCGGCGGCAATGCGGATGAACGTGGACGACGCCGGCAACCCCGTCGGCCTGTTCTAGACCCTCTCTCACTCCCTGCCGCCCCCACCCAACCCTCTCTCACTCCCTGCCGCCTTCCACCCAACCCTCTCTCACTCCCTGCCGCTTTCCACCCAACCCTCTCTCACTCCCTGCCGCCTGTGGATAACTTCTGCAGCCCTACCTCAAGTTGCGTCACAATGCCTGCATGGAAATGCGCGACAGCTTACCGCCACGTTTGGCATCAGCTCCGTTCACCTTCGACTTGGCTCGAGCCGAAGGCATTCCCCCGTCGAGACTGCGGCGTCGCGACGTGGTCCACGTGGGGCGTGGACTCTACCGCCCGTGGGACTGGGACTTTGACCTTGAGGCTGCGGCGCGGGCGCTGTCTGAGGTTTCGCCCGGCGCCTGGATCTCACATGTCACGGCGGCCCGGCTCCGCTGCCAGCTGCTCCCGCCGTGGCTGGCGGACTCTACTGAACTGCATTTGAGCAAGCCGAAACGCCTGCCCCCGGCGCGTCGCACGGGAGTGCTCGGCCACACCGTACTGGCCGAAGAAGGCGAGATTGAAACGGTCGATGGTATCCGGCTCAGTACCCGCTCCCGAACGTGGCTGGATCTGGCACGACGGCTGCCGCTGAAAGACCTGGTGTGCATGGGCGATCAGATAATCCGCATTCCTCGGCTGGAGTTTGAGGGCCGGACAGAGCCCTTCGATACGTTGCACGGATTGCGTTCCCTGGTTCTGCGGCACCCCAATCTGCAGGGCGTTGTCCGTGCCCGAGAAGCCTTGGACCTGATGCGGGTGGGTGCAGATTCGGCGCCGGAAACCATGCTGCGCTTAGCGATGGTGGACGCTGGCCTTCCTGAGCCTGATCTTCAGCTCACGCTGAGAAGCGGCGACCCGTCGTCGCCGTCGGCCGATCTTGGATACCGTGCCCGCCGGCTTGCCATCCAGTACGACGGCGACCATCACCTCGACGAGGCTCAGATCTTTAGTGATAAACGGCGAGATAAAGCGTTCGAAGCAGCGGGATGGATTGTCCTGACTGTAAAAAAGGATGACCTTGCCGATGGTTTTGAAGGGGCGGTTACCCGCATCAAGCGGGCACGGCGAATGGCGCAGCTGGATCATCCTCACGCTGCGGGCTTTGCCGATGGGTGAGGGAGCGTCGCCGTCGAAGCCGCAGAAAGTGATAGCGGGTGGCACGAATGCCTGCAGCAAATGATAGAGCGTCCCCTCAGGGCGTACTGCTTCGGTTTGCTACCCGTCCACTTAGGGACCAGTCTTAGGAGCGCGGTCGGCGCCTCTTGCGGCAAGGGCCACTGTTTGTCCCGTCGGCTGCGATCCACTCCCCTCACGGCCTCCGCGGCGCAGCGAAAGGAAGACGACGGCGGTGCTGAGCGCCACCAGCGCGGTCACATACAGGGCTGTCGGAAGATCCTCGGCCAGGAGACGCGGAATCGCGCGGCCCGGGGCCGAGACAGCGAAGCCGAACGCCACGACGATGCCGATGTAGCTGCCGATCATGTTTCCCCGGTGCGCCGGGATGTTCCGGCGCACCGCGCTGACGAGCCCGAGCGTCACAGTCACGATCGTGAACGCGGAGAGTCCGTGAAGCCAGCTGAAATGCCCGTCACGGACGATCCAGAAGCTGCTGAAGCAGACGTAGTACATCGCCGCGACCCACAGGTGCCCCATCGTGCGGTGGACGCGGTCGCGGCGCCGCCGAAGGATCTGCACAGGGCCGATGGCGAGGACAAAAAGGGCGCCGATCACGTGGCTGGCCAGCAGTACATTCCAAGGCTCCATACCCCTAGGATAGAAGCACTATCCAGTGCTGTAAATCAAGATAGCCAGCGGCGCAGCAACTATCCAATGAGTCGATTGCCGCCGGGGAACGGAGCGGACATGCAGCTGAAGGAGCTCAGCGAGCGGACAGGGGTTTCCCCTGCCAGCATCAAGTTCTACCTCCGGGAAGGGCTGCTGCCCGCCGGCCGTGCAGTCCACGCCACCCGGGCCGAGTATTCGGAACAGCACGTGAGCCGGCTGGAACTGATTCAGGCGCTGCGGAACGTGGTAGGGCTGCCCATCGCCAAGATCAGTTCCCTGGTCAGAATGGCCGACGACGGCGAACCCCGCCTTGAGGTCTTGGCCGCGGTGCAACGTACGGTGCTGGGCCTCGACGAGGTGAGCACAGAGCACGGTGACGTGCGGACGCCGGCGGGTGACGCCGTCGTACGTTTCCGGAACTGGCCGGACGTGCCGAGCGACGCCAGGAATGCCCTCAATGCCCAGCTGGTCGTCATGGAAGACCTCGGCGTACCCGTCACGGCTGAGTTGCTCGACGCCTACAGCGAGGCGGTGGACGCCATTGCCGCCGTGAACATTTCGGCCACGACCGAGCCGGAGGACGTAAACCAGCTGATCATGACGGCGGCCGTCGGCATGCACCTGCACGGCCAGCTGGTCCTGAAGCTGCTGGCACTCGCGCATGCCAGCCACGCGATCCGGCGCTACGAAAACGAGGCTTAACGCGCGATGCTCCCCCACCCGGAGGTGAGAGAGCATCGTGTCAAAACCTGCAGGGAGTAATAGGGCGTCGGCCTGAAACCTGCAGGAAGTGATAGAGCGTCGGGAAGGGGTTTAGCGGTCCAGGTCGCCGCGGATGAAGGCCTCGACCTTTTCGCGGGCGAGGTCGTCGTTGAACTGCTCCGGCGGGGACTTCATGAAATAGCTCGACGCCGAGACCAGCGGACCGCCGATGCCCCGGTCCAGGCCGATCTTCGCCGCACGGATCGCATCAATGATCACACCGGCCGAGTTCGGCGAGTCCCACACCTCCAGCTTGTACTCCAAAGACACCGGCGCGTCACCGAAGTTCCGGCCCTCCAGGCGCACGAACGCCCACTTCCGGTCATCAAGCCACTGCACATAATCGGACGGACCGATGTGCACATCCTTCGCCGACAGCTCCGCCTCAACGTTCGAGGTCACGGCCTGGGTCTTGGAAATCTTCTTCGACTCCAGCCGGTCACGCTCCAGCATGTTCTTGAAGTCCATGTTCCCGCCCACGTTCAGCTGGTACGTCCGGTCCAGGGTCACACCCCGGTCCTCGAACAGCTTCGCCATCACCCGGTGCGTGATGGTGGCCCCGATCTGGCTCTTGATGTCATCACCCACAATCGGGACACCGGCTGCGGTGAACTTATCCGCCCACTCCTTGGTGCCCGCGATGAACACCGGCAAAGCGTTCACGAACGCCACCCCGGCATCGATCGCGCACTGGGCGTAGAACTCCGCAGCCTCCTGCGACCCCACCGGCAGGTAGCAGACCATGACGTCCACCTGCGCGTCCTTGAGCGCCTGGACCACGTCAACAGGCTCCTCGGTGGACTGCTCAATGGTCTCAAGGTAGTACCGGCCCAGGCCGTCCAGGGTGTGGCCGCGCTGCACCGTCACACCGGTCGGCGGGACCTCGGCCAGCTTGATCGTGTTGTTCTCACTGGCCAGGATCGCATCCGCCAGGTCATGCCCGACCTTCTTGCCATCGACATCAAACGCGGCCACAAACTGCACATCACGGACGTGGTACCTGCCGAACTCCACATGCATCAGACCCGGAATCGTGGCCCGCGGGTCAGCATCCCGGTAGTAATGGACACCCTGAACCAGCGAAGCGGCACAGTTACCCACACCGACAATAGCTACACGAATCGGATTCGAAGACACGGAACTCCTTTGAGAACAAACTTCATGTGCCCTGCGCGTCAATACCTTGTTGTACAACGGCGTCTGACGGGCACCGCGCCACGCGGCGCGTTTATCAGTCTAACCAAACGCCGCCGGGGCCGGCTTTGTTCCCGCCGTCCCCGGCCGCTTGATTACGCGCTTCTTTTTGGACGTCCCGTTCAGACCCGCTGTGCCCAGAGGTTGATGTCGGATTCGACGGCGAACTCGTCGATCGCGGTCAGCTCCCCGGCGCTGAATTCCAGGTTGTCGACGGCGGCCAGGCTGTCCTCGAGCTGCCTGACGCTGGATGCACCGATGAGCGCCGATGTCACCGGGGAGCCCTTGGGCTGGTCGCGGAGGATCCAGGCGATGGCCATCTGCGCGAGCGACTGTCCGCGTCCGGCGGCGATGGCGTTCAGTCCCCGGACCCTGCCCAGCTTGTCCTCCGTCAGGGCCGATTCGGAAAGGAACCGTGCCTTGGCCGCGCGGGAGTCGGCGGGCACGCCGTTGAGGTACCGGTCGGTCAGCATGCCCTGGGCCAGCGGCGAGAACGCGATGCAGCCGGCGCCCACCTGGTCCAGCGCCTCGTAGAGGTTCGGCGAGCCGTCCTCCGTCCAGCGGTTCAGCATGGAGTAGCTGGGCTGGTGGATGAGCAGCGGCGTGCCGAGTTCCTTCAGGATGCGGGCGGCCTCGAGCGTCTGCTCCGGGGTGTAGGAGGAGATGCCCGCGTACAGGGCCTTGCCTGAGCGGACCGCGTAGTCCAGCGCGCCCATGGTCTCCTCCGGGGGCGTCTCCGGGTCCGGGCGGTGGCTGTAGAAGATGTCCACGTAGTCCAGGCCCATCCGCTGCAGCGACTGGTCCAGGCTGGAGATCAGGTACTTCCGGGAGCCCCACTCACCGTACGGACCGGGCCACATGTGGTAGCCGGCCTTGGTGGAGATCACCAGCTCGTCGCGGTAGGGCCTGAAGTCGTCCTGCAGGTGGCGGCCGAAGTTGGTCTCCGCGGATCCGTCCGGCGGTCCGTAGTTGTTGGCGAGGTCGAAGTGCGTAACGCCGAGGTCGAAGGCGCGGCGCAGGATGGCGCGCTGTTCGTCGAAGCGCTTATCGTCGCCGAAGTTGTGCCACAGGCCCAGCGAGATGGCCGGCAGTTTCAGGCCGCTGCGTCCGACGCGGCGGTAGGGCATGGTGCTGTAGCGGGTGTCCAAGGCCACATAAGTCATGCGCTCCATCCTGCCAGCCGCGCCCGGGCCGCGGGGAAGGCGTCCACCATCCGGTCAACCGGCGGTGGACGCCTTCCCCAAGACCGGCGGTGGACACCTGCCATGCGGCTAGAGCCGAGGCTCAGTCGCTCACGACGGCGGCGCTCAGCGGCCCGAGCTCCGCACGTTCACCTTCCAGCTGGGCGACGTCGTCGGTGGCCAGCAGCAGGGCCCTGCCCGCCCCGTCCAGGCTCACCGGCTGCTCGGAGAAGTTGAGCAGCACCTGCACGCCGCCGCGCCGGAACCGCAGCCAGCGGGCGTCCTCGTCGAACTCCACCTGGGTGTCCTCGAAGCCCAGCTTGGTGAGGTCCGGCGTCGAGCGGCGCAGCGCAGTGAGGGAACGGTACAGCTCCAGCAGCCGTGCGTGGTCTCCTTCGGCGGCCTCTGCCCAGTCCAGCTTGGAGCGGCGGAACGTCTCCGGATCCTGCGGATCAGGCACGACGGCGGGATCCCACCCCATACGCTCGAACTCCCTGATCCGGCCTTCCGCCGTGGCCTTGCCGAGCTCCGGTTCGGGGTGGGAGGTGAAGAACTGCCACGGCGTGCTGGCACCGTACTCCTCCCCCATGAACAGCATCGGGGTGAAGGGACCCGTCAGGGTCAGCACAGCGGCCAACGCGAGGCTCCCGTACGGCAGGCTCTGGGAGAGCCTGTCCCCGGTGGCGCGGTTGCCGATCTGGTCGTGGTTCTGCGAGCAGACCACCAGGGCGGCCGGGTGGACCGCGCTGAAATTGATCGGCCTGCCATGGTGCCGGCCGCGGAAACTGGAGTAGCTGCCGTCGTGGAAGAAACCGTCCCGCAGCACCTTGGCCAGGGCCGCAAGCGAGTCGAAATCGCTGTAGTAGCCCGTGGTTTCGCCGGTGACGTTAACGTGGACGGCGTGGTGGAAGTCGTCGCTCCACTGCCCTTCCAGCCCGTACCCGTTGACGTCCCGCGAATACAGGAGCCGCGGGTTGTTGAGGTCCGACTCGGCAATGAGCGTCAGCGGACGCCCCACCTCAGCGGAGATCTGGTCCGCCAGCGCCCCGAAGTCCTCCAGGATGTGGACCGCCCGTTCGTCCTTGAGGGCATGGACGGCGTCCAGCCGCAGGCCATCCACCCGGTAGTCGCGCAGCCACATGGCCAGGTTGTCCAGGATGTACCGGCGCACATGATCGGACCCGTCCCCGTCCAGGTTCACGGAGTCGCCCCACGTGTTGCCCTCGCCGTGCTTGAGGTAGGGCCCGAACCGCGGCAGGTAGTTCCCGCTGGGTCCGAGGTGGTTGTACACCACGTCCTGGATCACGCCGAGGCCTGCGGAGTGGGCCGCGTCCACGAACCGCTGGTACGCCTCCGGTCCGCCGTAGGCCTCGTGGACGGCGAACCACTGCACGCCGTCGTAGCCCCAGTTGTGCGTGCCGTTGAACGCGTTCACCGGCAGCAGTTCGATGAAGTCCACGCCCAGGCCGGCCAGGTAGTCCAGCTTGCCGGCGGCGGCATCCAGCGTCCCTTCGGGCGTGAACGTGCCGAGGTGCAGCTCGTAGATGACCGCCCCCTGCAGTTCCCTGCCCTGCCAGCCGTCCTCCTGCCACTGGTGCGCGCCGGGGTCGAACGTGCGGGACAGGGCGTGGACGCCGTCCGGCTGGCGCCGGGTCCGCGGATCCGGCAGCGGCGTTTCATCGCCGTCCAGAAGGTACCCGTAGTCCGCCTCGCCGCTTGCCGGCGCCTCGGGAGCCGTCCACCAGCCCTCGTCCTCCGGCCCGGTGCCCGACCTGCGCTGCATGGCATAGCGCTCCCCGCCGGCCAACAGCGTCACGGACTTGGCCTCGGGCGCCCAGACGTCAAAGCGCTCAGGTCCCTGCACGGGCTTTGCTGCTTCACGGGGGTAGGTTACCTGGCCTGTCTGCGTCATGACTCTCCTCCGGTCTGCGGCACCAGCAGCGCAACGGGGTAGGTGCGGAAAATGTCGGCCACCTTCACGCTCCCCGGCCCGTAGCCGGTACCGGTCAGTTCGTCCTTCATGGCGGTCTTAAGTTCGACGGCGGTGTCCCGCCACCCGCCCGACCGTTCCAGTCCGTAGGGCAGCCGGGTGGCCAGGGTGAGTGCTCCGCCCCGGTCGAACCCGAGCAGGTGCCCTGCGGCAGGACCGCTGGCCTGGACCGGGCTGTAGCCGGTGAACAGTTCCGGCCGGCCGCGGCGCAGCCGCAGGGCCCGCGAGGTCACCAGCAGCTTGGCGGCCTGATCCGTGAACGACGCCGGCAGCTCGCCCGCGTCCAGCTGCTCCAGGGCGGCGCGGCGGTCGTCAAAGCTGAACGGGCGCCGGTTGTCAGGATCCGTCAGCGACCGGTCCCAGAACTCCGTGCCCTGGTACACGTCCGGAACGCCGGGCATGGTCAGCTGCACGAGCTTTGCCGCCAGCGAGTTCGAGGCACCATGCGGTTCCAGGAGCTCCACGAGGGCCTCCACCTCGGCCTGCACCGCAGGGTTGTCGAAGACAGCGTCGACGGCGGCGGTCAGCTTCTCCTCAAAGGCGGGATCAGGATCGGTCCAGCTGGTCGAGTTTGCGGCTTCGCGCGCGGCCTTCATCGCGTAGTACTGGAGGCGTTCCCGGCTGGCGGGCCAGGCGCCGGCGACGGCCTGCCAGAGCAGTGCCGACAGCGGGCCGTCAGGCAGCGGGGCCAGTTCCCGCAGCCGGCGCAGCGCCTTTTCCCATTCACCGGCAACCTCGGAGATGACCGAGATCCGCGCCCGGGTGTCCTCGCTGCGTTTGGTGTCGTGCGTGCTGAGCGTCGTCATGGACAAGGGCAGCTCGGCCTGCCGGCGTGCCATCCGGGCATGGAACTCATCCGGCTCCACGGAGAATTCGGTGGGATCGGCGCCAACTTCCGTGAGGGTCCCCAGACGGTTGAAGCGGAAGAACGCGGTGTCCTCCACGCCCTTGGCCATGACCATTCCCGAGGTCTGCTGGAAACGCCGGGCCAGCTCCAGTTCGGTGTCCAGCAGCAGCGGCTGCAGCTCCTGGATGGTCTGGTCGAGTTCCGGCCGCCTGCGGGCCGCAAGCTCGCAGGCTTCCTTCAGCACCTCGGCACCCTCCGGCAGGTAGGTGCGGTAGACCGGGAAGGCGGCGATGATCTCGGCGATCGCGTCTGCCGCGGCATCGGCGGACAGCCCCGCGTCGCCCGGAACCAGCCGGGTCAGCCGCAGGATTTCCGAGTGGAGGATACCGTCGGTGATCCGGCGCTTGGTTTCGCGGATCATGTCCTCATAGTCGGCGGGCTCACCGCCGCGCAGCGACGCGTCCAGCCGGTCCAGCGGCTCCTGGCCACGGGGATCGACGAGGACGCGGTCGACGTCGGCGAGGGCGTCGTAGCCGGTGGTGCCTTCGCATTCGAAGCTGGCCGGCAGCTGCTCCCCCGGCTCGAGGATCTTTTCGATCAGCAGGTAGGCGCCGCCGGTGGCCCCGCGCAGCCGCTTCAGGTAACCCTCGGGGTCGGCCAGGCCGTCCGGGTGGTCGATCCGAAGGCCGTCCGCGAGCCCCTCGCGGAACCAGCGCACAACCTCCTGATGCGCCTCGTCGAAAACGGCGGGCAGCTCCACACGGACGCCGGCGAGAGTGTTGACCGCAAAGAAGCGCCGGTAGTTCAGCTCGTTGTCCGCGCGCCGCCAGCCCATGAGTTCATAGTGCTGCCGGGCGTGGACGTCCCGCGGTGCGTCGCCTTCGGTGTAGGTGCCGTCAGCGAGGGGGAAGCGGTGGTCGTAATACCGCAGCTCCCCATCCTTGATTTCGAGCTTGTCCAGGTCATCGTCGCTCCCCAGAACCGGAAGCCTGATGCGTCCCCCGCCAAGGTCCCACTCGACGTCGAACGCTTCAGCGTAGCGGGACTGGCGCCCCTCCTTGAGCAGCGACCACCACCAGGGGTTCTGCGCCGGAGTGGCGACGCCGACGTGGTTGGGCACGATGTCGATCAGGACGCCCATGCCGGCAGCGCGGGCTGCCTTGGAGAGTGCAGTCAGCCCCTCCGGACCGCCGCGCTCGGGGTCGATGGCGGAGGGGTCGGTGACGTCGTAGCCGTGGTCGGATCCCTGCTCGGCGGTCAGGATCGGTGAAAGGTAAACCCAGTCGACGCCGAGCGACCGCAGGTACGGCACGGTTTCGGCCGCGTCGAACAGCGTGAAGCCCTTCCTGATCTGCAGCCGGTAGGTGGAAACCGGTGTTTTCATGCGCCCTCCCCCGGCTTGCCCGGATTGGCCTTGCCGGTCCGCTTACCCGCGGGCTTGGCGGCGGGCTTTTCCGCCGGCTCGGCCGCGTTCGCCGGCGCGGCAGCAGAATCACCGGCTGGCCGCTCCTCGGCTGCCTTTCCAAGCTGAGGGTCCGGCTTCTTCGTCTTGGCCGGTTCAGGGACGGCGGGGGCCGTGAGCGCCGCGGTCTCGGCGGTGGCCGTCTGCGTCAATGCGGCCAGCGAAGCAGCCACGGAATGGTCGGGCTCCTCCTCCGGGGCGCTGTGCGCACGGAGCACCACCAGGGACTTGGCCGCCACGGACAGCAGGCTGCCCGCGTTCGCCGGCTCGGAGTCCGCCCCTTCGCCCGCGGTGTCGATGATGATGTCCCAGGCCGGGGCGTATTCGTCCGGCGGCAGCGTGAATTCAACGTCGCCGTCGTGCGCGTTGAAGTAGAGCAGGAAGTTCACGTCGGTGATGCGGCGGCCGCGGTCGTCGTGGCCCTGGATGCCGTCGCCGTTGAGGAACATGCCCACCGAGCGGCCGAAGCCGCTGTCCCAGTCCTCCGGCTGCATGAGGTTGCCGTCGGGATCCAGCCAGACGATGTCCGGCAGCCGCTCGCCCTCACCGCGCCGGACCGGCCGGCCGTCGAAGAAGCGGCTGCGCCGGAAGGTCGGGTGCTTGGCGCGCAGCGAATTGACGGCCGCGGTGAATTCGATGAGGGGCTGGTCCACGCTGTCCCAGTTCATCCAGGTCAGCTCCGAGTCCTGGCAGTACCCGTTGTTGTTGCCCAGCTGCGTTCGGCCCATCTCATCGCCGTGCGCGATCATCGGCACGCCCTGCGAGAGCAGCATGGTGGCGATGAAGTTGCGCTGCTGCCGGGCCCGTAGAGCCAGGACCTTGGGGTCATCCGTGGGACCCTCCACACCGCAGTTCCATGAGCGGTTGTGGGATTCGCCGTCCTTGTTCTCCTCGCCGTTGGCATCGTTGTGCTTCTCGTTGTAGGAGACGAGGTCCCGCAGAGTGAAGCCGTCATGCGCGGTGACGAAGTTAATGGAAGCGACGGGGCGGCGGCCGGAGTGCTCGTAGAGGTCTGCCGAGCCGGTGATCCGGGAGGCGAACTCGCCGAGCGTGGCAGGTTCCCCGCGCCAGAAGTCGCGCACGGTGTCCCGGTACTTGCCATTCCATTCCGTCCACTGCGGCGGGAAGTTGCCCACCTGGTAACCACCGGGGCCGACGTCCCACGGCTCGGCGATGAGCTTGACCTGGGAGACCACCGGGTCCTGCTGGATGAGTTCGAAGAAGGTGGAGAGCCGGTCGACGTCGTAAAACTCGCGGGCCAAAGCGGCGGCGAGGTCGAAGCGGAACCCGTCCACGTGCATCTCGGTGACCCAGTACCGGAGCGAGTCCATGAGCAACTGCAGGGAGTGCGGCTGGCGGACGTTCAGGGTGTTGCCGGTGCCGGTGTAGTCCATGTAGTACTGCTTGTCGTCCTCGACGAGCCGGTAGTAGGCCTCGTTGTCGATGCCCTTGAAGCTCAGCGTGGGCCCGAGGTGGTTGCCTTCGGCGGTGTGGTTGTAGACGACGTCGAGGATGACCTCAATGCCGGCGCGGTGCAGTGAGCGGACCATCGCCTTGAAGTCCTGGACCTGCTGGCCTGCGTCGCCGGTGGAGCTGTAGGTGTTCTGCGGCGCGAAGAAGCCGATGGTGTTGTAGCCCCAGTAATTGCTCAGGCCCTTCTCCTGCAGCGTTCCGTCGTTGACGAACTGGTGCACGGGCATGAGCTCGATCGCGGTGACGCCCAGCTTCTGCAGATGCGAGATGACTGCGGGGTGCGCCACGCCAGCGTACGTGCCGCGCTGCTCCTCGGGGATTTCCGGGTGCAGCTCCGTGAGCCCCTTGACGTGCGCTTCGTAGATAACCGACTTGTGATACGGAATGCGCAGGTTCTGGTCGTTGTCCCAGTCGAAGAACGGGTTGATCACCACGCCCATCATCATGTGCGGCGCAGAATCGGCGTCATTCCGCGATGAGGGGTCGCCCATGTTGTAGGAGAACAGCGCGGGGTCCCAGTCGATCTGGCCGGCGACGGCCTTGGCGTAGGGGTCCAGCAGCAGCTTGTTCGGGTTGAAGCGCTGGCCGTTGGCGGGGTTGTACGGCCCGTGGACGCGGTAACCGTACTTTTGCCCGGGCTGCACCTGCGGCAGGTAGCAGTGCCACACGTAGCCGTCCACTTCCCGGAGTGTCACCCGGGATTCGGTGCCGTCCTCGTCGAAGAGGCAGAGTTCCACCTTTTCTGCGTGCTCGCTGAACAATGCGAAGTTGGTTCCCGTGCCGTCAAACGTGGCTCCCAGCGGGTAAGCCGATCCGGGCCAGATTTCCATTCGTGCTCCTATACATCGTCCAACACTGCGTCCGGCAGGTCTTCACGCACCACCTGCACGGAACTTGGTCTTACCGTAGCGGCTGGGTATGACTATTACACGGCCCTACCGCTAATTACTAAGCGTGCTGACTTTACCCCATATTTCGGGTAGGGCGTCGGATATGCGGCCCGCTGTCAAGGGTCCGCCGGCCGCAGCGGCCGCTCCGGCCATCCCGTGCAGGCTGGCCCCCATGGCGGCGATGGCCGCCCAGCGCTCATCCGGATCGATGCCCACCGCACGGAAGCGTCCGACGTCGGACCCCACCTGGGCGAGCAGCGCACCGATGATTCCGGCCAGCACATCACCGCTGCCCGCGGTGGCCATCCAGGGCGTGCCCTCGGCCTGGCTGTAGAAGTCCTGGTACGGAGATGCAATCAGCGTGGTGGCACCCTTCAGCAGCACCGTGGCCTCGGTCAGCCCGGCGGCGCGGCGCACGGCGGCGAGGGTGGCGGCTTCGACGGCTTTACGGTCCAAATCGGCGCCGAGGCGCTGCAACAGGGTGGCCAGCTCCCCGGCGTGCGGCGTCAGCACCACCTGCGGAGCCAGCACGTCCGGCAGCACGGGCAGGGCTCCGGCGTCGGCCACGATGGGCAGGCCGGAGTCGACGGCGTCGCGGACGCGCTGCATCTCCTCCTCGTCCGTACCGTCCATCCCCGAACCGACGAGCCAGGCCTGGACATGCGTTTCGGCCACGGTGCCGGTGCTGCAGACCACCTCGGGGCAGCTCTGGCGGATGAGGTCCGCCACCTCGGGCGGCCCGACGTAGCGGACCATGCCGACGCCGGCGGAGAGTGCCCCGCGGCAGGCGAGCACGGCGGCGCCCGGGTAGGCCGGGGACCCGGCCACTACTCCGAGGACGCCCCGCGAATACTTGTGGGCGCGGCGCGTGGGCCGCGGGAGCAGGGTTGCGAGGTCGGCGGCTTCGACACGCCGCAATGCGGGCCAGGGCAGCGAGTCTTCGATGCCGATCGGGACCACCACCACCCGGCCGGCGAAATCCGCCCCGGGGTCCGCCAGCAGGCCGGCCTTGGCCCCGCCGAACGTGACGGTGATGTCCGCCGGCAGCACGGGTCCTGCGGCCTCGCCGGTGTCCGCGTCCACGCCGCTGGGCACGTCGCACGCCACCACGATGCCGCGGGGGCCGGTAACAGGCAGCATCCCGGCTAGCCGTGACACGAGTTCCGCTGACGCTTCCCGGAGTCCGCCCCGGGCGCCGGTTCCCAGAAAAGCGTCAATTACGACGTCGGCCCTGCCGGCCAGCGCTGCCAGCTCACCGGCATTCGCGTCGGTCAGCGTCAGGACCCGGCCGCCGGCGCGCCGGAAGGCGGCCAGGCCGTCGGGGTGGGCACTCGCGGAGGCGAGGACCGCCGTCGTCCGCATGCCCCGCCCTGCAAGGTGGGCGGCGGCGAAAAGGCCGTCGCCGCCGTTGTTCCCCTTGCCGGCCAGGACCACCACGCTGGAGCCGTACAGGCGGCGCCCGCGGCCACGGAGCTCCGCGATGGCGGCGCCGGCCATGCCGCGGGCTGCCCGCTGCATGAGAACAGCGCCCATACCTGAATCCAGCAGGGGCTTTTCAGCGTCCCTGATCTGGGTTCCGGTATAGGCGCTGATCATTTGGTCAGTCCGTCCGGGTCAGCCCTCGGCCAGCACCGTGGCCGTGGCAATGCCGCCGTCGTGGCTCATGGACAGGTGCCACCGTTTGACGCCCTTGGATTCGGCCACGGCGAGCACCGTCCCCTTGACCTGGATGGTGGGACCGTTCTGGTCCAGTCCGATCCAGCAGTCCTGCCAGTTCATGCCGGCCGGCGCGCCCAGGACCTTGGCCACGGCCTCCTTGGCGGCAAACCTCGCTGCCAGGGAGCGGGTGTTCAGTTCCCGTTCGGCCGGCACAAACAGCCGGTCGCGCAGCCCGGGGGTGCGCTCCAGCTGCCGTCCGAAGCGCTCGATGTCCACTACGTCTACGCCGATCCCAACAATCATGGGCTTACTCTACTGTGACGCTCTTGGCCAGGTTGCGCGGCTGGTCCACGTCGTAGCCCTTGCCGGCGGCAAGTTCACAGGCGAAGATCTGCAGCGGCACGGTGGTCAGCAGCGGCATCAGCAGGGTCGGGGTTTCCGGGACGTAGAAGACGTGCTCGGCGTAGTCGCGGACCGCGTCGTCGCCTTCCTCGGCGATCACCAGAGTGCGGGCACCGCGGGCGCGGATCTCCTGGATGTTGGAGACCACCTTGGAGTGCAGCGAGTCCCGGCCGCGCGGGGACGGGACCACCACGAACACCGGCTGGCCCTCCTCAATCAAAGCGATCGGGCCGTGCTTGAGCTCACCGGCGGCGAAACCCTCGGCGTGGATGTACGCGATTTCCTTCAGCTTCAGCGCACCCTCCAGCGCCACCGGGTAGCCCACGTGCCGGCCCAGGAACAGCACGGACTTCTCGTCCTTCATGCTCCGCGCCAGCTCCCGCAGGTCCTCGGCCGAGTCCAGGATCTTCTGGATCTTCGCCGGGATCTTGCCCAGGTCAGCCAGCACATCCTTGATCTGCCCGGAGAAGATGTTCCCGCGCAGCTGCGCCAGGTACAGGCCCAGCAGGTACGCCGCGGTGATCTGCGCCAGGAACGCCTTCGTGGAGGCCACTGCGATCTCCGGCCCGGCGTGCGTGTACAGCACGGCGTCGGATTCGCGCGGAATGGTCGATCCGTTGGTGTTGCAGATCGACACCGTCTTCGCGCCCTGCTCCCGGGCGTAGCGGACCGCCATCAGCGTGTCCATGGTTTCGCCGGACTGGCTGATGGAGACCACCAGGGTGTTCTCGTCCACGATCGGGTCCCGGTAGCGGAACTCGTGCGCGAGCTCCACCTCGGTGGGGATCCGGCACCAGTTCTCGATCGCGTACTTGGCCACCAGGCCCGCGTACGCGGCCGTGCCGCAGGCCAGCACGATGATCTTGTCGACCTTCTTCAAAAGCTGCGGGTCAATGCGCAGCTCATCCAGGGTCAGCTTCCCGTTCGCGTCCGACCGGCCCAAAAGGGTCTGCGCCACCGCGTCGGGCTGGTCATGGATTTCCTTCTCCATGAACGACGCGAAGCCGCCCTTCTCCGCGGAGGCCGGGTCCCAGTCCACGTGGTATTCCTTGCCCTCGGCCGGGGCGCCGTAAAAGTCGGTGATGTCCACCGTGTCGGCGGTGATCGTCACGATCTGGTCCTGGCCCAGCTCCACCGCACGGCGGGTGTAGTCAATGAACCCGGACACGTCCGAACCCAGGAAGTTCTCACCCTCACCCAGGCCCACCACCAGCGGCGAGTTCCGGCGCGCGGCCACCACCACGTCGGGCTGGTCGGCGTGCACGGCCAGGAGCGTGAACGCACCCTCAAGCCGCTGGCACGCCAGCTCCATCGCCCGGGTCAGGCCGCCGTCGGAGACGTCCCCGCCCAGCTTGTTCCGAAAAATATCACCCAGCAGCGCCGCGGCCACCTCGGTGTCCGTCTCCGACGCGAAGACCACACCCTTGGCCAGCAGCTCCTGCTTCAGCTCAGCAAAGTTTTCAATAATGCCGTTATGGATCACCGCAAGCTTCCCGCCATCCGACAGATGCGGGTGCGCGTTCTGATCCGTCGGACCACCATGCGTGGCCCAGCGCGTGTGCCCGATACCGGTCAAAGACTCCGGCAGCGGCCGCTCCTCCAGCTCGGCCAGCAGGTTGCTCAGCTTCCCGGACTTCTTCCGCGAGGAAATCTCCCCGTCAGCCACCACTGCAACACCGGCCGAGTCGTAACCCCGGTACTCCAGACGGCGCAGGCCCTCAAGAACAACATCCAACGCACCATGCCCGGCATCAGCCCGGCCCGACGTACGGCCAACATAACCCACGATTCCACACATGGGTATAAGCCTATCGGTCTTTGCGGAGAACCGACGTCGGATGACCTCCTCCGGCGGCCGTCAGCCTGCCCGGCGGCCCGTCAGCCTGTCCGGCGCCTGCGGGCGCCAAGGAAGATGAGCAGCATGCACAGGCCGGCGAGGCCGGCTGCTGCCTGCACCATCAGGAGGTCACGGTCCATGTCGCCAGCCGCGCCGGCAAGGTAGCCTGCCAGCGGGATGGCGTAGAGCGGCTTTCCCATGATTTGGCGGGCATGGACGGGTTGTGCGTCGTTGACGACGGCGTTGTCAGCCTTGGTGATCAGGGTCCTCTCACCGTTCTGCTGGGCACCAAAGCCCACGATCCGGCGGGTCAGAACCTCGGTGCTGTCCAGGGTGGGCCGGTAGGTGACGACGTCGCCGTACTTCAGCTGGCTCAGGGGTGTGGGTTTCACCACCAGGAAGGTGCCTGCAGGGTATGCCGGGGCCATCAAATCCGTGCGCACCGTGTAGGTCCGGGATCCGGTGGCCTGGGGAATGGCAACCAGGACGGCCGCGGCACAGGCAAGGACCAGGAGCACTAGGAAGTTGGCCCAGCGCCCGGCCGCGGCGGAGCGCTTGCGGCGGCGTATTTCGGTGATCCGGGTGGCTGCTCCCCCGCCGCGCCTGCCGCCAAAGTCGCGGCCCGTCCGCTGCGGCAGCTCCGGTATAACTGCCTTCCCCATGTTCAGACCCTTCGTATTTCTGAGGCGGTTCTCCCTTATTTCCTGCACTGTTGCGTGGCAGGCTCAGGAACCGGTCATGGGTAGGGTCAAGATTCACTCAAGAACGGCCGCATTTCGCTCTTGGCGCAGGTCGGGGCAGAATCTCTAGGGTGACTTTGCAACGCAACGAAGCGAACGGAGAGGGTGTTTCCCCGTTCGTGGAGCTGGACCGGCAGACCTGGTCCCGGCTTTCGGCCCAGATGGAGCAGCCCCTTAATGAAGAGGACGTGCTGCGCCTTCGCGGCCTCGGCGACCCCCTGGACATCAGCGAGGTGCGGGACGTCTACCTCCCCCTCTCCCGGCTCTTGCACCTGTACGTGGAGGCGGCAGGCCAGCTGCATGCGGCCACCACCACGTTCCTTGGCGAGCAGACCCAGCGCACGCCCTTCGTGATCGGCGTCGCCGGTTCGGTCGCAGTGGGCAAGTCCACCATCGCCCGTGTTCTCCGCGAGATGCTGCGCCGCTGGCCGGGCACGCCGAACGTTGAGCTCATCACCACCGACGGCTTCCTGTATCCCCTGGCCGAACTCAAGCGCCGGCAGCTACTCGACCGGAAGGGCTTTCCGGAGTCCTACGACCGCCGTGCTCTGCTGCGCTTCGTGAGCGAGATCAAGGGCGGCGCCGAGGAGGTGCGGGCGCCCTGGTACTCGCACGTCACCTATGACATCGTCCCCGGCAAGGAAGTGGTGGTCCGGCGGCCGGACGTCCTGATTGTCGAGGGCCTGAATGTGCTCGCCCCGGCGCGGCCGCGGCACGATGGCCGCCAGGGCCTGGCCCTCAGCGACTTTTTTGACTTTTCCATCTATGTGGATGCCAAGACGTCCTACATCGAGGAATGGTACGTGGACCGGTTCCGCAAGCTCCGTTCCACCGCCTTCGCGCAGCCGGA
Source organism: Arthrobacter sp. NPDC057009 (assembly GCF_042673905.1). Taxonomy (NCBI): domain Bacteria; kingdom Bacillati; phylum Actinomycetota; class Actinomycetes; order Micrococcales; family Micrococcaceae; genus Arthrobacter; species Arthrobacter sp. NPDC057009. The sequence goes on from NZ_JBHUSB010000001.1 coordinate 574,301, forward strand.
GTCGTACTTCCACCGCTATGCCACGCTGTCCGATGAAGAGGCCGAAGCGACCGCCCGCAACATCTGGAAGCGCATCAACGAACCGAACCTGGAAGAGAACGTGCTGCCCACCCGGGGGCGGGCGCAGCTGGTGCTCACCAAGGAAGCGGACCATTCCGTCCGCAGGATGCTGCTGCGGAAGGTCTAGCGCACGTGTGCTACGACTGCTCTTCCGCTGCTTCCGTAAACGCCCGGTCGGGCGGCCGCCCCAGCCGGCGCGCAGTGGCGCAGCTGCTGCTGACGGGAGCCGGCCTGTCTGCCCTTGCCGCCTGCACCCCCGGCCCTGCCCCCGAAGCCCCGGGTTCCGCGGCATCGGGTTCCACGGCCATGGGCACGGCCTCACCTGCTGCTTCCGGCACGGCCACCACGGTTCCGACCGGTACCACGCCGTCCGCCGGGGGCTCGGCCCCGGCCTCCGCTACTGCTTCCGCCGCCTCGCCACCCAGCACGTCGGCGAAGCCGCCGTCCGCCACAGTGCCGGCGCCGTCCACGACGGCGGCGGCAGCACCGCCGTCGGCCGCCTCACGCCTGCCCAAGCAGCACTCACTGACCGCGCCCACCAGTCCCTGGGTCATCGTCAACAAGCACCGCCCGCTCAAGCCGGCCAACTACGTCCCGGCCGATTTGGTCCGGCCGCGTATGGCCCTCGCCGTCGCCGGCGAGGCGGCGCAGTTGAACAGCACGACGGCGGCTGCCGCGGAAAAGATGTTCGCCGCAGCAGCGGCGGACGGCGTGACCATGACGCTGGCGAGCGGCTACCGCTCCTACGCGACGCAGACCGCCACCTACAACGGCTACGTGAGCTCGCGGGGCCGGGCGGCAGCAGATACCGCCTCGGCGCGCCCTGGCCACTCGGAACACCAGACGGGCTGGGCGTTCGACATCGGTGACGGCGGCGGAGCGTGCAGCTTCCAGCCATGCTTCGCCGAGCAGCCGGCCGCCGTCTGGGCCAAGGCCAACGCGCACCGCTTCGGCTTCGTGGTCAGGTATCCGTGGATGCAGCACACCATCACCGGGTACTTCTACGAACCGTGGCACCTGCGGTACATCGGCGTCGAAGCGGCCACGGATATGCGGAAGCGCGGCATCGCCACGCTCGAGCAGTACTTCGGCCTGGAAGCAGCCCCCGGCTACCGCTGAGGCTGTCCCCTAAACTCTGGCCCGTAAACCCGGTGCGGTAGTTTGGTTGGCATGCTTAGTGGATTCAAGAAGTTCATTCTCAAGGGAAATGTCATCGACCTGGCCGTGGCAGTGGTGATCGGTTCGGCGTTCAGCGCCGTGGTGGATGCCCTGGTCAAGAGCGTCCTGATGCCGCTGATCTCGTGGCTCGTGGGAGAGCCCAACTTTGACGATTTCCTGGCGTTCGGTGACGTGCGCTTCGGCGTGCTGCTCACCGCGGTGGTCAACTTCCTGCTGGTGGCCTCAGCGCTGTACTTCGTCATTGTGGCCCCGATGAACAAGCTGATCGAGCACCGCAACCGGAAGCTGGGCATCGGGCAGGACGCCAAGCAGGAAGCAGCCGAGGATCCGCAGATCGCCCTGCTCAAGGAGATCCGCGACGCCCTGCACGCACAGAACCAGAACCAGGCCGCCAAGTAGCGCCGGCTATTTCGCCACAAAGAAGCAGCCCGCCTCCTGACTTTTCAGGGGGCGGGCTGCTCTTTGCTCTTGGGGTGCTTTAGCCGACGGGCTCCAGCGCCAGCTGGGTCTTCACAACCTGGGCGAGGCGTTCGGCGATTACCTGGGCGGTCTGCTGGTCGCCCGCCTCCACCATGACGCGCACAACCGGTTCGGTGCCGGACGGGCGCAGGAGAACGCGGCCGGTGTCACCCAGCTCGGCTTCAGCTGCCTTCACGGCGGCGGCCAGGGTCTCGTCTCCGCCCACCCGGCTGCGGTCCACGTCCTTCACGTTGATGAGGACCTGGGGCAGCTTGGTCATGATGGTCGCGAGGTCCTTGAGCGGGCGGCCGGTCAGGGCCACCTGCGCCGCGAGCTGCAGGCCGGTCAGGACGCCGTCGCCGGTGGTGGCGTAGTCGGCGAGGATCACGTGGCCGGACTGTTCGCCGCCGAGGTTGTAGCCGCCGTCGCGCATTTCCTCCAGCACGTACCGGTCCCCCACGCCCGTTTCGCGGATGGCGATGCCGGCGTCGCGGAGGGCGATCTTGAGGCCGAGGTTGCTCATGACGGTGGCCACCAGGACGTCGTCCTTGAGCTTGCCGGCATTCTTCAGCGCCACGGCGAGGATGGCCATGATCTGGTCGCCGTCCACCTCGTTGCCTTCATGGTCCACGGCAAGGCAGCGGTCGGCGTCGCCGTCGTGGGCAATGCCGAGGTCGGCGCCGTGCTCCACCACGGCCGCCTTGAGCAGGCCGAGGTGCGTGGAGCCCACGCCGTCGTTGATGTTCAGGCCGTCCGGTTCGGCGCCAATGACCACCACGTCAGCGCCGGCGTCCTTGAAGACCTGCGGGGAGCAGCCGCTGGCGGCACCGTGCGCGCAGTCGAGGACTACCTTGAGGCCGTCGAGGTTGTGCGGGAGCGTGCCCAGGAGGTGGACGATGTACCGGTCCTCGGCGTCGGAGAAGCGCTGGATGCGGCCAACCTCGCCGCCCACTGGGCGGACGGGCTCCTTGCCCATCTGGGCCTCGATCGCGTCCTCCACCTCGTCGGGGAGCTTCTGGCCGCCGCGGGCGAAGAACTTGATCCCGTTGTCGGGAGCCGGGTTGTGCGAGGCGGAGATCATGACGCCGAAGTCGGCGTCCAGGTCTGCCACGAGGTAGGCGGCTGCGGGGGTGGGCAGGACACCGGCGTCGTAGACGTCGATGCCGGAGCTGGAAAGCCCGGCTTCCACGGCCGCGGCGATGAATTCACCGCTGGCGCGGGGATCCCTCGCCACCACGGCACGCGGCCGTGCACCTTCGCTGGTGCGTTCATGGCCAAGCACGACGGCGGCGGCCTGGGCCAGCTGCAATGCGAGCTCGGCAGTCAACAGGCCGTTCGCCAGGCCCCGGACACCGTCTGTTCCAAATAATGTAGACATCGGGTCCAAGTTTAGACGATTCAGGTGCCCGCACCTGCCCAAAACGGCGGGTGCGGGGTGCGTTGCGGACGTTTCCCCTGCTCACCGGCGTCACCGGTCCAGTAACCGGGGTTAACGGCAGAAGCCCGCCCCGCCAGTGGCGGAACGGGCTTCTGTGCGAGGCGGGAACGCCTCGGTAAGCGGGATTAGCGCTTGGAGTACTGCTGAGCCTTGCGTGCCTTCTTGAGACCGGCCTTCTTACGCTCGATGACGCGGGCGTCACGGGTGAGGTAGCCGGCCTTCTTCAGGGTGGCGCGGTTGTTCTCGACGTCGATCTCGTTCAGCGAACGGGCGATGCCGAGGCGCAGTGCACCGGCCTGGCCGGAGGGGCCACCGCCGTGGATGCGGGCGATGACGTCGTAGGCGCCTTCGAGATCCAGGATCTTGAAGGGCTCGTTGACGTCCTGCTGGTGCAGCTTGTTCGGGAAGTAGTTCGCCAGCTCGCGGCCGTTGATGGTCCACTTGCCGGAGCCCGGCACAACGCGAACGCGTGCAACGGCTTCCTTGCGGCGGCCAACAGCTGCGCCGGCAACGGTCAGGGCCGGGCGCTCCTTCTTAGGAGCGGCTTCAGCAGCGCTGCTCTCGGAAGTGTAGCTGGTCAGGTTTTCCTCAGCCTCAACGGCTTCGGTGGTCAGTTCGTCGTTCTGAGCCACGGTTCTCCTCGTAAGTAAAAGTGTTGGTGGCCAGGACTACTGGGCGACCTGGTTGATTTCGAAAGTCTTGGGCTGCTGGGCTGCGTGGGGGTGCTCGGCGCCACGGTAGACCTTCAGCTTGCTCAGCTGCTGGGCAGCCAGGGAGTTCTTCGGGAGCATGCCCTTGATGGCCTTCTCAACGGCGCGGACCGGGTTGGTTTCCAGCAGTTCCGCGTAGTTGACGGAGGTCAGGCCGCCCGGGAAGCCGGAGTGGCGGTAAGCGCGCTTCTGCTCCAGCTTGGCGCCGGTGAGGGCAACCTTTTCAGCGTTGATGATGATGACGAAGTCGCCCATGTCCATGTGGGGAGCAAAGGTCGGCTTGTGCTTTCCGCGCAGCAGTGTTGCGGTCTGGCTGGCAAGACGACCCAGGACAACGTCGGTGGCGTCAATGACGTGCCACTGGCGGTTAATATCGCCGGGCTTCGGGGTGTACGTACGCACGGTGTTTGCCTCGTTCTTGTTCTGGCGTTCTGGGTTTAGGCGTCACGCGGGGTGCGCCTACTATCTATGCGCGACCGGAACAGAGGTGAGGGCTCTATGGACCAGTTATCCCCAAGTCCCGAATATGCCCGTCGGGTAGCGACCCTGCAACTGGATCCCCAAGCGGGCACGCATCATCGAGAAAGGACACGCACAACGACTACCAAGAATAGCGCCAACCGGACGCCAGGGTCAAAATGGGGTATCCGGTGGCGGGGGTCGTGGAGTCCTGCGCCAGCGCCGGGCCCGTCAACCCAGGAGTCCATGTGTCTGCAGCAGGTATGGCCGCTCTTTTTGCCTTTGCCATGGGACTCCTTGGCATTCTACTGAGCCCGCTCGCTGAACTCCTCATTGCCCGCACCCTCCCCCGCCTGGGCGGACTGCCCGGCGTGCGCACAAGGATTACGACGGCGGTGGTCACCGGAGCGCTCTGCGCCGCCCTTGCGCTGAGGTTTGGGATGGATTGGCCCCTGCCGGCCTTTCTACTGCTGGCGGTCATCGGCGTGCAGCTGGCCCGCATTGACCTGGCCCACCATCTGCTGCCGAATCCACTTGTCCTCACACTGCTGGTGGCCGGCCTGGCACTCCTCCTACTGGGCAGCTTCGCCGCAGCAGACTGGGTGGAGCTGCTTCGCGCGGCCGCTGGAGCGGCCATCCTGTTCGTTGTTTTCCTGATTTTGGCCCTAATTTCGCCAAGTGGCATCGGCATGGGCGACGTGAAGTTGGCTGCGCCTGTAGGCCTGTACTTGGGCTACTTGGGCTGGGGCCACCTGTTCTACGGCGGAGCGCTCGGCTTTGTGCTCGGCGGTATTTTATCCGTCGTTTTGATTAGGCTAAAACGCGCCAATTTGAGCTCAGAAGTCGCCTTTGGCCCGTCGATGTTGGCCGCCACCCTAGGTGCGGTTCTTTTGGCCGCCTAAACGTCAACCTGCGTTGGTTAAACGTTAGATTCCCTAGGATTTTCTTGCTGATTCCTTGAGTATCCAAGTAGTCCCCGTGCTTGGGATTTCCTTAACCTGAGTACTCGCTTGGGGGGAATACTTGCTTTTTTGGGTGGAAAGTCGGGTAGAACTACGCATTGTTGCCAACTGGCTTTCAGGTGGATTCTTGATTTATCGAAGCGCCGGCCCTTCGCGGATATGGGGGGAGTCGGAATTCGGTGAAATAATCCATCGAATTTAAGGAAAAAACAATGTCTACTTTCATGGTCTCCGTTCTTGCTTTCGTTGCGGGCGTAAAGGATCGCCTCTCTTCCGAAAAGGGCGCAACCGCAGTTGAGTACGGACTGCTCGTTGCCCTGATCGCGGCCGTCATCATCGGCACAGTCGTAGTTCTCGGTGGGCAGATTGATACTGCCTTCCAGACGATCGTCGACGAGCTGCCGGATCCTCCTGCTGCACCGTAGTCGTTCAAACCAGAATCCAGGGCGGGCCCGCCGGCAGCAGACTTCTCGTTTCGCCGGCAGGCACCGCACCTGGCTCTTTCCATCTCAAGGTCTTTCATTTCTTTTCATTTCCCAAGGTCTTTCTCTTCTTGGGTCTTCCGTTTCTCAGGCCTTTCGTTTCTCCAGGGGGAATCTCGTGGCTAGATCTCGTTTTCATCGGGTGAATGCATTCTTGAGCAAACTCACGGTACCGCGGCTCGGCGAAAAGGGTGCAGTTGCAGTCGAATTCGCACTGGTTCTCCCCATCTTTTTGATGCTAGTTTTGGGGATCTTCGAATTTGGCCGTGCTTTTAATATTCAAGTGTCATTGTCTGAAGCAGCCCGGGAGGCTGCCCGTTACGCGGCGGTCCAGTATGCCGATGAGGATTACAGCGATGAAGACGCGCAGAACGCTGGTGTCTCAGCTGCGCCGTCTGTTGCGCTGGTTCAGGATGACGTGGCACTTACCTATGAAGACGGGGCATGCTCACCAGGGGACAGCGTGACGGCGACGGTCACTTTTAACACAACCTATCTCACTGGTCTCCCTGGCTTGATTCCAGGAATGCCAACGGACCTTTCAATTTCCTCAAGGGGAGTCATGCGATGTGGCGGCTAACGCGCGAGGATTCGGAGCGGGGCGTCGTGGCTCCCCTGACAGCTCTGCTTACAGTGGCATTGTTGGGTATGACGGCATTCTCCGTCGATGTTGCGATGATGTATTCGGAACACTCCCAACTCCAAAACGGTGCTGATTCCTCCGCACTAGCGGTGGCCCAAGCCTGCGCAAATGACTCTTCGTCAGCAGAATGCACCGCGCCCGATGATCTGGCCGAGGCCATGGGTAAAGGCAACACGCTGGACAACGCAACCAATATCCAAAACCTCGTGGTTGATGTAAGTGCCGGCACCGTCGATGTCACTACACAATCGAAGGACACCGATGGAAACAACCACTTTTCACTGACATTCGCCCGCGCCCTGGGAATCGACACCGCTGACATCGCCGCATCCGCAAGTGCCAGCTGGGGAGCTCCAGGCGCGGGACCGACTCTTCCCTGGACTTTCTCCTGGTGCGTTTTTGAGCAAGCACTGAGTGAGGAGCAGCTCGAGGACCTCATCGCCACCGATGATTTCACCGGAGACCCCTCACTGACCGACGTGTTGATCAGATACGACACACTCGCACCCTCCAACACCTGCAATGGGCCTACTGGACACGCTGTACCAGGTGGCTTCGGCTGGCTTGATCAGGACGACAGCGGGACGTGCACCGCTGACGTCAATCTAGATGACCCCTCCGCTGGCAGCGATCCTGGAACCAACTTTCCAAACGATTGTAAAGCGAAGTTGGACGCCCTCAAGACGGGTCCGACATTGATCCCCATCTTCCAGAAAACCAACGGTCTGCAAGGAAATCAAGCCGAATACACGCTCTATGGTTTTGCGGCCTTCCAAGCTACTGGCTGGAGGTTCGGCGGTCAACCGGCTTTGAACTGGAACAACACATCCGCGCCTGCCTGTACCGGCGACTGCCGAGGCATCAAAGGCCATTTCGTCCGTTTCCTCTCGCTGGAAGAGGGCCTCACGGGTAACGGACCAAACCTGGGCGGAACCACCGCCCGACTCATCGGCTAGCTCCAACGATCTAAGAGATTGGAAAAACCAAATTGAAAACTCGCCTACTGGGAGGCGCCGTAGCACTTGTGCTGGCAATAGTTGGCACGCTGCTTCTGGTCTCATATGTACAGGGTTCCGAGCTACGTGCTCAAAAGGACCTACAACCTCTTGAAGTCCTGGTTGTGCAGAACCAGATTCCGGAGGGCGCAAGCCTCGAAGCCATCCAAAACGCGGTTAAGCTCGAGTCCCTACCGTCGGCTTCGGTTCCCAACGGCGCCCTCAAGAGCCTCGAAGGGCTGCAGGGGAAGGTCGCCGGCGTCGAACTCCTGCCTGGTGAAGCGCTCTTGGGTGCACGCCTGGTTGATCCGGAGAGCCTGTCAGCCCCCGGGTCGGTACCGGTTCCTGCCGGAATGCAGGAGATATCGGTTGAGTTGGCTGCTGAACGGGTGATTGGTGGCCGGCTGGTTGCAGGCGACACGGTCGGAATCGTCATGTTGTTCGCCGATGGTGCCCGCCCGGCCAATGCGGCCCCGGAGTCAGGACAGATGGTCTTCCACAAGGTCCTTGTCACGAGTGTCCAGCGCGCCCTGCCCAAGGCCACGAAGTCCAACGTCGAGACTGACCCGGCCGAAAAAGCCAATACGCAGCTGCCGACAGGCTCATTCATCGTGACCTTCGCCCGGAATGACACCGACGCCACGAAGATCGCGGTAGGCGCCGAGTTCGGAGAGTTGTGGCTTACGAAAGAGCCCGAGACCGCCAAGGAGAGCACACCCGTAGTAATCAAGAAAGCCGAGCTGTTCCGATGAGCCGCTTCGTCCTGATCACTTCGGACACGGACTTCGAACGCCGCGTCAGACAAGCTACGTCAGGAGTCCACGGCAGCCTGCACGCCATTCAGGCAGATTACCTGCCCCCAGGGCCAGACGACGTCCTTCGCCTCTTGACCGGCGACCCGGCTGAAGTCTTGCTTCTCGGTCCTGGCCTCCCCTTCGAAGATGCATTCAGGCTGGCCAGTCTCTTTGATCTCCAATATCCGGAGATCAGCGTCGTCCTCGTTGCGGCTGGGGACTCCGAACTCGCCCTGCCGGCAATGCGGGCCGGGATCCGGGATCTGCTGGATCCCCAGTCCGACGTCGACACCATCAGGATCCTCCTTGAACGTGCCAGCTTGGCATCAGCCGGGCGTCGTAGGGGCCTCGGAAACTCCGTAGAGGGACAGCGACAAGGAGGCCGGGTCATCGCCGTAATGTCGCCGAAGGGCGGAGTGGGCAAGACAACAGTCGCAACTAACATCGCGGTGGGATTAGCGAAGAGCCGCCCAATGGCAGTAGTAGTTGTCGACCTTGACCTGCAATTCGGAGACGTCGCTTCCGGACTCATGCTTGCCCCCGAAAGAACTATCTCCGATGGTGTGACTGGAGCAGCAGTTAACGACACAATGGTGCTCAAATCCTACTTGAGCGTGCACCCGGCAGGACTCTACGCTCTGTGCGCCCCACACGATCCGGCTGACATCGACCGTATCTCAGGCGGAGACATAACCCAGCTGCTTAGCCAACTGCAAAGCGAATTCGAGTATGTCGTAGTGGATACGGCGCCTGGTTTGGGCGAGCACGTTCTGGCCACGTTGGAAGTCGCCACTGATGCTGTCTGGGTCTGTGGAATGGACATCCCGAGCATAAAGGGCTTACGTACGGGTCTCCGCATTCTCAAAGAGCTCGATCTGCTGCCACAACACCGTCATGTTGTCCTGAACTTCGCCGACCGAAGAAGCGGGCTGTCGTTGCAGGATGTTGAGGCCACCATCACGTGCCCCGTTGACGTTGTTCTGCCAAGGTCTCGAACGGTGCCGTATTCCACTAACAAAGGCGTCCCCCTGCTCCAAGACGGCTCGAAAGACCAAGCCGCGAAAGGCCTCCATCATCTGGTCGACCGTTTGGGCCCGAATTGGGAAGCAAAACCACACAAGAAACTTCACCGAAGGGCGGTAGTGTCATGAATTTATCCAAGCGACTCAGTGCTGTTCGTGGATACGACAATCTGGAGACATCGCCGGAACCGGCCGTGGCAAACCAGTGGGCGGGCACTTCTGCTCCGTTTGGAACGCCAGCCGCGAGCACTACCGAAACAAGAGCGAACGCGGCGGAGTCCAGCGACGCCTTAAGCGCTGTCAAAGAGCGCGCCGCAACGGCCCTTTATGAGCGTCTTGGCACCCGGATCAGCGATTCTTCCCTAAATGAAGAAGAACTCAGCGCTTATGTCAAGGACGAGCTTCGCGCTGTGATCGAGGAAGACGACATACCTCTTTCACCGGGCGAGCGTCAGCGCCTCATTCAGGAAATCATGGATGATGTCCTAGGCCACGGCCCCTTGCAGCGCTTCCTGGATGACCCAGGCGTAACAGAGATCATGGTCAACGGGCCGGACAGTGTGTACGTGGAGCGCGGGGGCAAGCTGCTTATGACGAACACCAAATTCACCTCAGAGGAGCACTTGCGTCGAATCATCGAGCGGATAGTTACACGTGTTGGCCGGCGTATCGACGAATCATCGCCACTCGTAGACGCCAGGCTTCAGGATGGCTCCCGTGTCAATGCCGTCATCCCTCCACTTGCAGTCAGCGGGTCCACGCTGACCATTCGAAAGTTCGGACAGGTGCCGCTGACCGTCAATAACCTGATCGAATTTGGCACAATATCGGCAGCGATGGCGGAGCTGCTCCACGCCTGCGTCAGGGCGCGGCTGAACATCATCGTTTCCGGCGGAACCGGCACAGGTAAAACGACCCTTCTGAACGTATTGTCCTCCTTCCTGCCGGCAGACGAACGAATCGTCACCATTGAAGACGCGGTTGAGCTCCAACTCCAGCAGGACCATGTGGTCCGGTTGGAAAGCAGACCACAAAATATCGAGGGGAAGGGTGAAATCAGCATTCGGGATCTTGTTCGGAACTCCCTCCGCATGCGACCGGATAGGATCGTCGTCGGCGAAGTCCGTGGTGGCGAATCCTTGGATATGTTGCAGGCCATGAATACTGGCCATGATGGTTCAATTTCGACCGTCCATGCGAACTCTCCCCGGGATGCGATTGCCCGCCTGGAAACGCTGGTCCTTATGGCGGGCATGGACCTCCCGCTCCGTGCAATACGTGAACAGATTGCCTCGGCAGTGAACCTTATCGTCCATATTTCCCGTCTCCGCGACGGCACGCGTCGAGTCACAAATATCACGGAAGTCCAAGGGATGGAGGGTGACATCGTTACCCTGCAGGACGCCTTTGCCTTTGACTACAGCGCGGGAGTCGATGCAAACGGTCGATTCCTCGGCCAACCAATCCCGACAGGGGTCCGGCCCAGGTTCGTCGATCATTTTGCCGACCTGGGCATCACCATCTCACCCGCCGTTTTCGGGGCAATGCCTATGGGGGGCGGATACCGATGAATACCACAAGCCCCCTCTTTTTGGCTTGTGGTGTTGGTCTCTGCTTCATAGCCCTCACCATCGGCCTTTTGCTGGTGCTTCGCCCAGGTTCGGCAATTCCGCTATCTAGGCGGAGGCCAGACGTCCGCGAGAAGCCATCCCTTTTGACTCAGGCCACCACCACTGCTGTTTCATTTATTGACCAAGGGGTTGGAAAGAAGGCCAAATTCGTTACCGCAGACTCCTTGGAACAAGCCGGGCTTCGCCTCAAGCAGGCCGACTTCATCCTATTCGTGGCCTGTGCTGCCGTAACCGTCGGCGTTGTCGGTTTTATCCTCGGTGGAATTATCTTTGGTTTGCTTTTGCTGGCCGCAACCCCCTTTGCAGCCAAGATATGGTTGGCTTTCCTAACCGCTCGCCGCCGGGCCAAGTTCGCATCCCAGCTTGGGGAAACTCTTCAGATGATGGCCGGCGGCCTAAGAGCAGGGCACAGTCTCTTAAGGTCCATCGACGCAGTCTCTCAGGAGGCCGACGCGCCGACGTCTGAGGAATTCGCGCGGATCGTAACCGAAACGCGGCTCGGCAGGGATCTCAAGGAGTCGATGGCCGATGCTGCACTCCGCCTCAAAAGCGAGGACTTTGACTGGACCGGCCAAGCGATAGAAATCCATCGTGAAGTGGGTGGTGACCTGGCCGATGTCTTGGACCACGTGGGTGAAACCATTCGGGAACGTTCCGAGATCAAGGGACAGGTGCAGGCGCTTAGCGCTGAGGGAAAGTTATCTGCCTACATCCTTATCGCGTTGCCGATAGGCATGTTTGTTTACCTCAACTTCGCCAATCCCGGGTATATCGGCACGTTGTTCGCCAGTCTGCTCGGGTGGGGCATGGTTGTCTTCGCGGTGATCCAGCTGGTGATCGGGTCGTTCTGGCTCAGCCGAGTCGTCAAGATTAAGTTCTAAGGAGAATTCCCATGGCTCCCTTTGCCTGGTTAATCATCGCGCTCATCATCGCCCCCATCACCTATCTGATTTGGTCCTTAATCGCTGTGGACCGCCGCGGATTGGCTGCCGTACACGGTAACCTGGGACGTGCCGTTAAAAGTGCCGGCGTCGGGCCAACATCGGTGTCCACCGACCGCCCCGCCCTCGCTAACGTCGGTCGCCGCGTCACCCCTAAAGGTTATATAAGTTGGCTTGACAAGCTTCTGGCCAGAGCAGGCCGTCCTGCCAGTCTTCCCCTGGACCGGCTTCTGATGTTGAAGCCGGCCGCTGCACTGGTTGTCGCTCTTCTGTCGATACTGGTACTCCTTAAATCCCCATCCCCCGCCGGCTTTCTACTGGTTCTCTTGGTCACGGCACTAGCCTATCTAGCCCCGGACATTATTGTTCACAGCAGGGGCGCTGAGCGCCAAAAGGCCATAGCACTGGAACTCCCCAACACCTTGGACCAAATGCTGATCTCCGTTGAAGCCGGGCTTGGCTTTGAATCGGCGATGGCAAAGGCCAGCGCAAACGGCCAGGGTCCGCTTGCAGCCGAACTTGGCCGCACGCTACAGGACATGCAGGTCGGGCGAAGCCGCAAAGATGCCTACCTGGCGATGGCTGAACGGGTGGACTCCTCGGATCTGCGGAGCTTTGTCCGCGCCGTCGTACAGGCCGACACCTACGGAATTGCAATTGCTGCCGTACTCCGGACGCAAGCCAAACAGATGCGCATCAGACGGCGACAGCGCGCCGAAGAAAAGGCAATGAAGCTGCCAGTCAAGGTGCTTTTCCCTCTGATGTTTTGCATCCTGCCGGTGCTCTTCACCATCATCATTGGCCCAGCCGCTATCAACATCATGGACAACTACATGGGAAACATGTAGCTCCCTGCCACGCCCTATGCCTAAAACCCTGCTCGGCAGAACAAAGACCGGACCCCCTCGGATCCCAGTGCCGAGGGGGTCCTTTTGCTGTCCTCCTGGATTACGAAACGCTTCAAGCTTCAAGGTTTGCGCAAGCCTAGCGCAGGAAATGCGCAGGACGATCAGGGTTGGCTCAGGAAGTGCCAAAGACCAGCTTTAAGGCGCATTTCCGTTGCTAACTTTTTTACAGAGCTGGTGATGGACCAGCTTCCCAACACTCGCTCAGGAGTAAAAAATGCTTGCCTTCTTCTCTAACGCTGCTGCCCGTGTCCGTCGCGACGAAAAGGGCGCAACCGCCGTTGAATACGGCATCATGGTCGCCCTCATCGCCGTCGTCATCATTATCGCCGTCACAGCGCTGGGTGGCTCACTGAATGAAATGTTTGAGAGCGTGAAGTGCCAGATCGAGGGCGGCACCTACGGTGTTGCATCTGGCGCCGCTGCAGGTACTGCTCCCACCTGCACCCCGGCACCCTAAGCTTTTTCATCACGAATGGGCTTTCTCATCACGAGAGCGCCAAGTGCCAGGAGTGGTGGGGGGGGGGGGGGGGGGGCCCCCCCCCCCCCCCCCCCCCCCCCAGGGGGGGCGGCGCCACAAAGGGGGGGTGGGAAACAGGAGACGACAGCGGGGGGAGCGGAGTGGGTTATTTTGGAGTGGGAA